>NZ_JBIROU010000009.1:0-244567 GCF_044332325.1 Streptomyces sp. NPDC017095
GCCGATGGTACTGCAGGGGGGACCCTGTGGGAGAGTAGGACACCGCCGAACAATTCTTGAGGAAACCCCCGCACTCCGGTGCGGGGGTTTTCTGTGTTTAGGGTGTGCCCATGCGTTATGACCTGGTCATCTTCGACAACGACGGCGTCCTCGTGGACAGCGAGCCGATATCGAACCGGCTCCTGGCCGCGTATCTGACCGAGCTGGGACACCCGACGTCGTACGAGGACTCCCTCCGCGACTACATGGGGTCGGCGATGCACCGGGTCCACGACCTGGTGCTGGAGCGGACGGGCCGGCGGCTGCCGGCGGACTTCGACGAGGTCTTCCACACCCGGGTGTTCGCCGCGTTCGAGCGGGAGCTGCGGCCCGTGCCCGGTGCCTCCGGCGTACTGGAGAAGCTGGCCGCGGACGGAGTGCCGTACTGCGTGGCCTCGTCCGGGAGCCACGAGCGGATCCGGGTGGGGCACCGGACGACCGGGCTCGACCGGTGGTTCACCGACGAGCGCATCTTCAGCGCGGAGGACGTCGGCCGGGGCAAGCCGGCCCCGGATCTGTTCCTGTACGCGGCCGGGCGGATGGGCGTGGCCCCCGAGCGGTGCTTGGTCGTGGAGGACTCCCCGCTGGGCGTACAGGCGGCCGTGGCGGCCGGGATGGACGTGTACGGCTTCACCGCCATGACCCCGCCGGACCGGCTCGCCGCCGCCGGCCATCTCTTCTCGGACCTGGGCGAGTTGCCCGGCCTGCTGGCCTGACCCCGGTCGGCCGTCCCGCCTGACATATGTCATGCCGACGTCCGGACGATCGTTTCTGGTGGCCGGACCCGGCCGGCGGCGAAGCTAGGGGGCATGACGACGCACACGGGGAACCAGGGCCGGACGCCGGGCCCGCTGGACAACTTCAAGCCGCTGCTGATCGACGTGGCGCTGCCGCTCGGGTCGTACTACCTCTTCAAGAGCGCCTTCGGGATGGGCACCGTCGCCGCCCTCGGCTGGAGCAGCGTGGTGCCCGCGGCACGGACGCTGTGGGGCCTGGTCCGCGAGCGCAGGACCAACGCGCTGGCGGCGCTGATCCTCGTCGTGAACGTCGTCTCGCTGACGCTGAGCTTCGTCTCGGGCGACCCGCGGCTGATGCTCGCCAAGGACGGCGCGGTCAGCAGCACGGTGGCCCTCGGCATCCTGGTCTCCGTCCGTCTGGGCCGGCCCATGATGACCGCGGGCATGAAGCCCTTCCTGGTCAAGGGCGACGCGGACAAGGAGGCTGCCTGGCAGCGGCTGGTGACCGGGTCGGCGGCCGGGTCGGCGGCGTTCCGGGCCAAGGAGCGGCTGTTCTCCGTGGTGTGGGGGCTGGTCCTGCTGGCCGAGTGCGCCGCCCGGGTCGTCGGCGCGTACACCCTGCCCGTGGACACCATGGTGTGGCTGGGCTCGGTCATGCTGGTCGGTGCGATGGTGACCGGGTTCGTGGTCGGCGGCGGTCTCGCCGTCGAGCCGATGGAGCGGATGCTCAAGGCCGAGGCCGAGGCCGAGGCCGAGGCCGAGGCCGAAGCGGAGGCGCGGGCCGCCCGCGGGGAGCGGCCCGCGCTGGCCGTCGCCGCCTGAACACCGTCCGGCCGCACCGGAACTGAACAGAATTCACCTTTGGCTGGATCTACCCACAGGTAGCCCGGGGCCCTACTCTCGCCGCCATGACTGATGAGCTGCGGCGCGGCAGGGCCTCGCTGGCGTTCTCCTTCTTCGCCCAGGGCGTCGCCTTCGCCCTGCTGGTGACGCGCATCCCGGCCGTCCAGGACCGGTACGGCATCTCCGACGCGCTGCTCCCGGTCTTCCTGGCCGCCGTCCCGGTGCTCGCCGGGGCGGGCAGCGTGGTCACCGAGAGGCTGGTGCGGCGGGTACGGCCCAGCCGGCTGCTGCGCTGGTCCCAGCCGGTGGTGCTGCTGGCGCTGCTCGGTGCCGGGGCGGGTGGGCCCGGGGTGGCCGCCCTGGCGGTGACGCTGGGCGTCTTCGGGCTGGCGGTCGGGATGCTGGACGCGTCGATGAACATGCTCGGCGTCAGCCTCCAGCGGGCGTACGGGCGCAGCATCATGCTCGGCTTCCACGCCGCCTACAGCCTGGGCGGGATCGTCGGGGCCTCGCTGGCCTGGGCCGGGGCGCACTGGCAGCTCGCGCTGTGGGTGTCGTACCTGCCGGCGGTGGCCGTCCTGCTGCCGGCGGCGCTGGCGGGGAGCCGGTGGTACGCCGACGGGGAGGCGGCGCCGCCGGCGGCGGGGCGGTCCGGGCGGGGCGGGAACGCGGGCCTCGGGCTGCTGCTGCCGCTGTGCCTGGTGATGACCTTCGCGTACATCGGGGACTCGACGGTCTCCAACTGGAGCGCGAAGTACCTGAAGGACGTGCTGGGCGGCTCGGAGCAGCTCGCGACCGTGCCGTACAACGTGTACATGGTGACCACGCTGGCCGGGCGGACGGTCGGGGACCTCGGGGTCCGGCGGTTCGGGGCGGCGGCGGTGGTGCGGCTGGGGGCGCTGGTCGCGGCCGGCGGGTTCGCGGTGGTGGCGCTGGCGCCCGGCGCGTGGGTCGGGATGCTCGGGTTCACCCTGCTGGGGCTCGGGCTGTGCGTGCTGGTGCCGCAGACCTTCGCGGCGGCCGGCCGGCACGCCTTCGAGCAGCACGGTCCCGGCGCCTCGGACGCGGCGATCGCGCGGCTGAACATCTTCAACTACGTGGGTTTCCTGATCGGTTCGCCGCTGGTGGGCGCGCTCGGTGACGCCTGGAGCTACCGGGGAGCGATGCTGGTGCCGATGGTGCTGGTCCTGGTGACACTCGGGTACGCCAGGTCGTTCGCCGCTCAACCGGACCGATACGGTGGCGGGCATGAGCGGCCGCGCACAGCTGATGTGGGACGAGGCAGTAACGGGCTATGACTTCGGTCCCGGTCATCCGATGGACCCGGTCCGGCTGGACCTGACCCGCCGGCTGGTCGGCGCCCTCGGACTCGACCGGGAGGTGGAGGTCGTCGCGGCCAAACCGGCCGGCGAGTCGACGCTGCGGCTGGTCCACCGCGAGGACTACATCGAGGCCGTGAAGGCGGTGTCGGCCGACCCGGCGGCGGCCGACGGGTCGTACGGGCTCGGCACGGCCGACGACCCGGCGTTCGCCGGGATGCACGAGGTGTCCGCGCTGATCGCGGGCCAGTCGGTGGGCGCGGCGGAGGCGGTGTGGCGGGGCGACGCCGGGCACGCGGTGAACTTCGCGGGCGGCCTGCACCACGCGATGCCGGGCGGGGCCTCGGGGTTCTGCGTCTACAACGACGCGGCGCTGGCGGTGGCGCGGCTGCTGGAGCTGGGGGTCGAGCGGGTCGCCTACGTGGACGTCGACGTGCACCACGGGGACGGTGTGCAGGCCGCGTTCTGGGAGGACCCGCGGGTGCTGACCATCTCGCTGCACGAGCATCCCCGCACGCTGTTCCCGCAGACCGGGTGGCCGCAGGAGACGGGCGCGGGCGCGGGGGAGGGCGCGGCGGTGAACGTGGCGCTGCCGGCCGGGACCGGGGACGCCGGGTGGCTGCGGGCGTTCCACGCCGTGGTGCCGGAACTGCTCGCGGAGTTCCGGCCGCAGGTCCTGGTCTCCCAGCACGGGGCCGACACGCACTTCGAGGACCCGCTCGCGCATCTGGCGGTCTCGCTGGACGCCCAGCGGGCGGTGCAGCTCGCGTGCCACGACCTGGCGCACACGTACGCGGACGGCAGGTGGGTGGCGCTGGGCGGCGGCGGATACGCGGTGGTCGACGTCGTACCGCGGTCGTGGACGCATCTGGTGGGGATCGCGGCGGGCCGGCCGGTGGCACCGGAGACGGTGATCCCGGAGGGCTGGCGGCGGGACGTGTTCGCGCGCACCCGGCAGTTGGGGCCGCAGCGGATGACGGACGGGCGGTGGCCGGTGGGCTGGGCGTCGTGGGACGAGGGCTACGACCCCGCCGACCGCCTGGACCAGGCCGTACTGGCCACCCGTCGGGCGGTGTTCCCGCTGCGCGGCCTGCTGGCCTAGGACCTGCCGGACTCCTGGCGTCGTCGCCCGGGACGCGGCGGCCGGGAAGGGCCGGACAGGCCCTGGCGCGGCGGCGGGTGTTCGGTTGGGCCGACCGTGCGCAGTTCCCGCGTTTCCGCCCCGGCCGCGGCCGGGATGGGCCACCATCGCATCCGTGCCGACCGCCGCCCCGCTCCGCGCCCATCTGCTCGCCGCCGGGCTGGCCGGGGTCGTGGGGACCTCGCGGGAGACGAGTCTGCGCAGTTACCGGCTGTTCGCGGCCCGGGACCCGCGGGCGCTGATCGGTCTCGACCCGGAAGGCGCCTGGGCCTTCGGGGACGTGCTCGCGCTCATGGCGCGGCGGTGCGGAGTGTCGGCCGACCCGCGGTGCACGAGCGGGCCGGACGTGATCGACCCGGAGCGGACGCTCGCCGCGCTGGACGCGTTCGCCGGACGGCTCGGGGAGGCGGCCCGGCGCGGCGCTCCCGTGCTGCTGGGCACCGGGCACCCGCGGCGGCTGCTCGGTTTCTACGCCGCTCTCGCGGACGCCTTGTCGGCGGCGGGATGTGAGGTCCTCACCCCGGCGCAGGGCCGCCGTGTCGACATATTGACCCGGTTCGGCCTACGCGCCCATCGTCTCGACTACGTACGAGGGGTTGCCCTGGTGCGGGAACCGGCGGGCGGGCGCCCCGGTGGTGAGCCGGGCGCCCACACCCACTCACCCCTCCCGGTTCGGGTGGCGCTGGAGGCCGCGGCGGAGGCCGGCGGGCCGCTGCCGGAGCTGGTCGTCGGAGATCACGGATGGGTCTGCGGCGCAGGTCAGCTAGGGTTCGAGGCCATTGGTCTGGCCGACACCGACGATCCGGCGCCGTTCGTCGGCGAGGCCGAGGGGCGGGTGTCCGTCGTCGTTCCGGTTGACGATGCGATGCGGTCTGCTCACTACCGTCCGCTGACCCGCTACGTACTCAATCGAGCGTGTCTGTCACGGTAATCCGCCGATGGGTGCACCTCTTCCCCACTCGTATCACCCGCCCCTAGTCTGGGGAGTGAGCACGCAGCGACGAAGAGTCACCGGAGGGGAAGCCGGTGGCCGTCGAGTGCGGAAGGTTCAGGTGTGTCATGGCTGTAGCTGGCGAGAGGCCTCTGAACGAGGTTCAGTTCCTTACCGTGGCGGAAGTCGCCTCGGTGATGCGAGTGTCGAAGATGACCGTGTACCGCCTGGTGCACAGCGGTCATCTGCCCGCGATCCGGGTGGGACGGTCGTTCCGCGTCCCGGAGCAAGCGGTACACGAGTACCTCCGCGACAGCTATGTGGGGGTGGAGACGGCCTGACGGCGACCCCGGACAGCCGGGGACGGCACCTCGATTACGACCTCGGCGCTCGGTTGGGTAGGCTAGCCCCTCGTAGGTCGTGTGGGCCCATGGCGCCCAAACAACCGAGTGATGAGAAGTGAGCGAGGGTAGTCGTGGGCTCTGTTATCAAGAAGCGGCGCAAGCGGATGGCCAAGAAGAAGCACCGCAAGCTGCTCAAGCGCACGCGCGTTCAGCGTCGCAACAAGAAGTAGGCGGCGCCGCGAGGCGAGGCGTGTGGCCCTTCACCCGTGCTGGTGGAGGGCCACAGGCATGTCCGGCGGGGCGCGGGCGTGTTTCCGATGGGGGAAATCGCGCGGCCGGGACACCCGGGGTCCGCACACCGCGACGCCGAACGGCTAGGTTGGCCGCACACGGGAACGCGGGACACCGCTCACGCGGAAGGGAGGGCGCGGATCTTGGGCAGGATCGTGCTCGTCACCGGAGTGGCCCGGCAGCTGGGCGGCCGGTTCGTGCGGCGGATCCAGCGGGACCCGGAGGTCGACCGGGTGATCGCGGTGGACGCGGTGCCGCCGGCCCACCACCTGGGCGGCGCCGACTTCGTCCAGACCGACATCCGCCAGCCGGCCATCGCCCGGGTGCTCGCCGAGACCGGCGCCGACACGGTCGTCCACCTGGACGTCACGGGCACGGCCCTGGGCGGCGGCAGCCGGACCACGGTCAAGGAGACCAACGTCATCGGCACCATGCAGCTGCTCGGCGCCTGCCAGAAGTCGCCGGCGGTGCGGCGGCTGGTGGTGAAGTCCAGTACGAACGTCTACGGTTCCGCGCCCCGCGATCCGGCCGTGTCCACCGAGACGACGCCGCCCAAGTCGCTGCCCAGCGGGGGCTTCGCGAAGGACGCCGTCGAGGTCGAGGGCTATGTGCGCGGGTTCGCGCGGCGCCGGCCGGACGTGGCCGTGTGCGTGCTGCGGTTCGCCAACATCCTCGGCCCGGCCGCCGACACCCCGCTCGCCTCGTACTTCGCGCTGCCCGTCCTGCCGACCGTGTTCGGCTACGACCCGCGGCTTCAGTTCGTGCACGAGGACGATGTGATCGAGGTGCTGCGGATCGCCTCGCACGAGCCGCGCCGGTCCACCCTCAACAGCGGCACCTTCAACATCGCCGGGGACGGCGTGCTGCTGCTCTCGCAGTGCTCCCGGCGGCTGGGCCGGCCCACCGTGCCGCTGCTGCTGCCCGCGGTGACCTGGGCCGGCTCCCTGGTCCGTACGCTGGGCATGACGGACTTCTCACCGGAGCAGATCCGGCTGCTCACCCACGGGCGGGTGGTGGAGACCACCCAGATGCGCGAGACGCTGGGCTTCACGCCCCGCTACACGACGGCCGAGACCTTCGCGGACTTCGCGCGCGGCCAGGGCCCGGGACTGGTGCCCCCGCAGACCCTGGCGGGAACCGTCGACCGGCTCGCCGCGCTGGCCGCGAAGGCGGGCGGCCGGCTCCAGAAGCACGGCGCCAACTGAGGAGAGCGGCAACGATGGCGGACGCCAAGGTCATTCCGTTCGACGACGACCGGTCCCGCGGGAGCGCGGCGCAGCGGCAGGCGCGGCGGCGCGGCGGCAGCGGCCGGCGGGGCGTGCCCGGGGAGCAGCCGGGCGGGATCGGCGCGGTCCAGCCCCTGCCGGGCCACGAGGAGGAACCGCCGGAACCGGCCCGGCCGTCGGAGTCCGGCGCGGACGGCGCCGGGGACGGCGGCCTGGAGCGGCGCGTGGCGGCCGGGCTGGCCTTCCTGCGGCGCCGGCTCACCGGGGAGTACGAGGTCGACGACTTCGGCTACGACGAGGAGCTGACCGACCAGGTCCTGATGTCGCTGCTGCGGCCGTTGTACGAGAAGTACTTCCGGGTGGAGGTGCGGGGCCTGGAGAACATCCCGGCCGAGGGCGGGGCGCTGATCGTCGCCAACCACTCCGGGACGCTGCCGCTGGACGGCCTGATGATGCAGGTGGCGGTGCACGACCACCATCCGGCCGGCCGGCACCTGCGGCTGCTGGCGGCCGACCTGGTCTTCGTGCTGCCGGTGGTCAACGAACTGGCCCGCAAGCTGGGGCACACCCTGGCCTGCGCCGAGGACGCGGAACGGCTGCTGGGCCAGGGCGAGCTGGTCGGGGTGATGCCGGAGGGCTTCAAGGGCATCGGGAAACCGTTCGGCGAGCGCTACAAGCTGCAGCGGTTCGGCCGGGGCGGCTTCGTCTCCACGGCCCTGCGGCAGCGCGCGCCGATCATCCCGTGCTCGATCGTCGGGGCGGAGGAGATCTACCCGATGCTCGGCAACGCCAAGACGCTGGCCCGGGTCCTCGGCTTCCCGTACTTCCCGCTGACGCCGACGTTCCCGTGGCTGGGGCCGCTCGGTGCCGTTCCGCTGCCGACGAAGTGGACGATCCAGTTCGGCGAGCCGATCGCCACGGACGGCTATCCGGTGGACGCGGCGGAGGATCCGATGCTGATGTTCAACCTGACCGACCAGGTGCGGGAGCAGATCCAGCACACGCTGTACAAGCTGCTGGTGCAGCGCCGGTCGGTGTTCTTCTGAGGTCTCCCGGACGGACGGACGGCCGGCGGGTACGGCACCGGGGCACCCCTGCTCGAAGCGGGGCGCCCCGGTGCCGTGGCCGTACCGGGTCAGTCCGCGGCCTCGCCGTCGATGCCGAGGCCGGGCAGCAGGTCCGGCAGGAGCGGCGGGATGGTGACGTCGGGCTGCGGTGCCGGGGACTTGCCGGCCGGCGGGGAGCCGTCGCCGTCGGGGCCGGTCTTCGGCGGGTCGAGCAGGTCGCCCGTGCCGCCGAGGAGGCCGTCGCCGCTGCTGCCGGTGGCCGGGCCGCTCGGGGTGCCGGTGCCGGGGTGCTGGCCGGCGGACGGGTCCTGGCCGGTGGCGCCGGGCGAGGTCGGCCGGTGCCCGTCGGAGGAGCCGGTGGCCGCCGGTCCGGAGCCGCCGCGGTGCCTGCCGTGGCCGGGCGGGGCCGGCGGCTGGGGAAGCAGGGACTGGAGCGGGGCGACCTCTTCGTCTATGGCGTCGAAGACCGAGGACACCTGCTGTTTCACATCGCCCAGCTGCACGGGCAGCTTGTCGCTGAGCGCGCTCCACGCCTCGCGGTGGGACCGGGAGAACGCGGACAGCGCCTGGATCGGGCCGAGGGAGTCCGGATCGGCCTCGTAGGCCGCGTGAAGCAGCCGGTGGCCCTCGGTGACGTCGTGCCGCATCCCGGACAGGGTGCGGCGGATCTCGCCGATGGACTCGTGGTCCAGATGGCCGCCCCGGCCGCGCTCCAGCAGCCGCCGGGCCTCGCTCAGCCGGGTGGACGCCTGGTCGAGGTAGGTCTGGCCGCGCTGGTCGTCGCCGTCGGTCAGGTAGTTGAGCCGGAAGTCCTCGATGCCGCGTTTCAGGCCGTACAGCGAGTCGCCGGGCAGGGCGTCGGAGCTGGCGGCGGCGACCCCGCCGAAGGCTCCGGCGGCCACGCCCACGGTGAGCCCGCCGGCGGCGAGCCCTTTGGTCAGCCTGGTGCGCGGGCGGAGCTTGCCCAGCGGGCTCGCCCGGTGCACGCCCTTGGCCCGGTGGGAGCGCTGCCCGGGCACCGACGCGTCCGCCCCCGTGCCCTCCTGGAGCATGGCCTCCATCGCGGCCACCAGCTGGGCCCGCTGGACGACCTTGACCTCGGGGTCGAGCTGTGGCCGGGGCAGTCCGCCGAGACCCGCCGTCAGGGCCAGCAGCCGGCCCCGTTCGGTCTGTTCCTCGGTGGTCGGCGGTGAGCCCGCCGGACTGTCGGACTGCTCGGCCGCCGTGTCCCGGTCGGACTGCTCCTCCAGGGCCTGGGCGAAGGCGTTCGCCCGCCGGTGCGCCGATACGTTCGCGATCACTGGCGGCACCTCCTCTCGTCATGACGGTCGACTCCCCAGGGGGTCCTGAGGGGCACGTCCGCGACCGGTGCCACAGATCGGGTGATCAGGGATCGGCCGGGACGCGACCACAGGGAGCCTGTATCCCGCACAACGACTGGCGCGGCACTTGGGTTACGGACGGCGGACGGCCGGTTCGGAAAGTCAACGGACCGTCACATAGCGTGAGTTGACTTCACGCCCCGTGCTCAGCGGGCATCGTCCGGCAGCAGCCGGGCGAGGGTGCGTACGGCGCGGTACTGGAGGGTCTTGATGGCGCCCTCGTTCTTGCCCATGACGCGGGCGGTCTCGGCGACGGAGAGGCCCTGGAGGAAGCGCAGCGTCACGCACTCCTGCTGCTGCGGGTTGAGCCGCCGTACGGCGTCGAGCAGGGCGGCGTTCGACAGCGACTCCAGGACGGAGTCCTCCGGGGAGCGCTCCACCTCGTTGGCGTCGAGCATCTCGCCGGTGGTGACCTCCAGCCGGAAGCGGCTGGACTTGAAGTGGTCGGCGACCAGGTTCCGGGCGATGGTGACCAGCCAGGCCCCGAAGTCGCGGCCCTGCCAGGTGAAGGTGCCGATCCGGCGCAGCGCCCGCAGAAAGGTCTCGCTGGTGAGGTCCTCGGCGGTGGCCCGGCCGCCGACGCGGTAGTAGATGTACCGGTAGACGGTGTCGCTGTACTGGTCGTAGAGCCGCCCGAAGGCCTCGGCCTCGCCGGCCTGGGCGCGCTCGACGAGGTCCATCATCCGGGCGCTGTCGCTGTCGGCGGCCGGGCGGCGGGCGGTGGCAGGGCCGCCGGCGCGCCCTCGTCTGCCGACGGCGGCGCCGCCGTCGGCCAGTGCGTAGCACGGGCCCGCGGGCGCGGCGGCGGCGAAGGAGGCGAAGGCGGGGGCGGCGGGCGCGGCGGGGACGAAACCGCGCAGCGTCTCTTTGACCGCCGCGACCGTCGCGCGCAGCGTAGCCAGGCCCGAGGCGTCAACCCCGACGTGTGGGTACACGGGACTCCCAGAGGCAGAGCTTTCATCACATGCAGTGCCGGACCTTTCACCCGTCGTAGCGACGGAGGGGTACCGGATTGCGTCTGAGGAGAATAACGCTTCGTACAGGCCCTGCTACACCGAGTTGCTCAAATCGTCGATTGCGTCGTTTCCGTGGCCGTTTGATGCCTGGTTGAGTGCCGCAACCTGATCGATTGGTGACCGGAAAATCGCGTGTTTGGGTGAACTGCAGGGCAACTTGAACAAGGTGATGTACACGCGCCTTCCGCGGGTGCCGTCGCAGGGGCGCGGCTCGCGCGGTTGACGGCTACCGGCGCCGGCGGCTCAGCGCGATCGCGGCCGCGGTGCCGCCGGCCACCGCGCCGACGCCGGCCGCCGCCGGGATGCCGACCTTCGCCGCCTTGCGGCCCGTGCGGTAGTCCCGCAGGCGCCAGTCCTGTTCGCGGGCGTGCCGGCGCAGCTTGGCGTCCGGGTTGATGGCGTAGGGGTGGCCGACCAGGGAGAGCATCGGGATGTCGTTGTGGCTGTCGCTGTAGGCCGCGCAGCGCGAGAGGTCCAGCCCCTCGGCCGCGGCCAGGGCGCGCACCGCCTCGGCCTTGGCGGGGCCGTGCAGGGGCTCGCCGACCAGTCGGCCGGTGTAGACGCCGTCGACCGACTCGGCCACCGTGCCGAGCGCGCCGGTCAGGCCCAGCCGGCGCGCGATCACCTGGGCGATCTCCACCGGGGCCGCGGTGACCAGCCACACCTTCTGGCCCGCGTCCAGGTGGGCCTGGGCCAGGGCGCGGGTGCCGGGCCAGATGCGGCCGGCCATGTACTCGTCGTAGATCTCCTCGCCGATCGTCTCCAGTTCGGCGACCCGGTGGCCCTTGACGATCGACAGCGCCGAGTCGCGGGCGTCCTGCATGTGCTCGGGGTCCTCGACGCCGGCCAGCCGGAACCACGCCTGCTGCCAGGCGAACCGGGCCAGGTCGCGGGTCTCGAAGAACTTGCGCTTGTACAGGCCCCGGCCGAAGTGGAAGAGCGCGGCGCCCTGCATCACCGTGTTGTCCAGGTCGAAGAAGGCGGCGGCGCGGACGTCGCCGATCACCGGGAACTGCGGTTCCGCGGGCGGGGCGGTCTCCTGCGAGGACTTGCGGGCGGCCTCCGCCGAAGCCTCGCCTGCCAACACGCTCCGCGCCGTGGCGGAGCGCCTACGGGGAGAGAGCCATCGAAGAGCGGCCATGACGCGAGCATAGCCAGTCTGTTCGGAGGTTCCGGAGCCGAGCGGCGGGCGGGGTGTGAACTGCGGGCGACCGGCCGGTGCGGGAGGCGGCCGGGCGCGGCGGCGGGGCGCGCGAGAATGACCGGTATGAGTCCGATCTTCCGACGCAAGGCCGGCCCGCGCGCCCGGCTGGTCACCCTGGTCCGCAAGCCCGGCTGTCACCTGTGCGACGACGCGCAGGCGGTGGTGGAGAAGGTGTGCGGCGATCTCGGCGTGCCGTGGGAGCCGAGGGACATCACCGAGGACCCGGAGCTGCACGACCGCTACTGGGAGCAGATCCCTGTCGTTCTGATCGACGGTGAACAGCACACCTTCTGGCGCGTGAACGAGGAGCGGCTGCGCCGGGCACTGACCGAGTAGTCCAAACTGGCCGGAAAGTCGCTTAGGATCGACGGCGGTTTGGTCTCGGGGGCGGGATTCGTGAGGAGAGTGTGCGGTTTTGCCCCCAGTAACGAAGGAACGCCGCTGCGTGTGCGCCGGTTCCCGCCACGGGCGGGAAAAGTGCGTGACCCCGGTCACTTCTGCCGGGCAAATCGGACACCATCTTTGTGCACGCGTTCACAAAGACATAGCCTGCTGTCGACGGGGCGGTCTGGGGACGTATGACCGCCTACAGCCCCGCTCTACCCGCAGGAGCACCGTGGCAACTGGCCGAACACACCGACCGGCGACCCGTAGCCGAGGGATTCCCGAGGCCACCGTCGCCCGCCTTCCGCTGTACCTCCGAGCCCTCACCGCTCTGTCGGAACGCTCGGTACCCACGGTCTCCTCCGAGGAGCTGGCCGCGGCGGCGGGAGTCAACTCCGCCAAGCTGCGCAAGGACTTCTCGTACCTGGGTTCCTACGGAACGCGCGGTGTCGGCTACGACGTGGAGTATCTCGTCTACCAGATCTCCCGCGAACTCGGCCTGACCCAGGACTGGCCGGTAGTGATCGTCGGTATCGGCAACCTCGGCGCCGCCCTGGCCAACTACGGCGGTTTCGCCTCCCGCGGCTTCCGGGTCGCCGCGCTCATCGACGCCGACCCGGCCATGGCCGGCAAGCCGGTCGCGGGCATCCCCGTGCAGCACACCGACGAGCTCGAGAAGATCATCAAGGACAACGGTGTGTCCATCGGGGTGATCGCCACCCCGGCCGGCGCCGCCCAGCAGGTCTGCGACCGGCTCGTGGCCGCCGGGGTGACCTCCATCCTGAACTTCGCGCCGACCGTGCTGTCCGTCCCGGACGGCGTCGACGTGCGCAAGGTCGACCTCTCCATCGAGCTGCAGATCCTCGCCTTCCACGAGCAGCGCAAGGCCGGCGAGGAGATCGCCGCGGGCGACGGCGCGCTGCCCGCCACCGCTGCCCGGGGCGCGGCCGCCGACGCCGACGCCGACCAGGGACCCGACGGGGACGTGCCCGCCGTGATGCCGGCATGAGCCTCCTCGTCGTCGGACTGAGCCACCGCAGCGCCCCGGTCAGCGTGCTGGAGCGGGCGGCGCTGAGCGCGGACGCCCAGCTCAAGCTGGTCCAGGACACGCTCGCCGCCGAGCCCGCCGCCGAGGCCGCGGTGCTCGCCACCTGCAACCGCATCGAGCTGTACGCCGACGTGGACAAGTTCCACGCCGGTGTCGCCGAGCTGTCCACGCTGCTCGCCCGGCACAGCGGGGTCGGCCTGGACGAGCTGACGCCGTACCTGTACGTGCACTACGAGGACCGGGCCGTCCACCACCTGTTCTCGGTGGCCTGCGGCCTGGACTCGATGGTCGTCGGCGAGGGCCAGATCCTCGGCCAGATCAAGGACTCCCTGGCCCGCGCCCAGGAGCAGCACACCGCCGGCAAGCTGCTGAACGACCTGTTCCAGCAGGCCCTGCGGGTCGGCAAGCGCGCCCACACCGAGACCGGCATCGACCGGGCCGGCCAGTCCCTGGTCACCTTCGGCCTGGAGCAGCTGGCCGTCGGCACGCCCGTCACCGACTGGGCCCGGGGCAAGAAGGCGCTGGTCATCGGCGCCGGATCGATGTCGTCGCTGGCCGCGGCCACGCTCGCGCGCTCCGGTGTCGCCGAGGTCGTCGTCGCCAACCGCACCTTCGAACGCGCCGAGCGGCTCGCCCGGATCCTCGGCGAGGCCGAGGAGAACGCGGTGAGCGCCCGCGCGGTGCCGATGGACGCCGTGGGCGGCGAACTGACACGTGCCGACGTCGTCGTCTCCTGTACCGGGGCGACCGGTCTGGTGCTGACGGCGGAGACCGTCGCGCAGGCGGTCGAGGGCCGCACCGGGCAGCCCGCCGCCGACAGCGGCGCCCCGGCCGTGAAGCCCGCCGCGCCCGCGCGGCACACCGGGCACGGCGCCGACGACAACTGCCCGCTGGACCTGGCCGCCGTACAGCCCGGCTTCTCCCTCATGGGCGAGGCCGCCGTGGCCGGCCTGGACGCGGCCGCCCTGGAGCAGCACGCGGCCTGGGCGGCGGGCGGCACCCTGGACCGGCGCGAGCGCCGCACCCCGGAGGCGGACGCCGAGCTGATCGCCGCGCTCGCCGCGACCGCCGCCACCGTCGGCCGGATCCCCGAGCGGCGCCGGCCCGAGCCGGTCGCCGAGCGGCCCGCCCCCTTCTTCTTCCTGCTGGACCTGGCCATGCCCCGCGACATCGACGCGGCCGTGCACCGGCTGGCCGGGGTCCGTCTGGTCGACATCGAGTCGCTGGCGGACGCCTCCGCCGACGCGCCGATGGCGGCCGACGTCGACCAGGTCCGGCGCATCGTCTCCGACGAGGTCGCGGCCTTCGGCGCGGCGCAGCGGGCGGCGCACATCACGCCGACCGTGGTCGCGCTGCGCGCCATGGCCGCCGACGTCGTCGCCGGCGAGATGGCCCGCCTCGACGGCCGCCTGCCCGGCCTGGACGACCGCCAGCGCGGCGAGATCCGGCAGACCGTGCACCGGGTCGTCGACAAGCTGCTGCACGCGCCGACCGTGCGGGTCAAGCAGCTCGCGGCCGAGCCCGGCGGCGCCGGGTACGCCGACGCGCTGCGCACCCTGTTCGACCTCGACTCCGAGGCGGCCGCCGCCGTCTCCCGGGCCGGAGGCAGCACGCGCGACGAGAACCGAGGGCCGGTATGAGCAACAAGGCACTGCGGCTGGGGACCAGGCGGAGCAAGCTGGCCATGGCCCAGTCCGGACAGGTCGCCGAGACCGTCCGGCAGGTGACCGGGCGGCCCGTCGAACTGGTCGAGATCACCACGTACGGCGACACCTCCCGCGAGCACCTGGCGCGGATCGGCGGCACCGGCGTGTTCGTCACGGCGCTGCGCGACGCGCTGCTGGAGGGCGAGGTGGACTTCGCGGTTCATTCGCTCAAGGACCTGCCGACCGCGCAGCCCGCGGAACTGGTCCTGGCCGCGATACCGGTGCGCGAGGACCCGCGGGACGTGATCGTCGCGCGGGACGCGCTGAAGTTCACCGACCTGCCGCGCGGCGCCCGCGTCGGCACCGGCTCGCCGCGCCGCATGGCGCAGCTCAACGCGTACGCCCGCGCCCACGGCCTGGACATCGAGACCGTCGCGATCCGCGGCAACGTCGACACGCGGATCGGATACGTCCGCGGCGGTGAGCTGGACGCGGTCGTGCTGGCCGCCGCCGGGCTCAACCGGCTCGGCCGCGGCGACGAGGTGACCGACTTCCTGTCGGTCGACACGGTTCTGCCCGCCCCCGGCCAGGGGGCCCTGGCGATCGAGTGTGCCGCGGACCACGCGGACCTGATCGCCGCGCTCGGCGCGCTCGACGACCCGTTCACCCGGGTCGCCGTCACCGCCGAGCGGTCACTGCTCGCCGCCCTGGAGGCCGGTTGCAGCGCACCTGTGGGCGCGCTGGCCGACCTTCCCCCACGCTCGGCTCCGTTCGAGCGGGAGGACCCCCGAGCCGGCGGGCAGTTTGTCAAGGAAATGCGCCTGCGCGGCGTCGTCGGCACGACCGACGGCACCCGCATGGTGCAGTTGTCCACCACCGGTCCCGTGCCCCAGACGCACGACCAGGCGTGGGCTCTCGGTCGCGAACTCGCCACCGAGATGCTCGCCCGGGGTGCGGCCGGTCTGATGGGGGAGCGAGCACGATGAGCCCCACCGCCCTTCCTGCCGCAGGTCCGGAACACGGACACGTCACCTTCCTCGGTGCCGGACCCGGGGATCCGGGACTGCTGACTCTGCGCGCCGTGGAGGCGCTGTCGAACGCGGACGTCCTGGTCGCCGAGCACGAGGTGCTCGACGTCATCCGGACGCACGCCCGACAGGGCGTGTCCGTCGTGGAGACGGACGCCGATCCCTCCTCGGTCTCGCCGCCGGGCACGGGCACGCCCCAGCTGACGGTGGTTGACGGCACGTCAACACCCGTCGCTGTCCCGCCCGCTGTCCGGGATGCCGTTCATCTTGTCATGGAGGCCGCGCGCGGCGGCAGGCGGGTGGTGCGTGCGGTGCCCGGGGACCCGGGACTCGACACGGGCGCGGCGGACGAGATGCTCGCCTGCGCCGCCGCCGGGGTGCCCTTCGAGGTCGTCCCCGGGGTCGCGGCGGCGGTCGGCGTGCCCGCGTACGCCGGTGTGCCGCTGCGGGACGCCGACGGCGCGGACGTCCGGTTCGTGGACGCCCGCACCGCCTCCGGCCGGTGCTGGACGGAGGTGGGCGCGTCGGACGGCACGGTGGTCGTCTCGACCACCCTGGACTCCGTGGCCGGCGCGGCGGCCGAGCTGGTCTCGGCGGGCCGCAAGCCGGACACCCCGCTGACGGTGACCGTCGCCGGTACGACGACCCGGCAGCGCACCTGGACGGCGACGCTCGGCACGATCGCGCAGACGTTGAAGCAGGCGAAGGTGCTGCCGTCGCCGGACGGCGGCCGGCCGGTGATAGCCGTGGTCGGCGAGCGTTCCGCCGCGTCCCGGCGCGACCAGCTGTCGTGGTTCGAGTCCAAGCCGCTGTTCGGCTGGAAGGTGCTCGTGCCGCGGACGAAGGAGCAGGCGGCGTCGCTCTCCGACCAGCTGCGCTCCTACGGCGCGGTGCCGCACGAGGTCCCGACGATCGCGGTGGAGCCCCCGCGCACCCCGCAGCAGATGGAGCGGGCGGTCAAGGGACTCGTCACCGGCCGGTACGAGTGGATCGCCTTCACGTCGGTCAACGCGGTGCGGGCCGTGCGCGAGAAGTTCGAGGAGTACGGCCTGGACGCCCGTGCCTTCGCGGGCATCAAGGTGGCCGCGGTGGGCGAGCAGACCGCCAAGGCGCTGATCGCCTTCGGCGTGAAGCCGGACCTGGTGCCGAGCGGTGAGCAGTCGGCGGCCGGCCTCCTGGAGGACTGGCCCCCCTACGACCCGGTCTTCGACCCGATCGACCGCGTCTTCCTGCCCCGCGCCGACATCGCCACCGAGACCCTGGTGGCCGGTCTGATCGAGCTGGGCTGGGAGGTCGACGACGTCACGGCCTACCGGACCGTGCGCGCCTCGCCGCCGCCGGCGGAGACCCGCGAGGCGATCAAGGGCGGCGGTTTCGACGCGGTGCTGTTCACCTCGTCCTCCACGGTCCGCAACCTGGTCGGCATCGCGGGCAAGCCGCACAACGTCACGGTGATCGCCTGCATCGGCCCGGCCACGGCCAAGACGGCCGAGGAGCATGGCCTGCGCGTCGACGTCATGGCGCCGGAGCCGTCCGTGCACAAGCTGGCGGAGGCCCTCGCCGACTTCGGCATGAAGCGCCGCGCCGCCGCCCTGGAGGCGGGCGACCCGGTGACCCGCCCGAGCGAACGCCGCCCGGGCGCCCGCAGACGCCGCTCGACTACCTGAGGGGACCGGGGGCCCGCGCCCCCGGACCCCGGTCCGCCGCCCCTCCGCCCGCCCCGGCCGGACGGGCGGCTCTCGGCATGCCCCCGGGCGCCGGGCGGGGCCGGCTGCGTCCGACATCGCGTCGGCAAAGGCGCGGGCCGGGCGGGCGTAGCGTAGAAGGCATGACGAAGTACGGATCCTTCCCCGGTACGCGTCCCCGGCGGCTGCGGACCTCGCCCGTCATGCGGCGGATGGTCGCCGAGACGCGGTTGCACCCCGCCGACCTGATCCTCCCGGCGTTCGTCCGGGAGGGCGTGGCCGAGCCGGTGCCGATCTCCTCGATGCCCGGGGTCGTGCAGCACACCCGGGACAGTCTGAAGAAGGCCGCTCTGGAGGCGGTGGAGGCCGGGGTCTCCGGGATCATGCTGTTCGGCGTGCCCGAGGACGCCAAGAAGGACGCCCAGGGCACCGCCGGCACCGACCCGGACGGCATCCTCCAGGTCGCCCTGCGGGACGTGCGGGCCGAGGTCGGCGACGATCTGCTCGTCATGTCCGACCTGTGCCTGGACGAGTTCACCGACCACGGGCACTGCGGGGTGCTGGACGCCGAGGGCCGGGTCGACAACGACGCCACTCTGGAGCGGTACGCCGAGATGGCGCAGGTCCAGGCCGACGCGGGCGCCCATGTCGTGGGCCCCAGCGGCATGATGGACGGCCAGATCGGCGTCGTCCGTGACGCGCTGGACCAGATCGGCCGTGAGGACGTGGCGATCCTCGCCTACACCGTCAAGTACTCCTCGGCCTTCTACGGCCCCTTCCGCGAGGCCGTCGGCTCGTCGCTGCAGGGCGACCGGAAGACCTACCAGCAGGACCCGGCCAACTGGCGCGAGTCCCTGCGCGAGCTGGAGCTGGACCTCGCCGAGGGCGCCGACATGGTGATGGTCAAGCCGGCCGGTCCCTACCTCGACATCCTCGCCCGGGTCGCGGACGCCGTGGACGTGCCCGTGGCCGCGTACCAGATCTCCGGGGAGTACGCGATGATCGAGGCCGCCGCGGAGAAGGGCTGGGTGGACCGGGACCGGGCCATCCTGGAGACCCTCACGGGCATCAAGCGGGCCGGCGCCCGGAACATCCTCACCTACTGGGCCACCGAGGTGGCCCGCACGCTGCGCTAGCCGAGCGCCGTTCACCAGTTGGAGATGCTCGCCAGGTCCTGCTGCCAGAAGGTCACCTTCAGCGTGCTGTCGTAGTAGGCGCCCTTGGCGGGCAGGGTCGGCGTCGCGGACGGGCCGCCGTCGCTGTTCGGGGTCATCCCCTGGAAGGCCACCGTCAGCTTGTGGGCGGTGCTCCCGCCGCTGCCGCTGCCGTCGGCGGCCGACAGCAGCACTCCCGCGTACCCCGACTGGCCCGGGTTCAGCGAGACCACGGCCTGCGGCCGGGTGGACTCGTCGGCCTGCGGCACCCACTGCATCTGGTCGAAGCGCAGGACCGGGTAGTACGGCAGCTCGCACCTCTTGCTCCCGGTGTTCTTCACCGTCAGCAGCATGTGGTTCAGCGGCCGGGCCAGCGACTGGGCGGTGACGGTGGTGTTCGTGCCGTTGCAGAGCACCACGGAGCTGCCGGTGCTCTTGGTCCCGCGGGTGGCGGCGGCGTCCGGCTTGCCGCTGGAGGTGCGGGCCCGGGGCACCGGGGTGGCCTCGGTGGTGGCGTCGCCGGCGCCGGTGCCGGTGGTGGCGACGGCGGTCTTCTCCGTGCGGAGGGCGTCCCCGGACGCCTTCGACGCGCTCGTCTCCGACACCGCCGGCCGGGAGCCGCCCTCGTCCTTCGTGCCCGTCCCGTTGTCGCACGCCGTGAGCGCGAGGGCGGCGACGGCGGTGCCGGTGGCGGCGATCAGACGGATGTGGCGCATACGCATGGCAAGTCCTCTTTCGGGCTGGGCCGGTTGGCGTGCTTGGATGACCCACAGCCTGTGTGCGGACCCGTCCCGGCGGCCAGCGATGGCCGCCAATCCGGGACACTGGAACGCTGAAACCGGCTTTGACCTGCGAAAACAGACCTCCCCTGGAACGCCGGGGTGGGACGAGGGGGACTGGAGGAACGGTGGCGGAGGGCATCCCCGAGAGCGGTTTCAGCGAGCTGCTGCGGGAGTTGAAGGACCGCTCCGGGCACAGCTACGGCACGCTCGCCAAGCGGCTGCACATGAGCACGTCGACACTGCACCGCTACTGCAACGGGGACGCCGTACCGACGGACTACGCCCCCGTGGAGCGGTTCGCCCGGCTGTGCAGGGCGACGCCCGGGGAACTGGTGGAGCTGCACCGGCGGTGGGTCCTGGCGGACGCCGGGCGGGGCCGGAAGGGCACCGAGGGCAAGGCGGAGCCGGAGGCCGCCGAGGTGCAGCAGGCTGCCGAGGCACTGGAGGCGGTGGCGGCACCGGCACCTGCACCTGCACCTGCACCGGGGTCCGTACCGGCATCGGAACCGGTGGCGGCGGGCCGGTGGCGGCGGGGGCGGTCCCTGGCCGTCGGCCGTCGCACCGCCCTCCTGGCCGCCGTCACGGTCACCGCGCTGGTCGGCGGCACGGTGTTCGCCCTGACCCTGCCCTCGGACGGCGGCGAGCGGCGGGGCGACGCCAAGGCCGCCGCGGCCACCGCGGACCCGGGCCCCGGCGCCCCCCGGCACGGCGCCCTCGTCTCGCCGTCCGCCATGAGCCCGAGCCCGCGCCACGCGGCCACCCGTTCCCCCTCGGCCTCGGCCTCGGCCTCGGCCTCGCCCTCCGCCGAGGCCCCGGACCTGGCCCCCGAGACCACCGACGGGTCACCCACGCACAAGCCGGCCGCCACCGCGTCCGCGGGGACGTCCGCCGGGCCGCCCCTCACGGTCAACACCCACCCCTACACCTGGGAGAGCCCCTGCTCGCAGCACTACCTGATCGACCGCCCGCCGACCGCCGTGAACCCGCCGCCGTCGGAGCAGGGCGCGCCGGCCTGGGTGGCCGTGCACCAGGCGGTGTCGGCGGGCGAGCAGTTCGTCACGTTCACCGTGCAGGGCACCGGACGGCAGACGGTCGTCCTGGAGCGGCTGTCGGTCCACATGGCGGGCAAGCGCTCGCCGCTCGCCTGGAACGACTACGCCATGGGTTACCCGGGAGTGGGCTGCGGCGGCGGCGTGCCGACGCGGTCGTTCTCCGTCGCCCTGGACGCGATGCGCCCGTCGCCCGTACCGGCGGCCGGGAGCGCGGACTTCCCCTTCAAGGTGAGCCAGTCGGACCCCGAGGTCTTCTACGTCACCGCCGACGCGTCGGCGTACGACGTCAGCTGGTACCTGGAGCTGTCCTGGTCCAGCGGGAACCGCCACGGCACGCTCGTGATCGACGACGCCGGCCACCCGTTCCGCACCAGCGGCAACAACGGCCGGCCGGCGTACGCCTTTCCGCTGGGCGGTCAGAAGTGGAAACCGGCCTCGGAGTTCGGCTGACCGCCCGCCCGCCTCAGTCCCACCAGAAGGCCCAGCTGTCCGCGCCGGCCAGCCCCTTCGCGTACGACCGGACGCTCCCCGCGCCGCTCCCGACGACCGCGTCCGGGCACAGCGCGTAGTGCTCGGCGGCGAGGACCTCGGCGTCGGCGGGCGTGCCGGGCGGCGCCGCGACGGACATCACCAGGGCGTCCGGCCCGAGCGCCACGACCCGGGCGCCGAACCGGTCCTCCCAGGACCGCAGCACCGCGCAGACACGGGCCACGTCGTGGTCGTAGTCCAGGGCGCCGGTCCAGCCGATCGCCGCCGGTATGTCGGCCGACCGGCGGGCCGGGACGAGGGCGAAATGCGGTTCCTCGATCCACTCCGCCCACCGCTCCGGGTCCCGGTGCAGCGCGTCGGCGACCGTGGCCGCCCGGGTCTCGGGACCGGCGTGCGGCACGCCGGGCGCGGCGAGGCCCGGCCACTCGGTGCCGAACGGCTCGGTCTCGTCACCGGCCCGGCCGTCGGTCTCCTCCTCCCAGTACTCCGCGAGCACGTCCTCGGCCGTGTGGTCCCCGGGGTACGAGGCGTCGCCCGGGAGCAGTCCCCAGTCCTCGATCCCGTCCGGGCAGCCGGCCAGGTCCACGAGCACCGGCAGCAGCCCCGCACGGGCCGCCGACGTGCCGAGGGCCTTCCAGGTGCCGGGCGCGGACGACTTCTCCGCGTGCCACAGCAGGGGTTCGTGCCAGCGTCCGTCGTCCGTCTCGTCTACCAGCCTGCCGGGCGGCAGCCGGAGCCCCAGGGAACGACCGCTGGGATCGGTGGCCAGTCGGGGCAGCGGGTTGGGAAGTGTCGCCATGCCGCCGACTGTAAGGGCAGCCACTGACAACGGAGTTGGCTCCGGGTCACTTGAGAGCGGAGGTGAAGGCGTCCCAGGTGACGGCGCTGACGCACAGGGTGCGGTCCTGGGAGGGCGTCTCCTTGGAGTCCCGGATGTGTACCGCGCCGGGAGAGACGGCCACTTCGAGGCACTGGCCGCCTTCGCCGCCGCTGTAACTGGACTTCTGCCAGGCGACGGCGGCTTCCAGGCAAGCGCCGCCTTCCCTGCTGCTGTAGCTCGACTTGTGCCAGGTGAGGGCGACTTCGAGGCACTGGCCGCCCTCGTCGCCGCTGTAGGTCGACTTGAACCACTGAAGGGCTTGGGCGCTCATTGCTCTCCTAGCAGCTGCGAAGGGTCACTTGAGAGCGGAGGTGAAAGCGTCCCACGTGACGGCACTGACGCACAGGGTGCGGTCCGGCGAGGGCACTTCCTTCGAGTCCCGGATGTGCACGGCACCGGGAGCCACGGCGACTTCGAGGCACTGGCCGCCTTCGCTGCTGTAGCTGGACTTGTGCCAGGCGACGGCGGCTTCCAGGCAAGCGCCTCCCTCGCTGCCGCTGTAGGTCGACTTGAACCACTGAAGGGCTTCGGCGCTCATGGCTCTCCTAGCAGGCTGTCGAGCAGGTCCATCGAACGATGAGTGGTCAGGGCCTGTGTCCGCAGCATTGCATACTTACGCGCCAGGCGGGAAACCCCTTCCGGGTCAGAAACCCATTGGCTGCCGCGCTGCGATTCGGTGTAAGCGAGGTGCTGATGGTCCGGAGTTTCGAGCAGCGCGAACGGGCCGTCCAAGCCGGCATGGTCGGGACTACTCAGCGGCAGTACTTGGAGTGAGACGCAGGGGAGTTCGGCTGCCTCGCGCAGGAAGCGCAACTGGTCCCTGTAGACCTCAGGGGTACCGACTTCGACCAGCAGCGCCGGTTCCCACACCACGAAGCTCAGCGTCGGCGGGTTCTTGCGGTGCAGGATCTCCTGGCGGTCGAGTCGCAGGCGTAGCGCCTTCTCCAGCTCCTCGTCCTCGTATGCCGGGACTCGGTTCCGCAGGACGGCGCGCGCGTACGGCTCGTTCTGGAGCAGCCCCGGAATGACGGCGTTGTCGTACCACGACAACGCGATGGCGACCTTTTCCTGATCCATGTACTCCTCCGCCCACAACGGGAACTGGTCCACCTCCGGCAGGTTGGCCACCCCTGCCGCCAGCATTCCCTTGGTCTCCAGGAACTCGTCGAACAGTTCGGCCATGTCCGGCTTCAGCACCCGCCGGCCCTGTTCGATGCTGGCGACCGTCTCCTCGTGGATGTTCAGCGCCGTGGCCAGACCGGGCTGGCTGAGTCCCTTCGCCCGCCGGGCCGCCGCCAGTTGACGGCCCAGCATCTTCATGGCCGACTGATTCCTCCTCCGTGCAGGCGTCATGCTTGCTGAACTCCCCACGCCGGCCGTGCACCACCCCGCAGCAACCCGTACAAAAACCTTGTACGGGATGACTCACTGAACCACGGTAGTCACCCTGCGCGACATTCGCCCCGTGAACGAGCACATGGAACTCCCCTGCCACCGCGACCGGTTCTACGTCCGCAGCCGTCGCTCCGTCCCCGCCGCCAGGCAGCTCACCGAGTGGTCGCTGAAGCAGTGGGGACTGGAAGGCTGGGGCCGGGCTCCCGATCTGTCGCTCTGCGTGAGCGAGCTGGCCACGAACGCCCTGGTGCACGGCGTCCCGGCGGGGCGGGGCTTCCTGCTGCGTCTGCGGTACGACGGGCACCTGGTCCGGGCCGAGGTGCACGACAGCGGCCCCGGCACCCCTCGGGCCGCGGAGGAACCGGGCGGGCCGGAGAGCGAGGGGGGCCGGGGCCTGCTGCTGGTGGCGGCGCTCAGCGACAAGTGGGGCGTCGGGGAGCGCGCGCCGGGGAAGATCGTGTGGTGCGAGTTCGCCGTGCCGTGAGCGGGCCCGGCGGGGTCAGACCAGGGTCGTGATGCAGAACGGGTGGCCGGCCGGGTCGAGCAGGACCCGCCAGCGGTCCGGCTGGGGCTGGTGGACCGGCTTGGTGGCGCCCAGCTTCAGCAGATGGGCCTCGGCCGTCTCCAGGTCGTCGACGCCCACCTCGATGTGGGCCTGCTTGCCCTGGGCCGGGTCCGGCCACGTGGGCGGGCGGTAGTCGGCCACGCGGGTGAAGCCCAGGCCGGCCGTGCCGTCGGCGCCGCCGAGGAAGACGAAGTCGTCGGTGGAGTAGGTGACGGCGAGGCCGAACATGTCGCCGTAGAAACGGGCGAGTTCGGCGGGGTCGGCGCAGTCGAGGGTGACGGCGGCGTAGCGGAAGACGGGTGCGGGAGTGGTTTCCGTGCTCATGGGAGGACGGTAGGACGTGACCCGGACAGTTCCGGTCCTGGTCGGGCCGGGCGGTATGAAAAACTTCCGTCCGTGCTGAGCGCCTCCGCCCGTCTGCTGCGACTGCTGTCGTTGCTCGCCGCCCGTCCTTCGTGGACCTGCGGGGAGCTGGCCGAGCGGATGGGGGTCACGGACCGCACGGTGCGGCGGGACATCGCCAAGCTGCGGGAGCTGGGGTACAGCGTCGACTCCGACGCCGGGCCCTGGGGCGGCTACCGGCTCCGGGCCGGCTCGCGCGTGCCGCCGCTGATCCTGGACGAGGAGGAGGCGCTGGCGGTGGCCGTGGGCCTGCGGGAGGCGGCGCTCGGCGGGGCGCTCGGCGGGGACCAGGCGGCGCTGTCGGCGCTGCTGAAGCTGCGCCAGGTGCTGCCGGCGCGGGTGGCCGAGCGGCTGGGGGAGTGGGACGAGGCGTTCGTACGGCTGCCCTGGCCCGAGGAGCCGCGGCTGCGGCCCGGGATGCTGCTGGAACTGGCCGCGGCCTGCCGGCGCGGGGAGCGGGTCCGGCTGTCGTACCGCGACGGGCAGGGGCACGGTACGGACCGGGACGTCGATCCGTACCGGCTCGTGCACACCGGCAGGCGCTGGTACTTCGTCGCGCGGGACGTGGCGCGGGGATGGCGGACCTTCCGCGCGGACAGGGTGGAGCGCCTGGTCCCGACCGGCCGGCCGGCCGAGATCGAGGACCCGCCGGACCCGGCGCAACTGGTGTCCCACAACACGGCGAACGGCCCGTATCCCCTGTCGGCGAGGATCCGCCTCCCGCTCCCCCTGACGGAGGCCCGGCGGCTGATCCCGCCGACCATCGGCACCCACCACCCCGACGGCCCGGACGCGACCCTGGTCGACATAGGGGGCCCGGCCCCGGAGGGCCTGGCCCGCTATCTCCTCACCCTGGCCACGCCGCTCCAGGTCGTGTCCCCCGACTCGGTCCGCGAGGCCCTGATCGACCAGACCCGGCGGCTCCTCGCCGCCCACGGCCCCTGAGCGGTCAGAGCTTCTCGGGCGTCCGGATGCCCAGCAGGGCCATGCCCCGGTGCAGGGTGCGGGCCGTGACGTCGCACAGGAAGAGGCGGTTCTCCACCTGCTGCGGCGTCTCGGCGCGCAGCACCGGGCACTTGTCGTAGAACGACGTGTACAGCGACGCGAGCTGGTACAGGTACGCCGCCAGCTTGTGCGGGGCGTACTCCGCGGCCGCCTCCCGGACCGTCTCCGCGAAGGAGTCCAGGTGCAGGCCCAGGGCGCGCTCGGCGTCCGCCAGGGCCAGCTCCGGGCGGGCCGCCGGGCGGACCTCGCCGGCCTTGCGGAGGATGGACCGGATCCGGGCGTAGGCGTACTGGAGATAGACGGACGTGTCGCCGTTCAGCGACACCATCTGGTCCAGGTCGAACTTGTAGTCCCGGTTCGCCGACGTCGACAGGTCCGCGTACTTCACCGCGCCGACGCCCACCTGGGTGCCCCGCTCGGCGATCTCCGCCTCCGACAGGTCCTGGGCCTTCTCGCGGACCACGGCCGACGCCCGCTCGATCGCCTCGTCCAGCAGGTCGACCAGGCGGACCGTCTCGCCCGCGCGCGTCTTGAACGGCTTGCCGTCCTTGCCGAGGACCGTGCCGAAGGCGAGCTGCACCGCCGTCACGTCCTCGCCTAGCCAGCCGGCCCGGCGCGCCGTCTCGAAGACCATCCGGAAGTGCAGCGCCTGCCGGGCGTCCACCACGTACAGCAGGGTGTCCGCCTTCAGGTGGAAGACGCGGTCGCGGATCGCGGACAGGTCGGTGGCCGCGTAGCCGTAGCCGCCGTCCGACTTCTGCACGATCAGCGGGACCGGGTTGCCGTCCGGGCCCTTGATATCGTCGAAGAACACGCACAGCGCGCCTTCGGAGCGGACCGCGACGCCCGACTCCTCCAGCAGGCGGCAGGTCTCGGCCAGCATGTCGTTGTACCCGGACTCGCCGACGATGTCCGCGTCCCGGATCTCCATGTCCAGCTTCTCGAAGACGGAGAAGAAGTAGATCTTCGACTCGTCCACGAACCGCTGCCAGATGCCCAGCGTGTGCGGGTCGCCCGCCTGGAGGTCCACCACCCGGCGGCGGGCCCGGGTCTTGAACTCCTCGTCGGAGTCGAACAGCTTGCGCGCGGCCTTGTAGAGGCGGTCGAGGTTCGACATCGCCTCCTCGCCGGTCACCTCGGCGGCCTTGTGGTCCAGCTCGTGCGGGTGCTCGTCCAGGTACTGGATGAGCATGCCGAACTGGGTGCCCCAGTCGCCGATGTGGTGGCGGCGCACCACGTTCTCGCCGGTGAACTCCAGGAGCTGCGCCACCGAGTCGCCGATCACCGCCGACCGCAGGTGGCCGACGTGCATCTCCTTCGCCACGTTCGGCTGGGCGTAGTCGATCACCGTGGTGCCGGGGTCCGCGGCGGTGGGCACGCCGAGGCGGCCCGTCTCGTCCGCGTACCGCGCGGCCAGGTTCCGGGTGATCGCCTCGTCGGCGATGGTGATGTTCAGGAAGCCGGGGCCGGACACCTCGACGTCCCGGATCACGTCACCCGTCACCACCCGGCCGACGACCTCGGCCGCCAGCTCCCGGGGGTTCGCCTTCGCCTTCTTGGCCAGGGCCAGGATGCCGTTGGCCTGGAAGTCGGCCCGGTCGCTTCGTCGCAGCAGCGGGTCCGCGCCGGCGGCCTCGGGCAGGGTGGCCGAGAGGGCGGACGCGAGGTGCTGCTGGACGCTGTCGCTGAGGGACGTGACCGAGGCCATAGGGAGGGGTGCCGTTCTCCTCGTGGGGATGGATAGACCCGCCCAGTATCCCACGGGGGGAAAAGCGGTTTTCCCGGTCGGCGGACGGTCTGTGAGAATGGAGTGCCACTTCCGTCCAGCTGGGGTGGCACCCCGTTCAGAAAGAAGGACGTGCCGATCGTGGCTCAGAGCACCGAGACCACCGACTGGGTCTCCCGTTTCGCGGATGAGGTCATCGAGGAGTCGGAGCGCCGGGCCCCGGGCAAACCGGTCGTCGTCGCGTCCGGACTCTCCCCCTCCGGGCCGATCCACCTGGGCAACCTCCGCGAGGTCATGACCCCGCACCTCGTCGCCGACGAGATCCGCCGCCGCGGCCGCCAGGTCCGGCACCTGATCTCCTGGGACGACTACGACCGGTACCGCAAGGTCCCGGCCGGCATCGCCGGTGTCGACGAGACCTGGGCCGAGCACATCGGCAAGCCGCTGACCTCCGTCCCGGCGCCGAAGGGCTCCGCCTACCCGAACTGGGCCGAGCACTTCAAGGCCGCGATGACCGAGTCGCTGGCCCAGCTCGGCGTGGAGTTCGACGGGATCAGCCAGACCGCCCAGTACACCTCCGGCGCCTACCGCGAGCAGATCCTGCACGCCATGCGGCACCGGCACGACATCGACGCGATCCTCGACCAGTACCGGACGAAGAAGGCGCCGAAGAAGCAGCAGCAGAAGCCGCTGGACGAGGCCGAGCTGGAGGCCGCGGAGGGCTCCGGCGCCGCCTCCGAGGACGACGGCAGCTCCGGCTCCGCCGGGTACTTCCCGTACAAGCCGTACTGCGGTGCCTGCGGCAAGGACCTGACGACCGTCACCTCCTACGACGACGACACCACCGAGCTGTCGTACACCTGCACCGCCTGCGGCTTCGCCGAGACCGTCCGGCTCGCCGAGTTCGACCGCGGCAAGCTGGTCTGGAAGGTCGACTGGCCGATGCGCTGGGCCTACGAGGGCGTCGTCTTCGAGCCCAGCGGCGTCGACCACTCCTCGCCGGGCTCCTCGTTCCAGGTCGGCGGCCAGATCGCGCCCCTCTTCGGCGGCCAGCAGCCGATCGGCCCGATGTACGCCTTCGTCGGCATCTCCGGCATGGCCAAGATGTCCTCCTCGCGCGGCGGCGTCCCGACCCCGGCCGACGCGCTGAAGATCATGGAGCCGCAGCTCCTGCGCTGGCTCTACGCCCGCCGCCGCCCCAACCAGTCCTTCAAGATCGCCTTCGACCAGGAGATCCAGCGGCTCTACGACGAGTGGGACAAGCTGGCCGCGAAGGTCGCCGACGGCTCCGCGCTGCCGGCCGACACCGCCGCCTACACCCGTGCCGTCGGCACCGCCGCCGGCGACCTGCCGAAGACGCCCCGCCCGCTGCCGTACCGCACGCTCGCGTCCGTCGCCGACATCACCGCCGGACACGAGGACCAGGCCCTGCGCATCCTCTCCGAGCTGGACCCTCAGCAGCCGCTCGGCTCGCTGGACGAGGTCCGCCCGCGGTACGACAAGGCCGAGGCGTGGATCAACACCCACGTCCCCGCCGACCAGCGGACCATCGTGCGCGACCGGCCCGACACCGAACTGCTGGCGTCCCTGGACGAGGCGTCCCGCCGGTCCCTGCGGCTGCTGCTCGACGGACTCGCCGGCCACTGGTCGCTCGACGGACTGACCCACCTCGTGTACGGCGTGCCGAAGGTCCAGGCCGGCTTCTCCGCCGACGCCACGCCCAAGGAGCTGCCGCCGGAGATCAAGACCGCCCAGCGGTCCTTCTTCGCCCTGCTCTACCACCTGCTCGTCGGCCGCGACACCGGCCCCCGCCTGCCCACGCTGCTGCTCGCGGTGGGCCAGGAGCGGGTGCGGACCCTGCTCGGGGACTGACATCGCGCACGAAGAAGGGGCCCTCCTCGCCGGAGGGCCCCTTTTCCGTGCTGCCACCGCCGACGCGGTCTCGCGCTTCTCACGCGGTCGGGCGCTCGCGGTCACGCGCTTCAGGCGATGTGGTCTTCCTGGAGTTCCGCGGTGTGGCGGTTGGTGAAGCGGTTGACCATGCGGTCGGCGTCGCGGGGCGCCAGGGAGAGCCCGAAGGTCGCCTCGACGTCGTCCCGGAACTGCGCGGAGGTCGGGTAGCTGCCGTCTATCGACTTGCGGAAGACCAGGTAGAAGTCCTCCTCGCCCGGCACCGGCTCCGCCGGACCGCCGCCCTCGCCCAGCTCACGGGTGCGGGACGCGCTCACCGGGATGGGGAAGCTGCCGGTCTCCTCCGCGGAGGGCTGCTGGAACTGCTCCGGGGGCTGCTCCTCGTACCACTCCTCGTACTGCTCCTCGGGCGCGTACTGCGGCTCCTGGAGCATCGGGTCGTACGTCGGGTCGTAGCCGCCGTGGTACTCGACCTCGCGCGGGGCCTGGAACCAGGGGCTCTGCTCCTCCGCCGGGGGCGCCTCGGCGGGCCGCTGCCCGGCCGGGGGCTCCTGCTGCGGCGGAGCGGAGGCCGCCGCCACGGCGGGGCGGGCGTCCGCGGCGGGCGCCAGGGCCTGCGGCTGCGGCGCCGGGGGCAGCAGCACCGGCTCGATGCCCGCCGCCGCCAGACCCGCCGGGGCCGTCTCCGCCAGCGGGACGCCGTACCGGGCCAGCCGCAGCGGCATCAGGGACTCCACCGGAGCCTTCCTGCGCCAGGCGCGGCCGAACCGGGAACGCAGCCGCGCCTGGTAGACGAGACGTTCCTGCTCCAGCTTGATCACCTGCTCGTAGGAGCGCAGCTCCCACAGCTTCATCCGCCGCCACAGCAGGAACGTCGGCAGCGGGGAGAGCAGCCAGCGGGTGAGGCGGACACCCTCCATGTGCTTGTCCGCCGTGATGTCGGCGATACGGCCGGTCGCGTGCCGGGCCGCCTCGACCGACACCACGAAGAGCACCGGGATCACCGCGTGCATGCCCACGCCCAGCGGGTCCGGCCAGGCGGCGGCGCCGTTGAAGGCGATCGTCGCCGCCGTCAGCAGCCACGCCGTCTGCCGCAGCAGCGGGAAGGGGATACGGATCCAGGTGAGCAGCAGGTCCAGGGCGAGCAGCACACAGATGCCCGCGTCGATACCCACCGGGAACACATAGGAGAAGTTCCCGAAGCCCTTCTGCAGGGCCAGCTCCCGGACGGCCGCGTACGAACCGGCGAAGCCGATACCGGCGATGATCAGAGCGCCGGTCACGACCACGCCGATGAGAACGCGGTGCATCCGAGTAAGCTGCGGCGCGGCCACTCGTACTCCCCTCCCGTTGCTTGTCGTTGCGCGCAACAGAGTGGCACACGTGTGCGGCGAACGTAGTGCCGGTCGGCCGCTACGGCCCTCCGGTCAGCTCTTCCTGACGGTCGACCCGGCCGCGGACGAACGGGACGAAGACGACTTGGCCGACTTGGCCGGGGACTTCACGGACGCCTTGGCCGCCGCCTTGGCCGCCGACTTCGACGCGGTCCCGGACGGCGAACCGCCCGTCGAACCGCCCGTCGCACCGGACGACTCCCCGGACGGCGACGCCGACGAACTCGCTCCGCCCTCCGCGCCGTTGGCCTTGGACACCGCCGCCACGGCCTCCTTCAGCGCCTTCTCCGCCGACTTCGTCAGATCGTCGGCGTCGGGCGTCTCCTCACCCGCGAGACCGGCCCCGTTGTAGTCCACGGTGACCACGACGTTCTCCACCCGGGCGACGACCGTCTGCTGCTTGAACAGACCTTCCTTCTTCTTCAGGTCGTAGCGCACCGCCGTCGCCTCCGCGCCCGCCCCGGACAGCGGCACCACCTTGACGCCCTTCGCGCCCTCCACCGACTGGGCGTCCTTCGCCTGCCGGGTGAAGTACGCGTGCGCCTGCTCGTCGCCGGCACCCCGGGTGGCGTCCGACTCGAACCGCAGCAGCGACACGTTCAGCCAGCGGAACTGCGAACCCTCGACCCCGTTGTTGTCCAGGCTGTTCCACGAGCAGGAGGCCCGCGCCGACGAGTCGTCCGTGGCACCCTTCTTCGCCGACTCCACGCCCTCCGGCACCAGATCGGCCAGCGTCTTCTTCGACAGCGTGCCGCACGGGTCGGGAATCGTCCCGTACGCGGCGGCCCGCACGGTCGGCGAAGCGCTCACCGACGGCGACGCGCCGCCGTCCGAGGGCCGCGTGCTCCCGGCGCCGGACCCGGCCTTCGCGTCACCGGAGTCCGACGAGCAGCCGGCGGTGATCAGGACCGCGGGCACGGCTGCCGCGCAGACCAGCGCGCGGCGAAGGCGCTTGGCGCGCTGCTGAAGCTGGGCACGGTCGTCTCGCTGGGCTGCTCGCTGCATGGTTCCTTCACTCATGACGCTCGGTGTTCGTGCGGGTTCCTGCGGGGCCACGGTACGCGGTGACGGACCCGTGGGGCCGCCCGCCGCCCGCCGCACGGCCACGGGCGGCCGGGGCCCGCCGGTCCGTCAGCCGCCCAGCGCGTCGTCCAGCCGCGCGGCCAGATCACGGGCCCTGTCCTGCATTTCCTTGCTGTCCGGGACCGCTCCGACGGCCGTCGGCTGCTCCTCGTACTGGATGGTCACGACCACGTTGGACGTGCGGAACACCACAGTCACCGTCCGCTGTTCGGCCGTCGAACCGGACGTGCTCAGCTCGTCGTCCAGATACGCCTCGTCACCGAGGTCGGAGAGCGTACGGGGCTGGAGCTCGGCGGACGGCACCCCCGACTCGGGCGCCGAGGCGTCGGGGGAACCCGAAGTCCCGGACGAGTCCGCAGAGTTCACCCCCGCCTCCGCGGCGCCCCCCGCGTCCGCCGAAGACGAGGAGGAGGACGCCGGGGACGAGGCACCCCCGCCCGCCGCGCCCCGCGACGCGGAAGCAGACGCCGAAGCCGCCGAAGACGCAGACGCCGACGGCGACGGCGACGGCGGAGCCGAGGACGCGCTCGGCGCGGGAAGGTCGGCCGCCGCCTGCTTCTCCTGGAACAGCCGCTGCGCCTGGTCGTCGTCGCTGACCGTGTTGTCGTACGACACCACGCGCTCGAAGTCGACGAAGAGCCGGTCCGTGGCGTCGGCCGACTCCACCTTCCAGTGGCAGCCGACCTTGCGGTCGGTGTCGTAGGTCAGCGCGGCCTCGCCCCGGTAGGCGTGGTCGCGCTGGCCCGGGTCGGTGATCCGCTGGATGCCGGGCAGCAGCGTGTCCAGCGCGTCGTGGCCGACCGCGCCGCAGGGCTCGGGGAGCGTGCGGTACTTGCCGGGCTGCGCGGCGACCGCGGTGGTGCCGGCGTCGCCCGGGTTGGCGTCGTCCGTGGCCGCGTCGTCCCCGGACCCGCTGGTGCAGCCGCTCAGCAGCGCCGCGAGGAGGAGGGCGGCGGTACCGGTCACGTACGCCTTCCGCTGCACGGTCGGGCTCCTCTCGACGGTGGGCGAGCGCTCGGTGGCTCGCTCGGTGCTCCAGTGTCCCCGCTGGTTATTCGCTTGCCGCGGCGGGGCGGACCCTGGAGACAATGTGTATCGCACGCACCGCCGTGGACGCCGGTCCCTTGTCTCTTTTCACCGGCCTTGGCGCCGCTTTTGCGTTGTGCCGCTCTTGAGTCTTTTGCCAGCATTTCCGGGGGAACGAGGAAGACATGTCGTACGTGGAGATACCGGGCGCCAAGGTCCCGATCCGGATGTGGACGGACCCGGCGACGGTCGAGGACGTGGCCCTGCGCCAGCTCCAGAACGTGGCGACCCTGCCGTGGATCGAGGGTCTGGCCGTGATGCCGGACGTGCACTACGGCAAGGGCGCGACGGTCGGCTCGGTCATCGCGATGCGCGGCGCGGTGTGCCCGGCGGCGGTGGGCGTGGACATCGGCTGCGGGATGTCGGCGGTCCGCACCTCCCTGACCGCGAACGACCTGCCGGGCGACCTGTCCCGGCTGCGGTCGCGCATCGAGCAGGCGATTCCGGTGGGACGGGGGATGCACGAGGACCCCGTCGAGCCGGGCGACTTCCACGGGCTGGCGACGGCCGGGTGGCAGGAGTTCTGGGGGCGGTTCGACGGGATCGCCGACGCCGTGAAGTTCCGGCGGGAGCGGGCCGTCGCCCAGATGGGAACCCTTGGCCAGGGGAATCATTTCGTGGAAATTTGTACTGATTCGGAGGGTTCCGTCTGGCTGATGCTCCACAGCGGCTCCCGGAACATCGGCAAGGAACTCGCCGAGCACCACATCGGCGTGGCCCAGAAGCTGCCGCACAACCAGGGTCTGGTCGACCGCGACCTCGCCGTCTTCGTCGCGGACACCCCGCAGATGGCGGCCTACCGCAACGATCTGTTCTGGGCGCAGGAGTACGCCAAGCACAACCGCACGCTCATGATGGCGCTCCTGAAGGACGTGATCCGCAAGGAGTTCAAGAAGGCCAAGCCGGTCTTCGAGGCGGAGATCTCCTGCCACCACAACTACGTGGCGGAGGAGCGGTACGCGGGCATGGACCTGCTCGTGACCCGCAAGGGCGCGATCCGGGCCGGGTCCGGGGAGTACGGCATCATCCCGGGCTCCATGGGCACCGGGTCGTACATCGTCAAGGGCCTCGGCAACGAGCTGGCCTTCAACTCCGCGTCGCACGGCGCGGGCCGGCGGATGAGCCGCAACGCGGCCAAGCGGCGCTTCTCGACGCAGGACCTGGAGGAGCAGACCCGGGGCGTGGAGTGCCGCAAGGACTCCGGCGTCGTGGACGAGATCCCGGGCGCCTACAAGTCCATCGACCAGGTCATCGACCAGCAGCGGGACCTGGTGCAGGTGGTGGCCAAGCTGAAGCAGGTCGTCTGCGTGAAGGGCTGAGGGGAGAGGCCCCCGGCCGGAGCCGGGGGCCTCAGTTGGCCGGTCACCGAGTGCCGGGCACCGGCACTTGACCGGTGCGCAGGCGCCAGAGGCGGAGGGCGCAGCTCTGGGTCGTCCTGCCTAGTGCCTCAGCGGCTGAATCCGGGCTGTTGTACTCGAGCAGGAGCTGGTCTTCGTGCCGAGTCCAGCGGCGCCGCGTGCACGCGGCCCTCATGCCCTCTGGGCGTACCCAGCCGGCGAGCGCCTCGGCGGCTGAACGCTTGCGCTCCAAGCCCAGGCAGTCCGGGTAGTACAGGTCGGCCGCGAGACGCTGGGCGACCTCCATCGTGTACAGCACGTTGTAGACGCCGTCGCGAGTGTTGCGTCGGAGGACGCGTTCGGCGCCTGTCACGTCCCGGCCGTAGCCGCGCAGGCAGGACGCGAGGGCAGTGCTGGCCGTGGTCAGGGCGAGGAAGGGGGTGCCCTTGCCGGTGAAGCCGACCGAACCGTCCGCGTCGATCAGGCCCCGTAGATAGTCACGGCGGGAGAACGGACCGTTCGGCGGGGCGACCGTTCGGGACTTGCTGCCGTAGGGCAGGCCGAGTTCGTTGAGCGTGGTCCTGGCTTCGAGGGAACAGAGAGTCCAGGTCGCCGAGGAGTGCGTCTTGGCGAAGGTCGTGCTCCGGGTGCGCTCGGAGATGTTGCTGTAGTACGGCGTCAGCTTCTGAAACGTCCGCAGCAGATCGATGTCCCGGGCGCCGAGTTCGACGGTCAGGCGCCCTTTCTGCCCGGTTCCCCGTGCAAGGTGTCCATCCGCCTGCAAAAACCCGAACATGTACGCGTACTCGGGGACCGTGAGGTCCATGAACCGGTGGACGTTAGGCTCGCATTCGGCCACGGGAAGCCTCCACTTCCATGGTCGTCAGGCCCTCGGCGGGGCTGCATCCCTGCCGGGGGCCGTCGCGTTGCTGGTGTGTGGCGCGAGCCTAGGGCCGTTGTTCGTGCGCTGATCGGGTGATCGATGAGGTTCGCTCTTACGGGTTACCGTCGGCCGGGCCCAGCGTCTCCAGCCAGTGCAGCAGGCGTTCACCCTCGTGGGTGGTGAGGGCGGGGTCCTGGAGGGTGTGGGTCAGGAGGGTCGTGCCCTGGCAGGCGGCGATCAGGGTGAGGGCCAGGTCGTCCGGGGCGGGGGCGCGCAGTGCGCGGAACTGGGCGGCCGTCCAGTCCAGCAGGCGGCGGAGCACCGCGCCGGCCTCCGCGGCGAGGGTGCCGTCCGCGCGCTTGCCGAGTTCCGTGGCCAGGGTGCCGACGGGGCTGCCGTGCCGGGCGGCGGTGTCGCGCTCGGCGATCCAGGCCGTCACCAGGCCCTTGAGGCGCTCGCGCGGGTCCGGCAGCCGGTCCAGGGTGCCGGTGAGGTCGTCCAGGCGGGCGCGGTGTTCCGCGAGCGCCGCCCGGACCAGCTCGTCCTTGGTCTTGAAGTAGTAGTAGACGTTCCCGACCGGGACGCCGGCCTCGTGCGCGATGTCGGCGAGGGTGGTGCGCTCCACGCCCTGCCGGTGCAGGACGCGGGCCGCGGCCGTCGTGAGCCGCCGGCGCTTCTGTGACGCCAGGGCCCGCCGGTCCACTGAGTTTGTCACCTGACTGACTATAGCCAGGGCGTCACTTCGCGTGCCGTACCGCGTAGATCATGACGAACGCGACGAAGTGGATGCCGAAGAGGAAATAGGCCAGGAAGTACCAGACCTGGCGTTCGTTCCTCGTCTCCTCGGCCAGGCGGCGCCGCTCCAGCGTCCCGGCGGTCCCCGGGTCTGCCGGGGGGCCGGATTCCGCGGGGGCGCCGTCGGTCATCGCGGGTCCCGGTGGACCTTGGTGTTGGACGCCTGGGCGCGCGGGCGCAGGACCAGCAGGTCGACGTTGACGTGGCTGGGCCGGGTCACCGCCCAGGTGATCGTCTCGGCCACGTCGTCGGCGGTGAGGGGCTCGGCGACGCCCTCGTAGACCTTGGCCGCCCTCTCCGTGTCGCCGCCGAACCGGGTCAGCGCGAACTCGTCCGTCTTGACCATGCCGGGGGCGATCTCGATGACGCGGACCGGCTGGCCGACGATCTCCAGGCGGAGGGTCTCGGCGAGGACGTGGGCGCCGTGCTTGGCGGCGACATAGCCGGCGCCGCCCTCGTAGGTGCCGTGGCCGGCGGTGGAGGAGACGACCACCACGACGCCGTCGCCGCTCGCGACCAGCTTCGGCAGCAGGGCCTGGGTGACGTTCAGGGTGCCGAGGACGTTGGTCTCGTACATCGTGCGCCAGTCCGCCGGGTCGCCGGTGGCCACCGGGTCCGCGCCGAGGGCGCCGCCCGCGTTGTTGACCAGGACGCCGATCGTCTTGAAGGCGCCGGCGAACTCGTCCACGGCCGCGCGGTCGGTCACGTCGAGCTGGTAGGCCACGGCGGAGTGCCCGGCCGTGGTCAGCTCCTCGGCGAGGGCCTCGATGCGGTCCTTGCGGCGGGCGGTGAGGACGACGCGGTAGCCGGCCGCGGCGAGCCGGCGGGCCGTGGCGGCGCCGATGCCGCTGCTCGCCCCGGTGACGACGGCGATGCGGGAGGCGGCGGACGGGACGGCGGTGGCCATGGCGGCTCCTGTGGCTGCGGTCGGCGGCGGTCGCGTCCAGCGTAAGTGAGGCTCAGCCGCCGTTTCGCGGGGCCCACATGATGACGGCCATCCCGGCGAGGCAGACCAGCGCGCCGGTGATGTCCCAGCGGTCGGGGCGGTACCCGTCCGCGACCGCGCCCCACAGCAGCGAGCCGGCCACGAAGATCCCGCCGTAGGCGGCGAGGATGCGGCCGAAGTGGGCGTCGGGCTGGAAGGTGGCGACGAAGCCGTAGGCGCCGAGGGCGAGGACGCCGCCGGTGATCCACAGCCAGCCCCGGTGTTCCCGTACGCCCTGCCAGACCAGCCAGGCGCCGCCGATCTCGAAGAGCGCGGCGACGGCGAACAGGGCGGCGGAGCGCAGGACGGGCATGGGGGCAGCTTCGCACGGGCGGCCGGGCCGTACGACGGCGGTGTGGCCGGTGGCGCTGTCACCTGTTGGAGGGCGCCTGGCGGGCGGCTCGCGTGGCATACATGGGTACGGCGGCCGAGCGGCGAGCGAGGAGTGGTGAGGGGCGTGCGGATGCGGGCGTGGGTGGTGTCCGGGGTGTGTGCCGGTGCCCTTCTGGTGCCGGGGAACGCGGTGGCCGCGGAGGCCGGTGTGGTGTTCCACGGTTCGGCGGTGCTGGACGGGGACCGGGCGGAGGTGCTGCTGACCGCGCGCAACGGCGGGTCCGTCGACGTGGCGGACGCCACGGTGCGGCTGCGCTGGTCGGTGCCGCTGGCCGAGGGGCAGGAGCTGCCGGCCCGGTGCGTCCGGGAGGACGAGCGGACGGTGCTGTGCGGGACCGGGCCGCTGGCCGTGGACGAGGTGGGCGAGCGGCTGCGGCTGCCGGTGCGGCTGCGGGAGCGGCAGGCGCAGGTGTCGCTGGAGGTCGAGACGGCGTGGAGCGCGGACGTGGCGGACCAGGACCGGTCCAGTGACCGGACACGGGTGCTGGTCCTGGCGACGGGAGACACGTACGCCTTCTGAACCGGGCCGGGTGGCGTGACGGGGCGGCTTGAAGGGGCCGGCCCGGTCGGGGGCAGTGGGTGGGGGCCGGGTCGGTCGGTGGTCGGAGTTCTTCCGGCCGGTTCGCCGCCCCCGGCGCGGAGGCCGAGGGGTGGTCGTAGGGCTGTCCGGCCGGTCCGGCGGGGTGGCTAGAGGGGGTTTTGCGTGTCGTAGCGTTCGCGGGCCTCGCGGACCTCTTCGAAGTGGGTCTCCGCCCAGTGCTTCACGGCGGTGAGCAGGCCGGCGAGGCTGGCGCCGAGCGGGGTGAGGGCGTAGTCGACGCGGACCGGGACGGACGGGGTGACCGTACGGCTGAGGATGCCGTCCCGCTCCAGCGCGCGCAGGGTCTGGGTGAGCATCTTGGGGCTGACGCCGGCGATCGTGCGGCCGAGGTCGCTGTAGCGCAGGGGGCCGGTGGACAGGGCGGCGACGACGAGGCTGACCCATTTGTCGCTGAGCCGCCCGAGGAGCTGGTTGGTGGGGCACTCGCGCAGGAAGGCGTCGTAGTCGGCGCGGGCCTGTTCGCGGCGCTGGGCGGCGGTCATGGTCGCCATGGGCTCTCCTCGGGGGCAGCTACGCACTTTCAGGTAACTACTTACCGATGGATAGTAGCTCTCCTACGGTGGGCAGTGCGGCCGGAACGGTGCCGCGGAATCCATCAAGTGCCGGATATACAGGGAGAGTTGTCATGCGTGCTGCCGTGGTGAGGGAGTTCGGCGGACCGGAGGCCGTGCGGATCGTGGAGGCCGGGATGCCGGAACCGGGGACGCGTCAGGTGCGGATCAAGGTGGCCGCGGGGGCGCTGAACCCGGTGGACGCGGGCGTGCGCGTCGGCGTCTTCGGCGGGGCCGGCAAGACGCTCGGGCTCGGCTGGGACGTGGCCGGCACGGTGGACGCGGTGGGCGAGCCCACCGCCTGGCGGGTCGGTGACCCGGTGGTGGCGCTGGTGCCGGGCCTGGCCGAGCCGCTGGGCGCGCACGCGGAGTACGTCGTCGTGGACGCGGGCGCGGTGGCCGCGGCGCCCGTCTCGGTGGACGCGGTGCACGCCGGCACCCTGCCGCTGAACGGGCTGACCGCGGCGCAGGCCCTGGACCTGCTGGACGTGGCGCCGGGCGGCTCGCTGCTGGTGACCGGTGCGGCGGGGGCGGTCGGCGGGTTCGCGGTGCAGCTGGCGGCGCACCGGGGGATCGAGGTCGTCGGGCACGCCCGGCCGGAGGACGAGGAGCTGGTGCGCTCGCTGGGGGCGGCGCGGTTCACGGCCGACGGGGTGGAGCCGCGCAGTGTGGACGCGGTGCTGGACGCCGCCGTGCTCGGGGCGCCGGCGCTGGAGTGGGTGCGGGACGGGGGCGCGTTCGTGGCGGTCCGGGACGGTGTGCTGCCGGCGGCGGAGCGGGGGGTGCGCACGGAGAACGTGTGGGTGCGGGCCGACGGGGCGCGGCTGGCGGAGCTCGTCCGGCTGGTGGACGAGGGTGTGCTGACGCCGCGGGTGGCGGAGACCTTCGCCCTGGAGGAGGCCGCGAAGGCGCACGCGCGGCTGGCCGAGGGCGGCCTGCGGGGGCGGCTGGTGCTGGTGCCGTAAGGCGGGGGCGGGGGGCGGAATACCTGGGGTGGGGTGGTCGTTGGAGGGGGTGTAGTTGAACAGTCAACAACTTGGAGCGTGAACGGCCATGCAGTTCGGGATCTTCACGGTCGGCGACGTCACCCCGGACCCCACGACGGGGCGGACCCCGACCGAGCGGGAGCGGATCAAGGCCATGGTCGCCATCGCCCGGAAGGCGGAGGAGGTCGGCCTGGACGTCTTCGCGACCGGCGAGCACCACAACCCGCCGTTCGTGCCGTCCTCGCCGACGACCATGCTGGGCTACATAGCGGCCCGCACGGAGCGGCTGATCCTCTCCACCTCCACCACCCTGATCACCACCAACGACCCGGTGAAGATCGCGGAGGACTTCGCGATGCTCCAGCACCTGGCCGACGGGCGCGTCGACCTGATGCTGGGCCGCGGCAACACCGGGCCGGTCTACCCGTGGTTCGGCCAGGACATCCGGGAGGGCATCAACCTCACCGTCGAGAACTACGCCCTGCTGCACCGGCTGTGGCGCGAGGACGTCGTCGACTGGGAGGGGAAGTTCCGCAGCCCGCTGCAGGGCTTCACCGCCACCCCGCGCCCGCTGGACGGCGTACCGCCGTTCGTCTGGCACGGCTCCATCCGGTCCCCGGAGATCGCCGAGCAGGCCGCGTACTACGGCGACGGCTTCTTCCACAACAACATCTTCTGGCCCGCCGACCACACCCGGCGGATGGTCGAGCTGTACCGCAGCCGGTACGCCCACTACGGGCACGGCACGCCGGAACAGGCGATCGTCGGCCTCGGCGGGCAGGTGTTCATGCGGCACAACTCGCAGGACGCGGTCCGGGAGTTCCGGCCGTACTTCGACAACGCGCCGGTCTACGGCCACGGGCCCTCGCTGGAGGACTTCACCGAGCAGACCCCGCTGACCGTGGGCTCCCCGCAGCAGGTGATCGAGAAGACGCTGGCCTTCCGCGAGTACGCCGGCGACTACCAGCGCCAGCTCTTCCTGATGGACCACGCGGGGCTGCCGCTGAAGACCGTGCTGGAGCAGCTCGACCTGCTCGGCGAGGAGGTCGTGCCGGTGCTGCGCGAGGAGTTCGCGAAGGGGCGCCCGGCGGACGTGCCGGAGGCGCCGGTCCACCCGTCCCTGCGGGCGGCGGCGCCGAAGGAGACCGTGGCGTGAACGGCACGAAGGACACGAGGGACATGGCGGAAGGAGACCGTGGCATGAAGCTGGTCGTCGTATCGGCGGGGCTGAGCGTCCCGTCCTCCACCCGGCTGCTGGCCGACCGGCTGGCCGCCGCGGTCCACCGGCGCACTCCCGTGGACCTCCAGGTGGTCGAGCTGCGCGACCTCGCCGTCGAGATCGCGCACCACCTCACCAACGGGTTCCCGGGCAAGGCACTCGCCGCCGCGCAGGAGGCGGTGGCGGGCGCCGACGGGCTGATCGTGGTCACGCCGGTGTTCAGCGCGTCGTACAGCGGGCTGTTCAAGTCCTTCTTCGACGTGCTGGACAAGGACGCGCTGGCGGGCAAGCCGGTGCTGCTCGGGGCGACCGGGGGCACGGGCCGGCACTCGCTGGTGCTGGAGCACGCGCTGCGGCCGCTGTTCGCCTACCTGCGCGCCGTCGTCGTCCCGACCGGGGTGTACGCCGCGTCCGAGGACTGGGGCGCGCAGGGGCTGGCCGAGCGGATCGAGCGGGCGGCGGGGGAGCTGGCCGTGCTGATGCCCACGGCGGCCCGGCGCGCGGAGCCGGACGTGGTGCCGTTCGCCGAGCGGCTGGCGGCGCTGGGATCCTGACGTCAGCCCGGATCTCGGTGAGAGAGCGGTAAAAAGGGTGATCGTCGGCTCGACGGGCCCCGCTCGCGGGCCGGCGGTCTTGGCAGACTGGGGGTGTGCCCCCGACTGTGCTGCTCGCCGAAGACGACCGTGCCATCCGCCATGCCCTGGAGCGTGCCCTGACGCTGGAGGGGTACGACGTGACGGCGGTCGCCGACGGCGTGGAAGCGCTGGCGCAGGCCCACAAGAACCCGCCGGACGTGCTGGTCCTGGACGTGATGATGCCGGGCATCGACGGCCTCCAGGTCTGCCGCGTCCTGCGCGCCGAGGGCGACCGCACCCCGATCCTCATGCTGACCGCGCTGGTGGAGACCGCCGACCGCATCGCGGGCCTGGACGCCGGCGCCGACGACTACGTGGTCAAGCCGTTCGACGTGGAAGAGGTCTTCGCCCGGCTGCGCGCGCTGCTGCGCCGCACCAGCCCGGCGCCCGCCACGGGCACCGGTCCCGGCGGCGGGGCCGGGCCCGGCGCGCTCCCGGCCGAGGTTCCCGTACGGGACGCGCAGTTCTCCGGCCGGCAGCTGGAGGCCGCCGGGCTCCGCATGGACCTCCAGGCCCGCCGCGCCTGGCGTGGCCGGCGCGAGCTGGAACTGACCCGCACCGAGTTCGAGCTGCTGGAGCTGCTGGTGCGCAACGCGGGCATCGTCCTCGACCACTCCACCATCTACGACCGGATCTGGGGCTACGACTTCGGCCCCGGCTCCAAGAACCTCGCCGTCTACGTCGGCTATCTGCGCCGCAAGCTGGACGAGCCGGGCGCCCCGCAGCTGATCCACACCGTGCGGGGCGTGGGCTACGTGCTGCGGGAGGACTGAGGTGGGCCGCCGCTGGCGGCTGCCGGGCCGGCCCCGGCCGAAGCTGGTCTCCCTGCGCACCACGTTCGCCGTCTCCTTCGCCGCCGTCACCGCGGCCGTCACGATCCTCGTCGGCATCCTGTCCTACGGCTCCGCCGCCCGGCTCGTCCGCGTCGACCAGCAGTCGGTGTTCACGCAGGTCGTCCAGGACGTACGGGACGAGGTGCGGCAGCATCCGATGAGCCCGGACGACTTCTCCTCCTCCCGTCCCGGGCACGACCTGGTCCGTCCCGCCCGCACCGACGTGCAGGTGCTCGGCGCCCGGGGCCAGATCGTGGACCACGGCAGTCCGGTGCTCCCCGTCACCGCCGCGGACCGGGCGGTCGCCGTCGCCCGGCCGGCCGGGCAGGTGGTCGCGCACAAGGACGTACGGGTGGACGCGGACCTGTTCCGCATCGCCACCGTCTCGCTCGGCGAGGGCCGGGGCGCGGTGCAGGTGGCGCAGGAGTTCAGCGACACCGAGGACCTGCTGCGGGCGCTCCAGCGGCGGACGCTGATCCTGATGGCCGCGGTCGTGGTGGGCGCCGGGCTGTTCGGCTGGTGGCTGGCCCGGCGGATCACCCGCCGGCTGGTGATCCTGACCTCCGCCGCCGAGAACGTCGCCCGCACCCGGCAGCTCGGCATCCAGGTGCCGGTGGCCGGGCTGGACGAGGTGGGGCGCCTGGGCCGTGCCTTCGACCGGATGCTGGGGCGGCTCGCGCAGTCGGAGGAGGACCAGCGCAGGCTGGTCCAGGACGCGGGCCACGAGCTGCGCACCCCGCTCACCTCGCTGCGTACCAACATCTCGCTGCTGCGCCGCATCGACGAGCTGCCGCCCGCCACCCGGGAGGAGCTGGTCGCCGACCTCTCCCAGGAGGCACGGGAACTGACGGACCTGGTCAACGAGCTGGTCGACCTCGCCGCCGGGCAGTCCGACGCCGAGCCGCCGCAGCGGGTGGACGTGGCCGACCTCGCCGAGGACGTCGTCGGGCTGGCCCGGCGCCGTACCGGTCGGGACGTCGTGCTGCGCGCGGGCGGTGACACGACGGTCCAGGGGCGGCCCGGGTTGCTCCAGCGGGCCATCTCCAACCTGGTGGAGAACGCGGCCAAGTTCGACCGGGACGGCACGGCGCCGATCGAGGTCTGCATCACCGGTCCGGCCCGGCCGGGCACGGTACGGGTGGCGGTGCGGGACCGGGGGCCCGGGATCGCGGACGGCGATCTGGTCCGCATCTTCGACCGCTTCTACCGGGCCGCCGACGCCCGCTCGCTGCCCGGCTCGGGCCTCGGTCTGTCCATCGTGCGCGAGGTCGCCGGGGCCCACGGCGGGGCGCCGTTCGCGTACCGGCGCGAGGGCGGCGGCTCGGTCATCGGCTTCACGGTGGGCGGCGGGCTGGTGAGCGGGGGCGAGGACGGGAGCGGTGACTGAGGCGCCGGCGGGCGTCTAGGGGCGTCGGGGGGCGTCGAGGGGGCGGAGTCGCCGGGACGCTGACTTGCCGGGTCACCGGGGCACGGGCTCACCGGGTCGCCTGCGCGCTGGCTCACCGATGGTCGCCTGCGCGCCGGGCGGGTGGTCCGCGGTCAGGCGCCGTTGCCGCCGCTGCCGCCGTACCGTCCCGCCGCGGGCCGTACGTCACCGCGCCCGTCGCCCCCTATGGCGCCCGCCGCGCCCCGCCGGGCCGTCATCAGCAGCCAGGCGAGGTTGCCCGCCGCCGCGCCCGCGGCCACCGTCGCGGCGATCACCCCGCCGGTGGCGAGGCCGTCGCTGAACAGGTGCGGGCGCCGGTCCAGGCTGTGCAGGCCGAAGCCGCACAGCTCGTACACGCCGACGGCGGCGATGGCCAGGCTGACGGCGAGCACGGTCAGCGTCGGCGCGAGAGCGCGCGCGCGGACCTCCGTACCGGGCTCCGGCTCCGTCGTGTCCTGCATGGGTCCCCCGATGGAACGGGCGTGTGAACGGCCCGGTAGCTGTTGGCTGTTGGGAACCTACAATACGTAGCGCCGTTAAGGTCGACGCCGTGCGGATCTACATCAGCGTGGACATGGAAGGCGTCACCGGGCTCGTCGACGCGGAGGACGTCCAGCCGGGCGGGCGGGACTACGAGCGCGGCCGCGCCCTGATGGCCGAGGACGTGAACGCGGCCGTACGCGGCGCGCTCGCCGCCGGCGCGACCGGCGTCCTGGTCAACGACGCCCACGGCCCGATGCGCAACATCCTCCCCGAGGCCCTGCACCCGGCGGCCCGCCTGGTGCGCGGCCGGCCCAAGCGGATGGGCATGCTGGAGGGCCTGACCGGGGAGTACGACGCCGCGCTGTGCGTCGGCTACCACGCCCGGGCCGGCACGCCGGGCGTGCTCAGCCACAGCTTCATGGGGCACGAGATCGAGGACATGTGGCTGGACGGCCGCCCGGCCGGCGAGATCGGGCTGGCGCACGCCACGGCGGCGGCGCTCGGCGTGCCCGTCGTGGCCCTCACGGGTGACGACGCGGCGTGCGCGGAGATGACGGAGTGGGACGCGTCGGTGGTGACCGTCCCGGTGAAGTACGCCCGGGACCGGTTCGCGGCCGAGCTGCGGCCGGCGGCACAGGCGCGCGCGGCGATCGAGGAGGCGGTGGCGGCGGCGCTGACCCGGGTCCCGGACCGCCCCGCGCCGCCCGTCTCCGAGGCCACGCTCACCGTCCGCTGGCAGTCCGCCTCGGTCGCCGCCGTCCTGCTCGGCATCCCCGGGGTGACGGCCGACGACGCCAGGACCGTGCGCGCGACCGGTCCGCTGCCCGCGCTGTACCGGCAGTTCGGGGTGTGGACGCGGGTGGCGACGTCGCTGACCAACCAGCCGCCGTACTGCTGACACCCCGGCCCCCGTCGTACGGCGAAGTCGCTTCCGTCCGGCCGGTGTTGTGACCCGGCCGCCCGGTGGCCCCGGTGGTCCGGGCCGGCGCCCCGCGCGCGACCGGCCGTCGTGAGGGTGGTCATCACACGACCACCCTCGGGCATCCCGTTCCCGCGGCCGGGCAGGCAGGATGGACGACGACCGCCGCACACCCGGGAGGTATCCATGGACGGGTCGACCGAGCTGGGAGACTTCCTGAAGTCCCGCCGCGCCGCGGTGCGGCCGGAGGACGTCGGGATCTCGGCGGAGCCGTCCCGGCGCCGGGTCACCGGGCTGCGCCGCGAGGAGCTGGCCCTGCTCGCGGGCGTCAGCATCACCCACTACACCCGCCTGGAACAGGGCCGCGCGGCCGGTGTCTCCGACTCCGTGCTGGACGCGGTCGCCCGCACGCTGCGGCTCACCGAGGACGAGACCGTCCACCTCAAGGACCTGGCCCGGTCCACCGCCCGGCGCCGCCCGGCCGTGTCCCGCGCCGAGCAGGCCACGCCCGCGGCCCGCCAGCTGCTCGCGGCCATGACGGACGTACCGGCGCTGCTCCTGGACCGCCGCAGCGACGTCCTGGCCTGGAACCGGCTCGGTCACGCCCTGCTCGCCGCGCACCTGCCGTGGGACGGCCCGGACACGCCCGCCGCCCGGCCCAACCTGATCCGGATGCTGTTCCTGGACGAGCGCTACCGGTCCTGGTACACCGACTGGAAGGAGGAGGCGCACCTCGCCGTCGCCTCCCTGCGCCTGGTCGCCGGCCGGCATCCCGACGACCGCGCGCTGGCCGAGCTGATCGGCCGGCTGTCCATCCAGAGCGACGAGTTCGCCGCCCTGTGGGCCCGGCACCCGGTGCGCACCTGTACCTCCGGCACCAAGTCGCTGCGCCACCCGGCGGTCGGCACCCTGGAGCTGAGCTTCGAGAACCTGTGCCTGCCGCGCACCGCGGACCACCGCCTCATCACCTACACGGCCGAGCCCGGCACCCCGTCCGACGCGGCCCTGCGCCTGCTGGCCGCCACCGCGGCCTCCGCCGCGACGGAGGACCTGCCGGCCCTGGACCCACGCTGAGCCGTGGCCCGGCGCGGCCGGCCCCCGCGGGGATGGCGGTCAGTGGCCGCCGGCGAGTTCTCCGGTGAGTGTCCCGTGGATGCGGGCGCTGGCCTCGTTCAGGCCGATGATCTCGACGGTCTTGCTGCGCTGGGCGTACTTGGCCTCGACGGCATCGAGCGCGGCGACGGAGGAGGCGTCCCACAGGTGCGTGCCGGACAGGTCGATGACGACCTTGCCGGGATCGCCGGCGTAGTCGAACCGGCCGGCGAGGTCGTTGGCGGAGGCGAAGAACAGCTCGCCGGTGACCCGGTAGACCACCGTGGTGCCGTCGGGGCCGGTGACGGCGGTGACCTCGGCGAAGCGGGCGACGCGCCGGGCGAAGACGGCCATCGCGGTGATCGAGCCGACGACGACGCCGACGGCGAGGTTGTGGGTGGCGACCACACAGGCGACGCCCCTCCGCCCGCTCCCAGGGCGGCTTCCGCCTCTATACCGAGGCCGACGTGGCCCGGCTGGTGATCATCCGCCGGATGAAACCGCTCGGCTTCGCGCTCGACGAGATGCGCGCCCTGCTGGAGGCCACCGACCGCCTCGACTCGGGCGAGGAGCTGCCCGCCGGGGAACGCGAGGCCCTGCTGGCGCGGATCCGCGGTTTCGAGCAGGCCGCCCGGCGGCGCGTCGAGGACCTCCGTACCCAACTGGCCAGGGCGGAGGAGTTCGCCACCACCCTGGCGGACCGCCTCACGGCAACTTCCGCACCCGCCCCGGCCGCCGTCGCCTGAACCCCTGCCCCAGGGTTCCCCTCGGGGTTCCCCCGGGCGCGGGGCGATGGCCGCACGGTGCCGGGGTGCCCGTCGTCGCGCTGTCAGTCCCGGAGATCGCCGAGCCAGCGCAGGGCGGTCAGGCTCGGCAGGAAGCAGTACTCGCCTCCCCGGGTGACGACGAATCGCGGCAGCGGGGCGAGGCACCGGCGCAGCGGGCGCCGGGGAATGGTGTAGCCGGCACACCCGTCGTGGGGTCCGGTGACGGGGTCTTCGGCGTCGTTCGCGCCGAAGAAGACACCGTCGTTCATCCATTGCGTCTGGACGAACTCGAACTGCCGCCCCAGGTGCGCCCCGACGAACGCGAACATGAGGCCGCGGTCGGCGCCGTCGTCCTCCAGTACTCCTTCGGGCAGCGGCGGGCCGTAGACCGCGCCGCGCCGGATCATGCGGTGCAGCCGTACCTCGCCCGCCACGGAGGCGTCGCGGGGGTTGGCGCGGCGGATGTGGCTGCCGCCGGGCGTCGTGAATCCCGCCGGATCGTCGGTCTCGTACAGGAAGGTGTTACGGCGGTGCGGGTCGGCGCCGAGCGCGGGATCGTCGGCGTGCGGCGCCAGTGCGAGGGGAGCACCGCTGCGCCAGCGCCCGAGGATCTTCGCGGCGATCAGTTCCTCGTCCTCGGGCCCGGTGGAGTTGTCCTTCAGATAGCGCCGGAACGCGGCGACGTTCTGGTGCAGCTTGCGGAAGACCGCGTAACTGCCGTTGCGGCCCAGCACGGTGGGCCGGGGGCTCTGCACACCGCCGAGTTCGTCGCGATGCCCGAGGACGAACTCGCCGGCTTTCAGCGGTACTTCCAGCCGGTTGGAGCCCGGGATCCCGCTGCCCTCGACGGCCGGATGGCTGACGCCGTCGCGATAGCCGAAATGCTCGGTCTCGGTGGGCAGCGCGTAGCAGTCCTGCCGCCATACCGCCGTCACCCCGGCGAGTTGGTCGTAAGCGGGGCGGGCGCGGTCGATCGCCGCCTTCAGGCGCTCGGGGTCGGGCGCGACCGCGGTGAACACCACATGGAGGCCGGGGCCGCCCAGCGGCGTCTCCCAGTGCTCCGGGCCGCTGTCGCCCACATCGCCCAGCGTCCTGGCGCGGGCCGCCATCCCCTGCCGGAACTCCCAGGAGAACGTCTCCAGTGCGGCGCGCGGCACCCCCAGCGCCTCCAGGCCACGGCAGGTGACGGCCACACTCACCCAGGTCTCCCCCAAGGGGCTTACCGCGTCCGCCGCGGAGGTCACCGCCGTACTCGCGCGCCGCATCAGCTCCCGCCCGTGCGCCCGGTCGTCGATGCGGAAGGCGAGATAGGCCGCCGCGTAAGGCGTCGGCCGGCCGCCGAGAACCCCGCGCTGGATGTCCGCGAGGTCCAACGTGTCCTCGGTGTGCACAGGCACGGCCGGCCTCCCGTGGCTCTACTTGGAGACGAGGTTGCGCCAGAAGTTGCGCAGACTCTCGTCCCCGCCGAACAACGAGCTGAAGATCGTCGAGTCCGCCAGCAGCAGATCGCCGGCGCGCTCGCCGCCGGGAGGCATCCACAGGAACATGTTGAACTCGGTGTTGCCGGCTTCGGTGAACGGATGCGGCCTCGACCTGTCGATCGGCTGCCTGGCCAGCACGTGGACGGTGTCCGACTGGCCGGGGGTCACGTCGTAGTGCGGCAGGTGCATGTGGAAGTTGAAGTTCACCACGCCGTCCAGCCAGTCCTTCGTGTCCAGGTCCCGGACCGTGGACAGAGGGACGATCCGGTTGTCCTCGCGGGTCGCCGGGCGCAGCCCGTACCGGTTGGTCACCGGCACTCCGAGGCCCCGCATCAGATCCCTCACATAGGTGGCGAACCGCTGTTGGCGTGGCACCAGGGGATCGCCGTGGTGGCGGTATTCCAGCTCCCGTACCGCCGGGTCGTCCGACGCGCCGACGTCGTGGTGCGGGCCGAGGACGAGACGGGTGTCCTCGCGGGCGGTGAACGCCCGTAGGGCCTCGATCTCCCCGGGCTGTGCCGTCTGCCCGGTGACCGCGTGGTCCAGCCCGAACACGAACAGGACGTCCGTGTCGTCGAGCACCCGCTCGTCCAGCGGGGTGAAGAAACCCGCCTGGTCGATGCGCTGGTACACCGGCACGGGGTGCCCCGTGACCTCCTCGACGAAGTCCTGGAACGGCACCCAGGCCCAGAAGAACAGCTCCAGCGATCCGGCGACGCCCTGCTGGAACCGGTACGGGTCGGACCACTGCGGGTCCTCGTACGCCGGCCACGCCGTCCGCCTGACCTCGGTCATCGTGGAGAACCGGTTGTCCAGCTCGGCCGGGTTGCGGCCGGCCTCGGCCGGATAGCTCCACGAGACGTAGATGCTCACGCGCCGCCCGCCAGGGGTGTACTCCCGCGGAATGTGCCTCTGGTTGTACGTGCGCGCGGTCCTGACCTCGCTCATTGCCACTCGTCTCACTGCATCTGGTCGAGCATCTCCGACAGGGCGTTCTTGATCCGCAACGCCTTCTTGATCTCGTCCGCCGTCACGTACGGATACTCGCCGTACTCGATGAAGCTCGGACAGTGGTGTTCCCGTACGAAGCGCACGAACGCCTCGGGGTTGGTCTGCCAGTCCTCGGGAAACCCTTCGAGGTTCTCGAAGGTGGTACTCACACCCAACTCACTGAACAGCGCGACAGCGTCCTCGGTGTACTTGTCGAAATCGGTGTCGAAGATCCCCTGGTACAGGAAGCGCGTGTCGTCGTCGAAGAGCACCCAGCGCAGATAGTGCAGCTTCAGGGGCGCGAGAAAGTGCGGGTTTAGCTCCACTGCCTTGGCAAGGGTATGGCCGTGCTCCCGTATCGCGTCGGCCCTGCCCGGCTTGACCTTCGCGACGATCGTGAAGCCGTAGCAGGCAGGAGTCCTCGGATAGACGGGGCCGTACTTCCCCTGTTCCAGGTGGTCGGTCTCCTTGGGGATGACGACTGCCTGAGGCTTGATCTCCATGTCCGTGCCCTTCCGCATCCGGGGCCGGGACCGGTCCGTCTACAGCGTGGCACTCGACAGCCGGGGGCGCCTGCCGAGCGGCCGGGCTGATCAGCGCGATCGGGCTGCGGCGAGGTCAGTGCGTCACCGCGGCCTTGTCGAGGTCAGTGCGTCACCGCGGCCTTGAGGAGCACGATGAGCAGCCCGAGCGTCAGGTTGACGGCCCCGGTGACCACCACCGCGCGGCGGGCCGCCCCCGCGCGTACGGCGGCGACCGTGGACCAGCCGACCTGACCGGCCAGCGCTGCGCCGAGGGCCAGCCACAGCGCCCCTCGCGAGCTGATGCCCAGCAGGGGAGTGACGGCGACCGCCACGGCCGGCGGGACGGCCGCCGTGACGATGGGCCACTCGGACACGCACGCCCGCCGGATCCGTCCCGCGCTCACGGACACGTACCTGACCCGTGACCCGAACAGCCGGGCGAACACGTGGGTCGCCCAGAACACCAGCCCTGTGCCCAGCAGCAGGAGTACGAGTTCCAGCCGGGGGCGGGAACCGAGCGAGCCGGTCCCCGCCCCGACCACGACCGAGGCCGCGAGCAGCGAGCCGTACACGGCACCCGTGTAATCCCGCCCCTCCACGGCATCCGCATGCGGCATGGGCGGCCTTCGCGCAGGAGGCCGATCTTCCATGACCCCAGTGTGGTCACTGGTGCGGTGTGCCGCACGGCCACGGCCGCGCGCGGTCAGTGCCGACGGGCGTCGTCGGCGCAGGTCGGCTCCGCGGCAAGACGGAGGTGAAGACCGCCGTCCCGATCGGGCTCGGCATGGGCCGCGGTCTCAGTGGAGAGCGGGGACACGGGCGGAGTCCATCGCTGGTGGGTGCCTGGTACGGGCGCTGGCGACCTGTCCAGGGGGCGGCCGGACAGGTGTGGCGAGGCAGCCGAGGGCGACGGCGGACCGGTCCGACGGCTCGTGTTCTCGGCATGGCAATCCGGAGCCGTGTGACCTCGGTCCTCGTGAAGTACCTCTGTTGCTTGAGAAAGCCGCGGAAGTACCGACGCTGTTTCCGAGCCGGCCGTCCCCGTCACTCGTATGCCCAAGCTCGTCCGGTCTGTCGGTACTCCTCCACGGGGATCGGTTCGACTCCGGTTCGCATACGAGCCGTGTACAGCAGACCTTCGAGGTGGTCGGCCTCGTGGTGGATAAGGCGGGCAAGGCCCCGTTCGTAGACGGTAGAGGTGGTCTCCGCGGCCAAGGTGGTGGCCTCGACGGTGATTCGCAATGGGCGAGGGACAAGCCCGCGGACGTCGAAGAAGCTGAGGCAGCCTTCGTACTGCTCGTCCGTCTCCGCCGAGTGCTCGGTGATCCGCGGGTTGAGCAGGATGACGGCCGGAGCGTCGTCGGGCGGAAGGACGACGGCGGCGGCGCGGGCGATGCCGATCTGCGGGGCGGCGATGCCCATGCCCTTGGCGAAGGGGTGGACCTGGCCGATGCGCTCGATGGCGGTGAAGAGTTCGTCCACGATGCGCTCTGCCTCTTCGCGCTCGGCGGGCAGGTGGAAGGGACGGGCCGGTTCGGTGAGGATGCCGGCCCCGCGCTGGACGACGCCGAGGTCTCGCATGCGCTGGCTGGGCCGCACCTCAATCACCTGAACTCCCTTGTTCTGCTGCGCCTTCTGGCCGTGCTCGGAACCGCCGTTCCAGACGGTACCGAGCGTGCAGGGCGGGTGTGGTCGTGATCCATGCGCATTGCCGTAGCCCTGCGTCGTCGCTGCGGACGGGTGGGGTGCGCAGCGGGGAGGCTTCGGCGGTCATGGACGTCTCCGTGCCCCACACGACGGGATCGAGGCCGGTGGGGAAGACGAGCTGGAGAGCTGTTCGGTGGGCAGGCGTACGGCTCGCTGGAACCAGTTGCCCCACGCCGCGCCGCACCATGGGTCGAGGCGGCCCGCGCCTACAGCCGGCAGGGGCGCCCGGCGGACGCCTACCAGGCCCTGAGGATCGCCGCGACCTGCGCCGCCCAGGACGTCCGCCGCCCCGACGTCCGCGGCCTGGTCGCCGACATGGCCGCCCGCGACCGCCGACGTACCCTGCCGGAGCTGCATCACTTCAGTCGCCGACTGGGAGGCCCCGCGTGACCGGACCGACCGCCCTGGACAAGAAGCCCTTCCTGTACGTCGTCGTGTGCGCGAGCGGTGTCGCCGGTGACGTCGGCAAGCTGATCACGGCCGCCCAGGAGGCGAACTGGGATGTGGGCGTCATCGCCACCCCGCAGGGACTCGGCTTCCTCGACGCGACGGCGGTCGAGGCGCAGACCGGTTACCCGATCCGCTCCGCCTGGCGCTCACCGGGAGACCCGCGCCCCCTGCCCCCGGCGGACGCGATCGCCGTGGCTCCCGCCACCTTCAACACGATCAACAAGTGGGCCGCCGGGATCTCCGACACCCTCGCCCTGGGCATCCTGTGCGAGGCGTACGGCATGGGCATCCCGACCGTGGCCCTGCCCTACCTGAACTCCGCCCAGGCCGCCCACCCCGCCTACCGGCAGAGCCTGGACCGGTTGCGGGGGATGGGCGTCCTGATCGGCTCGGGCGAACCGCACCGGCCGAAGGCCGGCGGCGCGGCGGACCGCTTCCGCTGGGAGGAAGCCCTCGAACTGCTGGCATCCGACGTCGACACGGCACGGTGAGGCCCTGCGCACCAGGAACGCAGGGCACATCATTCCTGACTCAGTCCCGCAGGTCTCTGACCATGACCGCGTACACCGGTGAGTCGGCGAAGGGTTGCTGCTCGCCGACTCTGGCGTATCCCCACGTCTCGTAAAGCGCTTGGACCTTGGGGTGGGTGACGTCGATCAGCGGCACGGCGGGGTCTTCCGTACGTTCCTTGAGCAGCGCCTCGTGCAGGCGGTCGGCAATTCCCTGCTTACGCCAGCCTGGGCGCACCATCACTTCGGAGACCGCGTAGGTGGAGGAATAGCCGTTGTTCGGCTCGTACGCGGTGGAACGCCACCATTCGCGGCCAGGGGCGAGCGGGGCGCCGTAGGCGAATTCGCATGCGGTGTTCCACCTGCCGGTGGGGGACGGTCGCGCCGGCCACCCCGGCGGAGCCCCGTACGACCGGCTGATCGCCACGTGCGGCCTCCGCAGCATCCCGCCCGCCTGGCTGGAACAGATCCGGCAGACTGCGCGCGTGGTCGAGTGTGCGCTGGATGAGGGTCTGGTCGAGGATCGCGGCCGGGGCCTGGGAACCGATGTGAGCGACGCCGGCATAGACGCGCCACCTTCCTCGCGCGCGAGGAAGGTGGTGAGACCCGCACCCGCAAGGCGATCGACGACGCCTCCACGGAAGCGGAAAGCGACCTCCCGGCACCCAGTGCCCCCAGAGAAACCTAGGTGCGCTGGCCGTCCGATGGCCCTCCGGGCACTGGAGAGGGCGGGGTCGGGAAACCCCGCCCGCACCCACCGGAACCCCGGCTCAAGGCCAGACCAAGCAATAAGGCTGATGCCCCGCCTCGTGCAACCGATGGCTGAAGTCCTGCCATTCGTGCAGCAGTTGGTACACGTTGAACGCGTCCCGGGGGCCGCCGCGGTCCGGGACCGTGGACCAGATGAAGGCCGCCGCGCCCACCGCCTCCTCGCCGATGCCGCGCAGGGGGTCGACGACCGTCATGGGGAGTTTGACCACGGCGTAGTCGGGGTGCAGGACGACCAGTTCCAGGGGCGGGACCTTGTGCAGGGGGACGCCCTCGATGCCGGTGAGGACCATCGCGGCCATCGTCTCCGGCTTGATCTTGGTGAACATGCCGTTCATGCCCAGCTCGTCGCCGCCGAGTTCCTCGGGTCGCATCGAGATGGGGACACGGGCCGCGGTCGCGCCGTCCGGTGCGCCGAAGTACTTGTACGTCACCCCCACCCGACCACCATTCCTGCTCCCCGCCCGGAGGCGGTCGGCCCGGTGGTCGACCCGGCGGTCGATCTGCCGGTCGTACCGCTCGGGCTCTCCCGGTGCACCCTGTGCCTGACGTGCGTCGGTCTGTCGTGTCTCGGTCGTTTCCTCCGCGTCGCGCCGGTGCCTTCCCCGCCGGGCACGTCGAGGACCCAGGTCGTCAGTCCCCTCGCCCAGTCCGCCACCGCGATGCATATCTCCACCCGACTGCTTTTCTAGGACGCGTGGCCCCCGCCGCGCAACCCGATCATCGTGTCAGTGACCTCCCCCGCGGCCGTCCGCCGAAACGTACGGTGGAACAACACGCCGCGCGGGAAATTCCCGGCCCCTGATCATTACGTGCGCAGGAGCTGTGTGTATCAGTTCTCAGTCTCGCAGACGAGGGATGGCACCGCTTCGATCTTGAGGGCGACGGCACCGCGGCCGGGGCGCGGCCTACCCTGAGGAGGTCCCCCCGCAACCGGAGCCCGAGAAGCCGGAGAAGCCGCACGTCATGAGTGCCATGAGCGAAACGCCCTATCCCTACGACGCGCCCGTGTCACAGGCGCTCTTCGACCGCGCCTCCGTCGTCACGCCGGGCGGAGTGAACTCCCCGGTGCGCGCCTTCCGCGCCGTCGGCGGCACGCCCCGGTTCATGGTGTCGGGCACGGGCCCCTACCTCACCGACGCCGACGGCCGCGAGTATGTCGACCTGGTCTGTTCCTGGGGCCCGATGATCCTCGGACACTCCCACCCGGAGGTCGTCGCCGCCGTACAGGAGGCCGTCGCGCGCGGCACGTCGTTCGGCACGCCCGGCGAGGGCGAGGTGGCGCTGGCCGAGGAGATCGTCGCCCGGATCGAGCCGGTGGAGCAGGTGCGGCTGGTCAGCAGCGGCACCGAGGCCACCATGTCGGCGATCCGGCTGGCCCGCGGGTTCACCCGGCGGTCGAAGGTGATCAAGTTCGCCGGCTGCTACCACGGGCACGTGGACTCGCTGCTCGCCGCGGCCGGCAGCGGTGTCGCCACCTTCGCGCTGCCCGACACGCCCGGCGTCACCGGGGCCCAGGCCGGCGACACGATCGTGCTGCCGTACAACGACCTGGAGGCCGTGCAGGAGGCATTCCACCGGCACCCCGGTGAGATCGCCTGTGTGATCACCGAGGCGTCGCCGGGCAACATGGGCGTCGTGCCGCCGGACCCCGGGTTCAACCAGGGTCTGAAGGACGCCTGCCGGAAGAACGGCGCCCTGTTCATCTCCGACGAGGTGATGACCGGTTTCCGCACCAGCCGCGCCGGGTGGTACGGCGTGGAGGGCGTGGCGCCCGACCTGATGACCTTCGGCAAGGTCATGGGCGGCGGGTTCCCGGCCGCGGCGTTCGGCGGCCGGGCCGATGTCATGGCCCACCTCGCGCCCGCCGGACCCGTGTACCAGGCCGGCACCCTCTCCGGGAACCCGGTCGCCACCGCGGCCGGCCTCGCCCAGCTCCGGCTGCTCGACGACGCCGCGTACGAGAAGGTCGACGGCGTCTCCGAGCAGATCCGGACGCTGGTGAGCGAGGCGCTGGCCAAGGAGGGCGTCGCGCACCGGGTGCAGACGGCCTCCAACATGTTCTCCGTGTTCTTCACGGACCGGCGGGTACGCGACTACGAGGGCGCCAAGCGGCAGGAGTCCCACCGCTACACCGCGTTCTTCCACTCGATGCTGGCGAACGGCGTCTACCTGCCGCCGTCGTCCTTCGAGTCCTGGTTCGTGTCCACGGCCCACGACGAGCGGGCCATCCAGACCATCGCCGACGCCGTTCCGGCGGCGGCCCGGGCGGCTGCGGAGGCCACGGCGGAATGAGCGGCACCTCTGAGAACACCCGCGGGAGCAACCCCGGGAGCAAGGACGTCACCGTCGTCCACGTCATGCGGCACGGCGAGGTCGAGAACCCGGACGGCATCCTGTACGGCCGGCTGCCCGGCTACCACCTGTCCGAGCTGGGCCGGCAGATGGCCGACCGGGTCGCCGAGCACCTGGCCTCCCGGGACGTGACGTACGTCTGCGCCTCGCCGCTGGAGCGGGCGCAGGAGAGCGCCACGCCGATCGCCAAGGCGCACGGGCTGGACCTCGCCACCGACGAGCGGCTGATCGAGGCCGGCAACGTCTTCCAGGGCAAGACCTTCGGCGTCGGCGACGGCGCGCTGCGCAAGCCGGACAACTGGAAGCACCTCGTCAACCCGTTCCGGCCGTCCTGGGGCGAGCCGTACGTCGACCAGGTCGTACGCATGATGGGCGCGCTGAACGCGGCCAGGGACGAGGCGCGCGGCCACGAGGCGGTGCTGGTCAGCCACCAGCTGCCGATCTGGATCCTGCGGTCGTACGTCGAGCGGCGGCGGCTGTGGCACGACCCGCGCAAGCGGCAGTGCACGCTCGCCTCCCTGACGTCCTTCACCTATCAGGGTGACAAGATCGTGTCGGTCGGGTACAGCGAACCGGCCATCGATCTGGTCCCGGTGCACCTGCGGGCCGGCGCCCGGCCGCAGAAGGGCAAGGGCACGGTCCAGGGGAAGGCGTTCGGCGCCTGACCGGGCCGGCCGGGCCACCGGTCGTCACACAGCGTCCGTTTGGCGTGGCTTAGCGCATTTTCGCAGGTCTTGTTGCGAAAAGCAGAAGAATCAGGGGAACCTCCCCGATCATCGCGCCCTCTGACTGGGTGACCAGCAGGCAGCAGCGATGATCGGGGTTCTCCCATGCCCATCTACTCCCGGCCCCTCTCCCGGAGGGGAATGCTCGGCCTCGGCGCGGGTGCGGCGGCCGCCGCCTCGCTCGCCGGCTGCGGTCCCACGTCCTCGGACGGCGCCGGGCGCCCCGCCGGTTCCCGGACCGAGCAGGGCAGCAAGGGCGGGCGGCGTCCGGCGCGGCCCATCGGGGACGGCTCCACCTCCTTCACCGGCCCGCAGCCGCACCAGCCGGCCAGGCCGGAGCCGCTGGAGCCGGGCCAGACCCCGCCGCAGTTCGTGATCTTCTCCTGGGACGGCGCCGGCGAGGTCGGCAACGGTCTCTTCCCGCGCTTCCTGGACCTGGCCAAGGAGCACGGCGCGAGCATGACCTTCTTCCTCTCGGGGCTGTATCTGCTGCCCGAGTCGAAGAAGCGGCTGTACGAGCCCCCGAACAACCCGCGCGGCGCCTCCGACATCGGCTACCTCACCGACGAGCACATCAAGGCGACGCTGGCGAACGTGCGCCGGGCCTGGCTGGAGGGCCACGAGATCGGCACCCACTTCAACGGGCACTTCTGCGCCGGGGGCGGCACGGTCGGCAACTGGACGCCGCAGCAGTGGGGGAGCGAGATACGCCAGGCCAAGGCGTTCGTGAAGGAGTGGCGGACCAACACCGGCTGGACCGACCTGCCCTCGCTGCCGTTCGACTACGACAAGGAGCTGGCCGGCGGCCGTACGCCCTGTCTGCTCGGCCAGGACAAGCTGCTGCCCACGGCCCGCGAGCTGGGCTGGCGCTACGACGCCTCGTCGCCGGGCGGCCGTCAGGTGTGGCCGGACAAGCGCCTGGGCATCTGGGACCTGCCCCTCCAGCAGATACCTTTCCCCGGACGCTCGTTCGAGGTCCTGTCCATGGACTACAACATGCTCGCCAACCAGTCGCTGAACTCGACCAAGGCGCCCGCCTACAACTACCCGGGCTGGCGCAAGCAGTCCGCGCAGGCGTACATCCAGGGCTTCCAGCGGGCCTACGAGACGAACCGGGCGCCGTTCTTCGTCGGCAACCACTTCGAGCAGTGGAACGGCGGCATCTACATGGACGCCGTAGAAGAGGCCTTCAAGCACATCGCGCGGGAGAAGGAGAAGGGCGCCGACGTGCGGCTGGTCTCCTTCCGCCAGTTCGTGGACTGGATGGACGTGCAGAAGCCCGAGACGCTCGCCAAGCTGCGCACGCTCGGTGTCGGGCAGCAGCCCGCCGGGGGCTGGAAGCAGTTCCTGCGGAAGACCGGCGCGGCCTCCTCCGACGCGGCCTGAGCGGCGCCGGCCGGACCGCCCGGGCGGCACCGGGCCCACCGGCCCCGCGACGACGGATGTCCGAATTGCCCCGTGTAAATACGCCCTGAAATGCGCTTTTCCGCCCGGCAGGGGGGCGCGCGAAAACCCGGGCACCGCCATGCGAAACTTTTCACATGAGTACCCGTAGCCGCGCCGTCCTGCTGACCGCTGTGGCCGCCGCCGCGGCCCTCACCCTGTCCGCGTGCGGTAAGGGTGGCGTCTCCGGCGGCGGTGGCGACACCCACTTCGTCACCGGCAGCAACGGCATCGACACCGTCCCGGCCGGAAAGCGCGTCGCGGCCCCGGACCTGTCCGGCAAGACCATCGACGGCAAGACCCTCGACGTGGCCGACTACCAGGGCCAGGTCGTCGTCATCAACGTCTGGGGCTCGTGGTGCGGACCGTGTCGGAACGAGGCGCAGTACTTCGCCAAGGTCTCGAAGCAGTACGAGGACAAGGGCGTCAAGTTCGTCGGCATCAACACCCGGGACACGAGCACCACCCCGGCCGTGAACTTCGAGAAGGAGCACGGTGTCGGGTACCCGAGCCTGTACGACCCGACGGGCAGGCTGATGCTCCGCTTCAAGAAGGGCACGCTCAACCCGCAGCTCGTCCCCTCCACGCTCGTCCTCGACCGGCACGGGAAGGTCGCCGCACGGGCCCTGGAGGCGCTGGACGACACCGGCCTGCTTGACATGATCAAGCCGGTCCTCGCGGAGAAGTGACGTGAGCGCACTGCTGACGCTGGCCGCGCAGACGGGCAGCAACCAGACGGTCCTGCACGGCGCGCTGCTGGTCGCGCTGCCGATCGCCCTGTTCGCCGGGCTCCTGTCCTTCTTCTCGCCCTGCGTGCTGCCCCTGGTGCCGGGCTACCTCTCCTACGTCACCGGTGTCGCGGGCACCGACCTGGCCGAGGCCAGACGCGGCCGGATGTTCGCCGGCGCCTCCCTGTTCGTGCTCGGCTTCAGTGTGGTGTTCGTCTCCAGCGGGGCGCTCTTCGGCTACTTCGGCGCCAACCTGATCGACTACCAGGGCACCCTGTCCAAGGTGCTCGGCGTGCTCATGATCGCGATGGGCGCGTTCTTCATGGGGCTGCTGCCCTGGTTCACCATGCGCGAGTTCCGCTTCCACAAGCGGCCGGCCGGCGGTCTGCTCGGCGCGCCCGTCCTCGGCGCCCTCTTCGGCGTCGGCTGGACGCCCTGCATGGGCCCGACGCTCTCCTCCGTGAACCTGCTGTCCTTCAACGAGTCCAGCGCCGCGCGCGGCTCCCTGCTGATGGTCGTCTACTGCCTCGGCCTCGGCGTCCCCTTCGTGCTCACCGCGGTCGGCTTCCGCAAGGCGCTCGGCGCCTTCGCCTGGGTCAAGCGCCACTATGTGTGGGTGATGCGCTTCGGCGGCTCGATGATGATCGTGACCGGTGTGCTGCTGCTGACCGGCGCCTGGAGCGGACTGGTGCAGCAGATGCAGACCTGGTCCGACGGCTTCAATGTGGGGATCTGACCGATGAGCAAGACCGACACCGACAACAGCCGGGAGCGGGAGGAGCTGGGAGCGGCCGGCTCCCGGCTGTCCACCGCCCCGCAGGAGGAACCGGCGGGCCTGCCGGGCCTCGGTGTCATCGGCTGGGTGCGCTGGTTCTGGCGGCAGCTGACCTCGATGCGGGTCGCGCTGCTGCTGCTCCTGCTGCTCTCGCTCGGCGCGATCCCCGGCTCGCTGATCCCGCAGACCGGCGCGGACGCGAACAAGGTCGAGGAGTTCCGCGCCGCGCACCGCACGCTGGCGCCGGTCTACGACAGGCTGGGCCTGTTCCACGTCTACAGCTCGGTGTGGTTCTCCGCGATCTACATCCTGCTGTTCGTCTCCCTCGTCGGCTGCATCGTGCCCCGCACCTGGCAGTTCGTCGGCCAGCTGCGCGGCCGTCCGCCGGGCGCCCCCCAGCGGCTGACCCGGCTGCCCGCGTACACGACGTGGCGCACGGAGACCGACCCGGAGCAGGTCCGCGAGGCCGCGCTCGCCCTGCTGAGGAAGCGCCGCTTCCGCGCCCATGCCGCCGGTGACGCCGTCGCCGCCGAGAAGGGCTATCTGCGCGAGGTGGGCAATCTGGTCTTCCACATCGCCCTGATCGTGCTGCTGATCGCGTTCGCCTCCGGCCAGCTGTACAAGTCGGACGGCACCAAGCTGATGGTGGAGGGCGACGGCTTCTCCAACGCGCTGCCGATGTACGACGACTTCAAGTCCGGCAGCCTGTTCCGGCCCGACGACCTGGTGCCGTTCAGCTTCGACCTGAAGGCCTTCACGGGCACCTACGAGCCGTCCGGACCCAACAAGGGCACCCCGCGCACCTATGAGGCGAAGGTCCGCTACAGCAAGGGCGCGTACGGCAAGGAGACGACGACCACCGTCAAGGTCAACGAGCCGCTGGAGATCGACGGCGCCAAGGTCTACCTGGTCAGCCACGGCTACGCGCCCGTGATCACCGTCCGGGACGGCAAGGGCGCGGTCGTCTACCGCGACGCCGTACCGCTGCTGCCACTGGACGGCAATGTCACCTCGCAGGGTGTCGTCAAGGTCATGGACGGCTACCGCGATCCGCGGGGCAGGAAGGAGCAGCTCGGCTTCCAGGCGTTCTTCGTGCCGACCTTCGACCCGCGCAGCGGCACGATGCTCTCGCAGTTCCCCGCGCTGGTGAACCCGCTGCTGGCGGTGAACGCCTACCACGGCGACCTGGGAGTGGACTCGGGCATCCCGCAGAGCGTGTACCAGCTCGACAAGAAGCACATGAAGGCGTTCAAGGACGACAAGGGCCAGCTCCTGAAGAAGCTGCTCAAGCCGGGCGACACGCTCACGCTGCCCGGCGGTGCCGGCTCCGTCACGTTCGAGAAGGACGTCAAGGAGTGGGCCGGCTTCGAGATCGTCCAGGAACCCGGCAGCGGCTGGGCGCTCGGCGGTGCCCTCGCCGCCATCTTCGGCCTGGCCGGCTCCCTGTTCATCCAGCGCCGCCGTGTGTGGGTGCGGGCGGTGCGCGGCGCCGACGGCGTCACGGTGGTGGAGATGGCCGGGCTCGGACGCAGCGAGTCCGCCCGGCTGCCCGAGGAACTGGGCGAGCTGGCCGGACACCTCTACGACCGGGCGCCGGGAGCCACCGGCCCCGACGACCCCGCACGAACCCCCGACCTCCGAGCCGTACCTGCCGAAGGGGCTGAGAAGTGACGCTCGCCGCCGCCACCAACGAACATCTCGCGAGCATCAGCAACACGCTGATCTACTCGTCGATGGCCGTCTACACCCTGGCCTTCTTCGCCTACATCGCCGAGTGGCTGTTCGGCAGCCGCAGCAAGGTCGGCCGTACGGCCGCCGCGCTCACCGCCGGCGCCGGGCGCACGGCGGACCGTCCCGCCGTCGCGGTGCGGCAGGCCGGCGGCACCGCCGTGCTGGAGCGGCCCCGGGTCGTCGTCCGCTCGGCGGCCGGCGCCCGGGACGTGCCGGACGGCCCCGGCGCGCACGGCGGTGACGAGCAGGGCGACCTGTACGGCCGCATCGCCATCTCCCTCACCGTGCTCGCGTTCCTGGTGGAGCTGGCCGGCGTCGTCGCCCGCGCGGCCTCCGTGGAGCGGGCGCCGTGGGGCAACATGTACGAGTTCAACATCACCTTCTCCACGGTCGCCGTCGGCGTGTACCTCGCGCTGCTGGCACTGCGGAAGAACGTGCGCTGGCTCGGCCTGTTCCTCACCACCACGGTCCTGCTCGACCTGGGCCTGGCGGTCACCGTCCTGTACACGGCCAGCGACCAGCTCGTGCCGGCCCTGCACTCGTACTGGCTGTACATCCACGTCTCCACCGCGATCTTCTGCGGCGCGGTGTTCTACGTCGGCGCGGTCGCCACGATCCTGTACCTGTTCAAGGACGCGTACGAGAACAAGCTCCTCAACGGCGGCAAGCCCGGCTCCTTCGCGTCCTCGGTGCTGGAGCGGCTGCCCGCCTCCGCGTCCCTGGACAAGTTCGCCTACCGGGTCAACGCGGCCGTCTTCCCGCTGTGGACGTTCACGATCATCGCGGGCGCGATCTGGGCGGGCGACGCCTGGGGCCGGTACTGGAACTGGGACCCGAAGGAGACCTGGTCCTTCATCACCTGGGTCGCCTACGCCTGCTACCTGCACGCCCGGGCCACGGCCGGCTGGAAGGGCCGCAAGGCCGCCTACCTGGCGCTGATCGCGTTCGGCTGCTGGCTGTTCAACTACTACGGCGTCAACATCTTCGTCTCCGGCAAGCACTCCTACGCGGGCGTCTGAGCCGGTCCGGCGCGAGCGGCGCGGGGCAGCGGCCGTAACCGGGTGCGCGCGTCCCGGGGCGGGGGCAGGCTGGTGGCATGAGCGGTTCCATCGCACAGGGCACCAGCCAGACCCACGGGAACACGCACATCCTGCATTTCGTGGTGCGGCTCCCGCGGCGCATGGAGGAGATCTGGCCCGCGCTGGCCACCCCGGAGGGGCTGGCGGCCTGGTTCACGCCCGCCGATGTGCTCGAACCCCGGCTCGGCGGCGCGGTCGCCCTGCGCGGCCTGGGCAGCGGGGAGGTCACCGCGTGGGACGTGGACCGGGTCGCGGAGTACACGGTGGGGGCCGGCGGCCGGATCCGGTTCCATCTGGAACGGGACGGTCAGGACGGCAGCGCGCTCCGCTGCACCCACGAGTTCCAGGGCGAGGAGGAGTCGGAGCAGCGCTGGCGCGACCGTTTCGAACGGCTGATCGAGACGCAGCAGCGGGACGGGACCTGACCGGGCCGGGTCCGGCCGGCCCCGGCCGGGCCCGGGGCCCGTCGGCTCACGAGACCGCGGACAGGCTGCCGTGGGCCACCGAGGCGATCCGGTCCCGCAGCCGCTCGGTGTAGAGCCGCATGTTCTTCGCCGCGACGTCCGTGTCCGGGTACCGGCTCGCCAGCCACAGCCCGTCGGGCAGCCGGTTCACCCACACGCACACCTGGTCGCCGTACGAGACCCGCAGCAGCCCGTACGCCTTCAGCTCCGCCCACCGGTCGGCGCCGGGCAGGGTGCGGGTGTCGATGTAGGAGACGATCGAGTACAGGTCCGGCGAGGTCGGCCGGAAGTCCGCGCCGAGCAGGTCCAGCACCCGGGCCAGCGGGATGCGGGCCAGCGCCCGGCTCGCCCGCAGCTCCGCGCGCACCGCCCGCAGGGCCTCCGGGAAGCCCCGGGTGCGGCCCACGGGCACCTCGATCGGGGCGCCGCCGACGTACCAGCCCACCGACTCGCTCCAGCAGGACTTCGCCCGGGTGTGGAAGGGCACCACCGTCCGGTACACCGGCTGTCCGCCCAGCTCGTGCACGATGAGCGCGGTCGCGGCCAGCAGCCCGGTCAGGGTGCCGCCGTAGGGCCGGCAGTACGCCTCGAACGCGGCCGCCGCGTCCGCGTCCGCCAGCGGCTCGCACAGCATCCGCTGCGGCGGCAGCGGACCGCCCGGCGCCAGGCCCAGGTCGACCGGGAAGCCCGGCAGCGTGCCGTCGCAGCGGCGGATGAACTGCCGCCAGCGGTCCACGATCGCGTGCCCGTCGTCGAGGCCGTCGGCGCGGGTCCGCTCGATCTCGCAGAAGTCGACGTAGCTGGCGGCCGGCGCCCCGGTGCCGGCCGCGGCGCCGGCCGGGCCCGCCGTGTACAGCTCGTGGATCTCGCCGGCGATCCGCTGCACGGAGTAGCCGTCGACGTTGCTGTGGTCGAAGGCCAGGTACACGCTCACGCCGTCGTCCCGGACGACCGCCGCGTAGATGAGATTCGGCCAGCGCAGCGCGTCCGCGACCGTGTCGAAGCGGTCCTGGAGGTGCCGGACGAGCGCGTCGGCGTCGGGGAAGCGGCCCACCTCCTCGCGGTGCAGGGACACGTCGGCCGCGTCCAGCGTGAACCGGCGCAGCGTGTCACCGGCGGCCCACCGGAAGCCGCTGCGCAGCGTCTCGTGCCGCACGGTCCAGGTGTGCAGGGCGCGCTCCAGCGCGTCCAGGTCGACCGGGCCGGGCAGGTCGAAGGCGGCGCCGAGCCAGGTCGGCACGGACAGCCCGTCCGCGCGGACGGACCGGGCCGTCCTGATGTGGGACTCCTGGATGTAGGCGGGCGGCCGGGTGTCGTCCGGGAGCGCCGCCGCCGCCGCGACGGTCGCCGGGCTCAGGGTCCACTCGACGAGCCGTCCCGGCCGGACCTCGCAGCGCTGGATGTCAGTGATTCGCACGCGTCTCCCATCACGGAAGGGGACCCCTGGATACGGGGCCCCCTGGCAAGGCAATGCCGTGGGACGCGGCCGGGACATGCCCGTCCGGTCCATTTCAACGGAACGGGTGGCGGGCCGAACGCGGAAGTGATTAACCGACGGTGACCGGCCGGGGCCGGCCGCCGGGAACACGGGCCTCCGCAAAAGTGTGACGGGCGTTCATATCCATGCGCTCGTGCGTTGGCCGGACGTTGTGCCGGCCGTCGTTCCGCGCGTGCACGATCCTGCCCCCGCCGACGCAGGAGAACCGGGTGGACCCCCACTACGACATCGTCTTCCGTCGGGACAGCCCGCCGCCGGCCTGATCACGGGCGAGCGCGCGGCCGAGGGCCATCCGGCCACCACCCACCGGCCGTGCGTCAGCCCGATCGTGCTCGGCACCTACCGGGAGTACGCCGAGACGCTCCAGGAGGCCGCCGATGTGCGCGCCGTCCACACCTACCCGGTGCGCTTCGGCGACGCCGGCCCGGCGCCACTGCGCCGGGCCGCCGAGGTGACCGGCGGGCGGGGTCCGATGGCCTGGTGGCCGGCGGCCCTCGCCGGCCTGCTCGTGCTGGGCGGGCCGGCGCTGCGGCGCGGCATCGCCCGGCTCGGCAAGACCGCCGCCGACCCCGGCTACCTGCCGCTGTACCTGGACAACGACGCCGTGATGCGCCTGTTCAAGACGGGCGGGTTCGTCATGGTCACCGGCCGGTTCGAGGCGGGCGGCGGCCGGGGCGGGTCGCTGGTGATGCGGGCCCCCTACGCGGGCGGCGGCCCCGCCGCGCACCTGCGGGTCGTGCTGCGCGGCGACGGGCTGCTCACCCCGGACCGGCAGCTGCCCGAAGGCCAGTTCCAGGCGCACTGCCTGGGCAAGGTGACCAGCTGGGACCCCGGCGCCCGGGAGGTCGTGCTCCAGTAACCGGTCGCCGTCTTCCGCTGACCGGCCGACCGTGATCCCGGCCGGAAGCGGGGGGTGGGCGCGGGGACAAAGCGGTACGTCGGCGATACTTGGCCGCATGGCTTACGACGATCTTCGCTCCCTGCTGCGGGCGCTGGAGCGCGAGGGCGACCTCAAGCGCATCAAGGCCGAGGTCGACCCGTATCTGGAGGTCGGTGAGATCGTCGACCGGGTGCAGAAGTCCGGCGGTCCCGCGCTGCTCTTCGAGAACGTGCGCGGCTCGGACATGCCCCTGGCCATGAACGTGTACGGCACCGACCGCCGCCTGCTGAAGGCGCTGGGCCTGAAGGCGTACGGCGACATCTCCGACAAGATCGGCGGGCTGCTGCGGCCCGAGCTGCCGCACGGCTTCGTCGGGGTGCGCGAGGCGTTCGGGAAGCTGGGCGCGATGACCCACGTCCCGCCGCGCAAGGTCAAGGACGCGCCGGTGCGCGAAGTGGTCCTCAAGGGCGACGAGGTCGACCTGGACCGGCTCCCGGCGCTGTTCACCTGGCCGAAGGACGGCGGCTCCTTCTTCAACCTGGGCCTGACCCACACCAAGGACCCGGAGACCGGCATCCGGAACCTGGGCCTGTACCGCCTCCAGCGCCACGACAAGCGCACCATCGGCATGCACTGGCAGATCCACAAGGACAGCCGCAACCACTACCAGGTCGCCGCGCGCCGGGGCGAGCGGCTGCCGGTCGCGATCGCCTTCGGCTGTCCGCCGGCCGTGACGTACGCCTCCACGGCGCCGCTGCCCGGCGACATCGACGAGTACCTGTTCGCCGGGTTCATCGCCGGCAAGCGGATCGAGATGACCGACTGCGAGACGGTCCCGCTCCAGGTGCCCGCGCAGGCCGAGGTGGTCCTGGAAGGCTGGCTGGAGCCGGGCGAGACGCTGCCCGAGGGCCCCTTCGGCGACCACACCGGCTTCTACACCCCGCAGGAACCCTTCCCGGCGCTGCGGATCGACTGCGTGACCATGCGCAGGCGCCCGCTGCTCCAGTCCATCGTCGTGGGCCGCCCGCCGACGGAGGACGGGCCGCTCGGCCGCGCCACGGAACGTTTCTTCCTGCCCCTGCTGAAGATCATCGTCCCGGACATCGTGGACTACCACCTTCCCGAGGCCGGCGGCTTCCACAACTGCGCGATCGTCTCGATCGACAAGAAGTACCCGAAGCACGCGCAGAAGGTGATGCACGCGATCTGGGGCGCGCACATGATGTCCCTCACCAAGCTGATCGTGGTCGTGGACGCCGACTGCGACGTGCACGACCTGCACGAGGTCGCCTGGCGGGCCCTCGGCAACACCGACTACGCCCGGGACCTCACGGTCGCCGAAGGCCCCGTCGACCATCTCGACCACGCCTCCTACCAGCAGTTCTGGGGCGGCAAGGCGGGCATCGACGCCACCCGGAAGTGGCCGGAGGAGGGCTACACCCGCGACGGCGGCTGGCCCGAGATGGTCCTGTCGGACCCGCAGACCGCGGCCCTGGTGGACCGCCGCTGGAAGGAGTACGGACTGTGACCTCGGCCTCTGCCGCCCTCGCCCGGCCGGGGCGGACCCGGGCCTTCCTGCGCCTGGTGATGATCGAGCACTCGGTCTTCGCGCTGCCCTTCGCCTACATCGCCGCGCTCACCGCGATGTACGAGCGGGACGGCAACATCCACTGGGTGCGGCTGCTCCTGGTCACGGTCTGCATGGTCGGCCTGCGCACGTTCGCGATGGCCGTCAACCGGATCATCGACCGCGAGATCGACGCCCGCAACCCGCGCACGGCCCACCGCGAACTGGTGACCGGCGCGATGTCGGTGCGGCACGCCTGGACCGGCGCCCTGATCGCGCTCGCGGTCTTCCTCGGCGCCGCCGCCCTGCTCAACCCGCTCTGCCTGGCCCTGGCGCCGGTGGCGGTGGTCCCGATGGTGGTCTACCCCTACGGCAAGCGGTTCACCAACTTCCCGCAGGCCATCCTGGGTCTCGCCCAGGCCATGGGCCCGATCGGCGGCTGGCTGGCGATCAGCGGCGAGTGGTCCTGGACAGCGGTGATCCTCGGTCTCGCCGTCGGCGTCTGGATCGGCGGCTTCGACCTGATCTACGCCTGCCAGGACGTCGAGACGGACCGCGAGATCGGTGTGCTGTCGGTGCCGGCCAGGTTCGGCGTCCCGGCCGCGATCCAGAGCGCGCGCGTCTGCCACACGGTCACCACGGCCCTGTTCGTCTGGTACGCCGTGGCCACCCACGCCGGGGTCTTCTTCTGGCTGGGCCTGGTGATCGTGGCGGCGGCCTTCGTCTACGAGCACCGCATCGTCCGCCCGCACGACCTGTCCCGGCTGAACCGGGCGTTCTTCAGCGTCAACGGCTTCATCGGCATCGCCTTGTTCGTGTGCGCCCTGCTGGACCTCCTGGTCCGCGGGCTGGGCGTCTGATCGCGGTGCTCAGGCCCCACCCGGCCTGAGCACCACCGGACCCGCCGGTACGCTCAAGGTGTGAACGCAGGAGAAACGCAGCGCGTGCCTTGGATCGTGGGGGTGTCCGGAGCTTCCGGGACGCCGTACGCCGCCGCGGTGCTGCGTGCGCTGCTGGCGGCCGGCGAGGCGGTGGACCTGGTGGTCAGCCGGGCCTCGCGGCTGACGCTGCTGGACGAGACCGGCATCGCGTTCCGGGACGCCCACTGGCAGGACGACCTGCGCACATGGCTGGCCCGGGGCGCCGACGGCAAGCCCGGCACGTTCGACGTGGACGTCAGCGGCGTGCGGTACTGGCCCGCGGGCGATCTCGCGGCGGGCCCGTCCTCGGGCTCGTACCCGGTGCGGGGCATGCTCATCGTGCCCGCCTCCACCGCCTGCGTGGCCGGGGTGGCGCTCGGCCTGTCCAAGGACCTGCTCCAGCGCGCGGCGAGCGTGACGCTGAAGGAGCGCCGGACGCTGGTCGTGGCCGTGCGGGAGACCCCTCTGAACGGCCAGACCCTGCGGCAGCTCGTCGCCCTGGACGACGCCGGCGCCACGGTCGTGCCGGCCTCGCCGGCCTTCTACGCGGGCGCCACCCACATCCAGGACCTGGTGGACTTCGTGGCCGGCCGGGTGCTGGACGCGGCGGGGGTCGGCCACGGCCTGTACCGGCGCTGGCGGGGCGAGCTGGGCGGCGGCGCGGCGGGCGGACAGCAGGGCTAGCAGAGTTACGTACGGACCTCATCACTCCAGCAACTTTCACCGGAAGGCTTCGATCGCATGGACGCGGTGGACAGGCAGCTCATCCAGGCCCTGAGGGAGAACGGCCGGGCCTCGTACGCGGAGCTGGGACGTCTTGTCGGCCTGTCGGGCCCCAGCGTCACCGACCGCATCAACCGGCTGGAGGCGGCCGGCGTCATCACCGGCTACCGCGCCACGGTGGACGCGGCCTCGCTGGGCCTCGGCGTCATCGCGCTGATCGGCATCTCGCTGTCCGACGCGGCCGACCACGAGGACGTCGCGCAGCGGCTGCGGGACCTGCCGGAGATCGAGGACTGCTGGTTCATCGCCGGCGACGACTCCTTCATGCTCAAGGTGCGCTCCACCGACGTGGACGGCCTGGAGAAGACGATCCGCCGGCTCAGCGGCACCAAGGGCGTCTCCCGGACCCGTACCACGATCGTGCTGTCCACGAAGTGGGAGAACCGGGTCGGGGAGCTGCCCGAAGAGGTCTAGGGATACCGTTGGTCGGGCTGTCGGAGAAAGGTGTTGCCATGGACGTCGGGCTCAAGCGCGAGCTGGAGGAGAAGGTCCGGGCCGGTGAGCGGCTGACCCGCGAGGACGGCATCGCGCTGTACGCGTCGGACGACCTGGCCTGGCTCGGCGGTCTCGCGCACGAGGTGCGGACCCGCAAGAACGGTGACGTGGTCCACTTCAACGTCAACCGGCACCTCAACATGACGAACGTGTGCACCGCGTCCTGCGCCTACTGCTCGTTCCAGCGCAAGCCGGGCGAGAAGGACGCGTACACGATGCGCATCGAGGAGGCCGTCAAGCTGGCCAAGGCGATGGAGTCGGAGAACCTCACCGAGCTGCACATCGTCAACGGCCTGCACCCCAACCTGCCGTGGCGGTACTACCCGCGGTCGCTGCGCGAGCTGAAGAAGGCCCTGCCGCACGTCTCGCTGAAGGCGTTCACGGCGACCGAGATCCACCACTTCGAGACGATCAGCGGGCTGTCCGCGTCCGAGATCCTGGACGAGCTGATCGACGCGGGCCTGGAGTCGCTGACCGGAGGCGGGGCCGAGATCTTCGACTGGGAGGTCCGGCAGCACATCGTGGACCACCGCACCCACTGGGAGGACTGGTCCCGTATCCACCGGCTGGCGCACGAGAAGGGTCTGAAGACCCCGTGCACCATGCTCTACGGCCACATCGAGGAACCCCGCCACCGCGTCGACCACGTGCTGCGCCTGCGTGAACTCCAGGACGAGACGAACGGCTTCCAGGTCTTCATCCCGCTGCGCTACCAGCACGACTTCGTGGACCTGAAGGACGGCAAGGTCCGCAACACCCTCCAGGCCCGCACCAGGATGGCCACCGGTGCGGAGGCGCTGAAGACCTTCGCCGTCTCCCGGCTGCTCTTCGACAACGTCCCGCACGTCAAGGTCTTCTGGGTGATGCACGGCGTGCAGACCGCCCAGCTCGCCCTCCAGCACGGCGCCGACGACATGGACGGCTCGGTCGTGGAGTACAAGATCACCCACGACGCGGACAACTACGGCACGCCGAACAAGCTGACCCGCGAAGACCTCCTGGAACTGATCCGCGACGCCGGCTTCCGCCCGGTGGAACGCAACACGCGCTACGAGATCATCCGCGAGTACGAGGGCGCCGACCCGGCCCGCCGCGACAGCCCCCAGCCCATGCGGGTCTGACCCCGGAGGGACGGACCCGGCGGACGGCGCCCGGACCGGTGCGTTGCCCGCCGCGGCCCGGGGGTACCCAGGGGGCATGGCCGCCACCGAGTCCCCCGAGGACGCCTACACGGCGGAGCCCTTCGTGCCCGCCGGGGCCGATCTGGGGGCCCTGCGCCGGGCCGCCGAGGGCTGCCGCGGGTGCCCCCTGCACCGGGACGCCACCCAGACGGTCTTCGGCACCGGACGCCCCGGCGCCCGCCTCATGCTCGTCGGCGAGCAGCCCGGCGACCAGGAGGACCGCCAGGGCAGACCGTTCGTCGGCCCGGCCGGCAAGCTGCTCGACCGCGCCCTGGCGGACGCCGGCCTGGATCCGGCGGACGCGTACGTCACCAACGCGGTCAAGCACTTCAAGTTCACCCGGGCCGGCCCCCGCAAGCGCCGCATCCACAAGGCGCCGACCCTGCGGGAGGCGGCGGCCTGCGGTCCCTGGCTCGCGGCCGAGCTGGCCCTCGTCGGACCGGAGCTGATCGTGATCCTCGGCGCGACCGCCGGGAAGGCCCTGCTGGGCTCCTCGTTCCGGGTGACCCAGGTGCGCGGGACCGTGCTGGAGGAGGAGATCCACGGCCGCCCGGAGCGCCTGGTGCCCACCGTGCACCCGTCGGCCGTGCTGCGCGCGGACGACCGCGAGCAGGCGTACCGCGGGCTGGTGGCGGACCTGGAGGTGGCCGTGCGGGCCCTCGGCTGAGCGAGCGCGCGAGGAGGGCGGGCCGTCCGCGTCCCCGGGGTCCCCGGGGCGCGACCCCCTTGCATGATCGTCCAGGGGGCGTGCTTCACTGGACGATGACCCTTTTTGGATTCGGACGGGTGGATTGAGATGCTCCGCTACACGCTGATGCGCCTCGGTATCTTCGCGGGCTGCCTCGTGATCGTCTGGGGAGCCGTCTACTCGGGCATCTTCCCGCGCGGCTTCGGCGACTCCAACCCGTTCTGGGTGCTGCTGCTCTCGCTGGTCCTCTCGGCGCCGATCAGCTGGGTGGTGCTGCGCAAGGAGCGGGACCGCGCCTCGGTGCGGATCGTGCACAAGGTCGACCGGATGAAGGCGAACCTGGACGCCAACCGCACCCAGGAGGACCTGGCCGACGAGTCGGCGCGGACCCGGGGCGGCGCCGCCGCCTAGCACCGACCCGGCGACCCGATGGGATGAACGCCGGGCGAACTTCCCCGGCCGGACTCCGGTCGGTGCCCGAGTCCGGTACTGGCGCCGGGGCGAGTGCGCCATCGGCTACCGGGACCACGGCGACGCGCTGCCGAGTCCGGGCTACGGCCTGCGCATCAACCCGCACAAGGCCGAGCGGCGGCTCTGGTCGGCCGCGGACGAGGTGGTCGTCGTCGTCGGCGAGGGGCCCGGTCCGGGGCCCCACTAGTCTTGCCCCATGGGTGCGGTCAGGACGAAACGGATGCCGAGGGCGGTGCGGGAGCGGCAGATGCTCGACGCCGCCGTACGCGTCTTCGGCCGGCGCGGGTACCGGGCCGCGTCGATGGACGAGATCGCCGAACTCGCGGGCGTGTCCAAGCCGTTGGTGTATCTGTACCTGAACTCGAAGGAAGACCTCTTCACCGCCTGCATCCGCCGTGAGGCCGCCGCGCTGACCGCGGCCGTCCGCGCGGGCGTCGGCGAGGACCTGCCCGCCGACCGGCAGCTCTGGGACGGCCTGCGGGCGTTCTTCGCGCACACCGCCGAGCATCCCGACGGCTGGGCGGTGCTGCACCTCCAGGCCCGCACGCACGGCGAGCCGTTCGCGTCCGAGGTCGCGGCGATGCGCGCGGAACTGGTCGCGTTCGTGACCCGGCTGGTCGTGGTGGTGGCCCGGGAGGCCCACCGCGATCCCGGTCTGCCCGAGCGCGAGGTGGCCGGCCTCGCCCAGGCGCTGGTCGGCGCGGCGGAGGCGCTCGCCGCGTGGGCCAACGCCACACCGGGCGTCACCGCCCGCCAGACCGCGGCCACCTTGATGAACTTCGCCTGGTCGGGCCTGGCCAGCCTGATGTCGGGCCAGGTCTGGACGCCCCCGCCGGACCAGCCCTAACGCCCGTCCCGGACCTCGCCGTCCAGGTGCACGCGCCCCCGCCCGTCGCGCAGTTCGAACCGTCCGCCGCCGTCCGCGCCGTAGACCACGGTGCCCGGGAGCGGTACGGGTGCCCGGAAGCGGGCCCGGACCTCGGCGGCGTCCGGGCTGCCGTGGGCGGCCAGGCAGCGGGCGACGGTCCACATGCCGTGCGCGATGGCCCGGCGGAAGCCGAACGGGCGGGCGGTGAGCGGGTGGACGTGGATGGGGTTGCGGTCGCCGGACACGGCGGCGTACCGCCGGCCGACGTCACCGGCGAGCCGCCACTCGGCGACCACGGGCAGCGCCCCGCCGGCCACGCGGGCGGCTCCGGTGCGGCCGGCGGCGGCCGGGGTCCCGTGCGGGCCGCCGTCCGGCCGTGCCGTGCCGTGCCGGGCCAGGTAGGTGCTGCGGGAGGACCACACCGGCCGGCCGCCGGAGCACAGCGCGGTCACCACCGTCGCCTCGGTGCCCCGCCGGTGCGCGGACAGGCCCTCGGTCCACACGGAGACCTCGTACTCCGCGTCGGCGGGCAGCGCGGCCATCCGCCGGATCCCGATCGACGTGTGCACCAGCCCCGGCAGCGGCAGCGGGAAGTCCCGGCGGCTCATCAGCCGCATGGCCAGCGGGAAGCCGAGGACGTGCGGGTAGGTGACCGGGAGGCCCGCCGCGCCGGTCGGATAGCCGCAGACCCGCTCGTAGGCGGCCAGCCGCGCGAGGTCGATCCGCACGCCGGGCAGGAGCAGCCGGGTGTGCGGGTACGCCGCGCCGGGCGCCGGCCGTTTGAAGGGCGCCCACAGCGCGCCTCGCAGCAGCAGCGGGCCCAGCGCCGGCGGCGCGGCGAGGGTGACGGCGTTCATCGGGCTCCGTGGGGCCGAGGCGGCGGCGGGTCCACCGTGCTTACTCTGAAGTAAAGTTACCGGAGGTAAGTGCCGTCCGCGCAACCCCGGAGGCTGCACATCCCCGGCCCCGGACCACCGCTGAACCCGCACGATCCCCTCACAGCGGAGCCGTACGATCACCTGCCTGACCAGCGGTAACCCTGCCCGCACCGGGGCCGCCGCCGGTGCACGCAACGCCACAGGAGCCGCCCGTGTCCACGTCCCACCCGACCGCCTCCGCCCCCGGCCGGCACGTCTCCGCCACCGACTACGACGGCCGCCCGGTTCTCGTGGCGCCCGTGGTGCGGCGGCTGGACGGCGCGGTCCGGGAGGCGTCGGTGCCGCCGTTCGCGCCCCCGGTCACCCACGGTTCGCTCGCCGACCTGCCGTACGAGAACGCGGAGGCGGCCCCGGACAAGGTCGTCCTCAGCCGCAGACTCCCCGGCGGGCGCTGGACGGACGTGACGGCCGCCCGGTTCGCCGCCGAGGTGCAGGCGGTGGCCAAGGGGCTGATCGCCGAGGGCCTGGTGCCCGGCGACCGGATCGCCGTGATGGCCCGGACGACCTACGACTGGACGCTGCTCGACTTCGCCGCCTGGGCCGCCGGGCTGGTCACCGTCCCGGTGTACCCCACCTCCTCCGTCTTCCAGACGCGCTGGATCCTGCACGACTCCGGTGCGGTCGCGCTGGTCACGGAGACCGCCGCGCAGGCCGCCGCGCTCGGCCCGGAACTCCCGCGCCTGCCCGACGTCCGCCATGTGTGGGTGATGGAGAAGGAGCACGTGGCCCGGCTCGCCGACGCGGGCGCCGCGGTGCCGGACGCGGAGGTGGGCGTGCGCCGGGGCATGCTCGGTCCGGACACGCTCGCCACGCTGATCTACACCTCGGGCACCACCGGCCGCCCCAAGGGCTGCGCCCTCTCGCACGGCAACTTCTTCGCCGAGGTGGACAACGCCGTCGCGCTGCTCCAGCCGGTCTTCAGACCCCGGGACGTGGAGCCGTCCGTGCTGCTCTTCCTGCCCATGTCCCACGTCTTCGGCCGGATGGTCGCCATCGCCTGCGTCCGCGCCCGGGTCCGCCTCGGCCACGCGCCCAGCCTGGCCCCGGACCGCCTCCTGCCGGACCTGGCCGCCTTCCGGCCCACCTGCCTGCTCTCGATCCCGTACATGCTGGAGAAGATCTACAACTCCGCGCGCGCCAAGGCGGAGGCGGGCGGCCGGGCGGCGGTCTTCGACCGGGCGGCGGCCGTGGCCCAGCGCTACGGCGAGGCGCTGGAGGCCGCCCAGACCGGCACCGGCGACGGCCCGGGCCGCGCCCTGAAGACCCAGCGCGCCTTCTACGACCCGCTCGTCTACCGCCGTATCCGCACCGCGATGGGCGGCCGGGTCCGGCAGGTGATCAGCGGCGGCTCACCGCTCGGCCGGCCCCTCGCCGCGTTCTACGCCGGCGCGGGCATCGAGATCTTCGAGGGCTACGGCCTCACCGAGACCACCGCCGCCACCACGGTCACCCCGCCGCTCAAGCCCCGCCTCGGCACGGTCGGCTGGCCGCTGCCCGGCACCCGGGTGCGGATCGCGGCGGACGGCGAGATCCTCGTCGCCGGCGACCATGTGCTGCGCGGCTACTGGGACCCGCAGGCGGGCGGCGTCGTCCCGGCGACCCGCGACGGCTGGCTGGCCACCGGCGACCTCGGCGAGCTGGACGACGAGGGCTATCTGACCATCACCGGCCGCAAGAAGGAGCTGCTGATCACCTCGGGCGGCAAGTCGGTGGCCCCGGCCCCGCTGGAGAACTGGCTGCGCCGGCACCCGCTGATCTCCCAGGCGATCCTGGTGGGCGACGGCCGCCCGTACGTCGCCGCGCTCCTCACCCTCGACACGGACGGCATCACCCACTGGCGCCAGATGATCGGCAAGCACCCGGTGCCGCCGGAATTCCTCGTCGACGACCCGGAGTTGCGGGCCGTCCTCCAGCGGGCGGTGGACGAGGCCAACAAGCTGGTCTCCCGCCCCGAGTCCATCCGCCGCTTCGCCGTCCTCCCGGCCGACTTCACCGAGCAGGACGGCCACCTCACCCCGTCGATGAAACTGCGCCGCGACCGCATCCTGCGGGACTACGCGGCGCAGGTGGAAGCCCTGTACGAGTGCTGACGGCACGGCTCGCCGCGTCCGCCACCCGAGGCGTCGCCGACCTCGGCGCGCGGGGTCAGTCCTGCTTCCGGCCGAGAAGGAACGCCTGCGGCGTCGACTCCCCGTGCGCCTCCTCGGGCTCACGCACCGTGCAGGAGCGGACGTCGAAGCCGGCCTGGGTCAGCAACTCGGCCATCCGTCCGGGGCGGCGCCGGTGGAAGTCCAGTGACACGTCACGGTCCCAGGGCCGCTCCAGGCGCAGCGGCACGTCACCGACCTGGAACGCGAGCAGGAGCCGCCCGCCGGGCTCCAGCACACGGTGGAACTCGGCGAACAGTTCCGGGAGTTCCTCCGTGGGCGTGTGGACGGTGGAGTACCAGGACACGGCCCCGGCCAGGGACCCGTCGGCCAGGGACAGCGTGCGCATCGACCCCTGCTCGAACCGCAGCGCGGGGTACTCGCGGCGGGCGATGGCGACCATGGACGCGGACAGGTCGAGGCCGAAGACGGACAGGCCCAGCCCGGCGAGGTGGGCGGTGACCGCGCCGGGGCCGCAGCCGAGGTCGGCGACCCGGCCGTGCGGGCCGGTCTGTTCGGCGTACGCCGCGAGCAGGGCCCGCTCCAGGGGCCGGTGGGCGAGCGGGTCCGCGAAGTGGACGGCGTAGTCCTCGGCGACGGTGTCGTAGAAGGTCCGGGTGTCGGTCATGAGGAGGGACCGTAGCGGACCGCACCGGCGCTCGGCTTAGGCTGCCGGTGTTGGCCGACGCTGCACAGGGGGGTACAGGGCCGATGAGTCAGACGGCGGAGGTTTTCCAGCCGCTCCAGGCCGGCGATCCGCACGAGGTCGGGGGCTACCGGCTGGCCGCCCGGCTGGGCGCGGGCGGGATGGGCCGGGTCTATCTGGCCCACACCAAGGGCGGCCGTCCCGTCGCGCTGAAGGTCGTACGGCCGGAGCTGGCGGACGACCCGGACTTCCGGCGGCGGTTCCGGCGCGAGGTCCGGGCGGCGCGGCGGGTCCGGGGCGCCTACACCGCCGAGCTGATCGACGCCGACCCGGACGCTCCGTCGCCCTGGCTGGCCACGCTGTACGTGCCGGGGCCGTCCCTGACGGACGCGGTGGCCCGGCACGGCCCGCTGCCGGTACCGGCGGTGCTGCGGCTGATGGCGGGCGTGGCCGAGGCGTTGCAGGCGGTCCACGCCGAGGGGATCGTGCACCGGGACCTGAAGCCGTCGAACGTGCTGCTGGCCGCGGACGGACCGCGGGTGATCGACTTCGGTATCGCACTGGCCGCCGACGGCACCTCGTACACGGCGACCGGCGGCACCATCGGCACGCCCGCCTTCATGGCCCCGGAGCAGGCGTCCGGGGACGAGGTCACGGCGGCCACCGACGTGTTCGCGCTCGGGCAGACGGCCGCGTTCGCGGCGCTGGGCCGACCGCTGTACGGCGACGGCCCGGCCGTGAACGTGCTGTACCGGATCGTGCACTCCGCGCCCGACCTCGCGCTGCTGCCCGAGCCGCTGCGCCCGCTGCTCGCCCGGTGCCTGGCCGCCGACCCGGCCCGGCGGGCGACCCCGGCGGAGATCGTGGAGTGGTGCGGCCGGCGGCTGGACGCGGACACCGGCCCGGCCGGGTGGCGGGAGATCACCGGGCCCGAGGTCGTGGTCCCGGGGCCGGTGCCCGAACCCACCCGGGTGGTGCCGCGGCCGCTGGCCGGGCACCCGGGGCGGCCCACCGGGCAGCCCACGGCCCGGCGACGGCGGACGGCACTGCTGTCGGCCGCCGGTGTGGCGGGCGGCGTGCTGCTGGCGGTGCTGCTGGCCTGGACGGTGCTGGACGCACGCGGCGGACCCGGCGCGCGCGGCGCGGCCGGCGGGTCCACCGCGTCCGCGTCCGCCGGGAACCGCACGGACGCCAAGGGCTCCGCGGCCTCCTCCGGTGCCGGGGAATCCTCCCCGGGATCGGGCGGCGGCGCCGCGCCGGGCGTGGCCCGGTCTCCCTCGGCCGCGCCGTCGCGGCCGCGGACCGACGCTTATCCGGGGCTGTACCTGGACGCGAAGAAGCCGGTCAGCTTCGCGGACCCGGACGGCAAGCCGAAGAATGGCGAGGGCGACCTCCGCTTCGACTGCGCGACGATCGGCTGCGAACTGAAGAGCGACAGCAGCGTGTTCGTGCAGATCTTCGGCGGACACGGCACCACCCTGGACGAGTGCCGGCTGATCCTCCAGGACGCCACCAAGCACACCTGGACGCTGTCCGCCGCGGCGGCCGGGAGCGAGTTCTGCATCCGGCACCCGTCCGGGGACATCGCGCTGTTCGTCGTCCAGACCAAGTCCACCGCGGTGCCGGAAGCCGCCTTCCTGGAGGGGGACCTGACGATCTGGCGGCACGCGGCCTAGAACGGCGTCAGGGTCAGCCGGATGCCGGTGGGCGCGGTGTCCTGGATGTAGGAGGCGTAGTCGGCGACGTCGTCGAAGGCGAAGCCGTAGGCCCGGCCGTCCAGGGTCGCCGCGTGCACGGCCTTCGCGTAGTGGTTGGTGAGGCCGGTCCGGTAGAAGGCCGAGGCGTCGGTGACCGGCTGGGCGGGGTCGCTCAGCAGGGTGGAGCGGTTGAAACCGGCGCCCAGGACGGCGGCGACGGGGCCGGTGGTGCCGTCGTTCGGCGCGGCGAGGGCGCCGTCGCAGAAGAGGACGTCACGGGTGGACGGCCTGCCGAAGGAGACCTGGGCCGGACCGCCGAAGGCGAACCGGTCGGCGCGCACCCGGCCGGTGAAGGTGCCCGCGTTGGTGGTGACCGTGAGGTCCTTGCCGGTGTAGGCGCTCCACACCTGGTCGATGTAGGGGGCGAGGTAGTCCTTGGGGAACAGGCCCGCGTCCAGGCCGTGTCCGGGAGCGATCACCCGGAGGTCGTCCACGGCCAGCGGGGCGAACTCGGCGACCTGCCTGACCGCGTCGAACACCGCGGCCCGGCCGCCGTCGCGCAGGGTGCCCGTGGTCTGGTCCTTGGTCCCGGTCAGCCGGATGCTCATCGGCACGCTGAACATGTCGACCATGGTCGTGTTGCAGAACATGCCCGAGGCGTTGTGGGTGAACTCGGCGCAGTCGTGCAGCACGCGGTAGCTGGGGTCGGAGGTCACCCAGCCGGCGGGGTACTGGAGGGCCGCGTTGCCGTTGCCGTCGGTGACCGCCTTGAACTTCAGCTTCTCGCCGAGCGAGACGTAGATGCGGCCCGACATGTAGGGGAGCGTGAAGGTGGCCTCCCCGCTCGCGGGCAGGGAGAGGGCGTAGTCGGTGAAGCCGTCCGCGCCGTTGTCGGACAGGGCTATCGGGGCCAGGGTGCCGTCCGGGGTGACCCGGACCTGCTTCCCGTCCTGGTTGCCGACGATGTAGACGTGCACCGAGCCGTTGCCGAACGAGCCGCTGTTGTTGACGATCGTCAGCGGGAGCGCGCCCGCCGCGGCGGCCCCGGCGGCGGTGTCCCGCGTGCCGGCGAGGGCGCGCGGACCCAGGACCGCGACGGCGGGTGCGGCCACCGCCGCTCCGCCCAGGGCGGTGAGCAGCTTGCGGCGGGTGAGACTGCGCTGGTGACGGGGTGTCATGTGGGTGCCTTTTGTCTGTGGGGGGTGGCCTGATTCCGCCCGCGCGGCGAAGGGCGGACGAGGAGGCGCAGTCAACCTCGTGAGAGCGCTCTCTCGGCCGCGGGGGAGCCGCGGGGGACCCCGATAGTACGCACGGCCGGTGCTCCGGCCAACCGGTCCGCCGCGCCCTCAAATCGGCCTGAGCTGGGGTTACTTGGGGAAGCAGGGTCGAGAGTCAAGGCCGCTTAAGCAGCGGTTAAGCCTCGCTTAAGCGAGGTGGCTTGGTGGGCGGCGCCCGGCGGAATGGTCAATTCCGTCGATGTGGCCGCATGCGCGCACAACGGTCGCACAGGGCCGTGAAGGACCACACAGGGGCCGGATCCGGCCTGCCGACGGCTTTCCGTGCGCCCGGCGGGTCTCCGGACGACGGGCCCTACGCCACGCCCGCCAGCCGCAGCAGCGCCGTCGTCACCACCGCGCCCAGCACCACGACCGCGAACGAGGCCCGGCGCCAGGCCAGGACCGCGCCGGCCAGCACCCCGGCGGGCCGGGCCCAGCCCGCGAAACCGCCGGACTCGGTCAGCGCGCCCGTGGCCAGCAGTGCGGCCAGCAGCACCACCGCGCCCGCCGAGGCCAGCTCCTGCACCCGGGCCGGGACCGCGACCCGGCCGTGCAGCACCGGGCCGACCAGCCGGAAGGCGTACGTGCCGGCGGCCAGGGCGAGGATCACGACGACGGTGGCGTTCACGCGGCGGCTCCCGGCGCGGCCGGACGGCGATGGAGGGCCAGGCCCGCGAGGGCGCACAGGACCGGCACCCCGGCCGGGACGACGGGCGTGAGTGCCAGGGCGAGCGCGGCACCGGGCAGGGCGCACCGCCGCAGCGCCGGTTCCGCGCGCAGGGCCGGCAGGACCAGGGCGGCCAGGACGGCGGGGAACGCGGTGTCCAGGCCGTAGCGGGCGGTGTCGCCGAGCGCGCCGCCGGCCAGCGCCCCGGCCAGCACGCCGAGGTTCCACACGGCGAACAGGCCGAGCCCGGATATCCAGAACGCCCGTCGCCGCCGCACCGGGTCCGGCTGGGCCAGTGCGAAGGCCGCCGTCTCGTCCGTGACCAGGTGGGCGCCGAGGAAGCGGCGCGCCCGGCCGGGACCGAGGCTTTCGGCCACCGCCAGACTGAAGGCCGCCGTCCGGGTGTTGAGCAGCAGGCCCGTGGCCACGGCGGCCGCCGGACCACCGCCGGCGAGCAGCACGCCCACCGCGCTGAACTGGGCCGACGCCGCGTACACCAGCAGGGACATCACCACCGGCACCCACACCGGCAGCCCGCCGGCGACCGCCACCGCGCCGAAGGACACGCCGACGACACCGCTGGCCGCCCAGACGAGGGAGCTGTCCCGCAGGAGCGAGGTGCTCGTGCCCGCCGCCGTTGTTCGCTGTACCGAACGCATGTTTTCTAGAATGGACAGTGAACGCACTGTTCGTCAAACCGTACGATCGTACCGATGGAGCGAACGACATGTCCGAGGCCACCCCCGCCCGGCTCCCCCTGGAATGGATCGCCGCCGCCCTGAAGCGGGAGCGCGGCCGTGCCGGGCTGTCCCTGTCCGAGCTGGCCAAACGCGCCGGGATCGCCAAGTCCACGCTGTCCCAGCTGGAGGCCGCGAGCGGGAACCCGAGCATGGAGACCATCTGGGCGCTCGCGGTCGCGCTCGGCGTGCCGTTCAGCGCGCTGGTGGAGCCGCCCGTGCCGAGCGTGCGGGTGGTCCGGGCCGGCGAGGGGCCCGTGGTCGGCTCGGAGCGGTCCAGCTATGTGGCCACGCTGCTCTCGGCGAGCCCGCCGGGAGCCCGCCGGGACATTTATTACGTATGGCTGGAACCGGGCACCGTCCGGGATTCGGAGCCGCATATTCCCGGCACGGTGGAGCACCTCGTCGTCACCGAGGGCACGGTGAAAGCCGGGCCGCGCGGCGAGAGCGCCGAACTCGGACCCGGCGACTACATGACGTACCGGGGAGACGTGCCGCACTCCTACGAGGCGCTCGCGGCCGGGACGAAGTTCGTGCTGGTCATGCAGCACGTCTGAGGCAGTGCGTGAACGGTGAATGAACGGGAAAAGGCAGGAGCCCCGTCGCCTGCCGGCGCGGGGCTCCTTGGGTACTGCACTCAGGTTCTGCGATCAGGCGGTGATCAGGCGGGGGTGACGTTCTCCGCCTGCGGGCCCTTCGGGCCCTGCGTGACGTCGAAGGTCACCGCCTGGTTCTCCTCCAGGGAGCGGAAGCCGCTGGCGTTGATCGCGGAGTAGTGAACGAAGACGTCGGGGCCGCCGCCCTCCTGGGCGATGAAGCCAAAGCCCTTTTCGGCGTTGAACCACTTAACGGTTCCGGTAGCCATAAGCCCTCCTTGGGCTCAAAAGGGTTGCCCTGCTCCAGAACCTGCAAGTGCGAAACGGTGCTGCACGACTGCATACTTCTGAAAACGACGAGAGCCTGCGGTTACATGCTCCGCAGGCTCTGTACTGCAAGGGAAACCAAACTGCAACTTGCGAGCAAGCCTAGCATCCGGACCGCCGAATGCAAGAGAGGTCAAGATCACTTCACTCGGATGTTTGAAGGACCGTTAGGTCGTTCGGAGGGCGGACCGCCCCCGGCGCCGCACGGCCCCGGGGCTAGTCTCGCGATGTGGACAATTCCCGCACCCGGCCGCGCGTCGGCCACATCCAGTTCCTGAACTGCCTGCCCCTGTACTGGGGGCTCGCCAGAACCGGCACGCTCCTCGACTTCGAGCTGACCAAGGACACCCCGGAGAAGCTCAGCGAGCAGCTCGTGCACGGCGACCTCGACATCGGCCCGGTCACCCTGGTCGAGTTCCTGCGCAACGCCGACGACCTGGTCGCCTTCCCGGACATCGCCGTCGGCTGCGACGGCCCCGTGATGTCCTGCGTGATCGTCTCCCAGGTGCCCCTGGACCTGCTGGACGGCGCCCGGGTCGCCCTCGGCTCCACCTCCCGCACCTCGGTCCGGCTTGCCCAGCTGCTGCTGGCCGAGCGCTACGGCGTACGGCCCGACTACTACACCTGCCCGCCCGACCTCGGCCTGATGATGCGGGAGGCCGAGGCCGCCGTCCTCATCGGCGACGCCGCGCTGCGCGCCAATCTCCTCGACGGCCCGCGCTACGGCCTGCACGTGCACGACCTCGGCGCGCTCTGGAAGGAGTGGACCGGCCTGCCGTTCGTCTTCGCGGTCTGGGCGGCCCGCCGGGAGTACGCCGAGCGCGAGCCCGTCCTCACCCGCCAGGTCCACGAGGCGTTCCTCGCCTCCCGCGACCTCTCCCTGGAGGAGGTCGGCAAGGTCGCCGAACAGGCCGCCCGCTGGGAGGCGTTCGACGAGGCCACCCTCGCCCGCTACTTCACCACCCTCGACTTCAGCTTCGGCGGCCCGCAGCTGGCGGCCGTCGCCGAGTTCGCCCGCCGCGTCGGCCCGACGACCGGCTTCCCGGCGGACGTACGGGTGGAGCTGCTGACGCCCCGCCCGGAGGAGGCGGCGCGCACGGTTTCCGGGCACACCGGGTAGGAATCCCGCGGACGCCGGTGCGCGGGGGAGGGGGCCGGAGATGGCGGGCACGGGAGCGGTGGTGGCCGTCGCCGCGGTGTGGGGCGCGCTCGCGGGCACGCTGCTGCCCCGCGCCGCCTACCGCTTCGGCGTCCCCTCCGGCGAACCCTGGCGCGACCGCTGCCCCGCCGGACGCCACGCGGTGCGGGGCTGGCTGGGGCCGGGGGGGTGCGGGGAGTGCGGGCGCGAACGGGGGCGCGCGGCGGGCGAAGGGCGCGTGAAGGGTCTGGGGCGTGCTGCGGCCGGGGAGCGCGTGAAGGGCTTGGGGCGCGCGGCGGCCGGGCGGTGCGTGGAGGGTCCGGGGCGCGCGGAGTCCGGGCCGGGCGCCGGGGCCGGGGGGCGTGCGCCCTCAACCGTGCTCCTCGCCGCCGTCGCCGGTGCCGTCTGCGCCGCCCTCGCCGCCGCCACCGGTACCCGGCCCGAGCTGGCGGTCTGGCTGCTGCTCGCGCCCGCCGGCGTGCTCCTCGCCGCCGTGGACGTGCGGGTGCGGCGGCTGCCCGACCCGCTGACCCTCCCGCTCGCGCCCGCCGCCCTCGCCCTGCTCGGCCTCGCCGCCCTGCTCCCCGGCCACGCCGGCCACTGGCCCACCGCGCTCTACGGCGCCCTCGCCCTCGGGGCCGGCTACTACGCGCTGTACCGCCTCAACCCGGGCGGCATGGGCTTCGGCGACGTGAAACTGGCCGTCGGCGCGGGCGCCGTACTCGGCTGGTACGGCTGGTCCGCCGTGCTGTTCGGCACCTTCGCCGCGTTCCTGTCCGGCGCCCTCTACGGCGGCGTCCTCGTCCTCGCCCGGCGGGCCGGCCGCAAGACGGCCGTGCCCTTCGGCCCGTTCCTGCTGGCCGGCACCCTCGCCGGGCTGCTGACCGGCGCGTACGCGGCCTGAGAGCGGCCCGCCGGAGGGGCTGGCGTAGGCTGGCGCTGTCCGCCCACCCGTCTTTTGCCCCCTCATATCGGGCGCTTCGCGCACAGCACTACGCCCATCAACCCTTACGAACTCTGCGAAAGGGACGCCGGTGACCGAGAAGGCCGACCTTCAGTCCGTCCTCGACCGAGCCGCCGCCGGTGGGCGGATCACCCCCGAAGAGGCGCTCGACCTCTACCGTGACGCGCCCCTGCACGCCCTGGGCGCCGCCGCCGACGCCGTACGCCGCCGCCTGTACGCGGGCACCGAGCACATCGCCACGTACATCATCGAGCGGAACATCAACTACACGAACGTGTGCGTCACGGCGTGCAAGTTCTGCGCCTTCTACGCGGCCCCCAAGGACACGGAGAAGGGCTGGACCCGCGACCTCGACGACATCCTGCGCCGCTGCGCGGAGACCGTCGAACTGGGCGGCACCCAGATCATGTTCCAGGGCGGCCACCACCCGGACTACGGCGTCGAGTACTACGAGAAGCACTTCCGCGCCATCAAGGAAGCCTTCCCGCAGCTCGTGATCCACTCCCTCGGCGCGTCCGAGATCGAGCACATGGCCCGGATCAGCGGCGTCTCCGTCGAGGAGGCCATCACCCGCATCCACGAGGCCGGTCTCGACTCCTTCGCCGGCGCCGGCGCGGAACTCCTCCCCGAGCGCCCCCGCAAGGCCATCGCGCCCCTCAAGGAGAGCGGCGAACGCTGGCTGGAGATCATGGAGACCGCCCACCGGCTGGGCGTGGAGTCCACCTCCACCATGCTGATGGGCACCGGCGAGACCAACGCCGAGCGGATCGAGCACCTGCGGATGATCCGGGACGTACAGGACCGCACCGGCGGCTTCCGGGCGTTCATCCCGTACACCTACCAGCCGGAGAACAACCACCTGAAGGGCCGCACGCAGGCGACCCTCTTCGAGTACCTGCGGATGATCGCGATCGCCCGCCTCTTCCTGGACAACGTCCGGCACATCCAGGGCTCCTGGCTCACCACCGGCAAGGAGGTCGGCCAGCTGTCCCTGCACTACGGCGCGGACGACCTCGGCTCCATCATGCTGGAGGAGAACGTGGTCTCCTCGGCCGGCGCCCGGCACCGCTCCAACCGCCTGGAGATCATCGACCTGATCCGCACGGCGGGCCGCGTCCCGGCGCAGCGCGCGACGACGTACGAGCACCTCGTCGTCCACGACGACCCCGCGAACGACCCGGCCGACGACCGCGTGGTCTCCCACATCTCCTCCACGGCCATCGAGGGCGGCACCGCCCACCCCGAGCTGAAGCTGCTCGCGGCCAACTGACGCCGTCGTGCTCACCCTCCACGCGGACTCCAGGGGCCACGCCCACCTCGTCGACGGCGAGTGGATCCGGGCCGTCGGGCCCCTGGAGGAGCTGGCCGCCGCGCACCCGCGGGCCCGCGTGCGCACCTGGCCCGGCATCCTCACGCCCGGTTTCGTCAACCTCTACGGCAACGAGCTGCTGGAGCAGACGTACCACCCCGACCCGCGCGAGGCCGACACCCTCGGCACCGAGCCGCTGACCGGCGACGCGCTCGCCATGCTCGCCATGAACGACGCCCGCTGGGCCGCGAGCGCCCGGCGCGGCCTCCAGCGCATGCTGGCCCACGGCACGGTCGCCGTGGCCTGCGAGCCGCTGCGCGTCCGCGCGGTGCAGGACGCGCTGCGGCGCACCGGGATGGGCGTCGTGGGCCGCCTGGGCCGCCCCGACGACACCCCGTCCCTCGACCCCTTCGGCTCCGCCCGCCCGCCCCAGCAGGCCACGGAGCGCCGGCCGCACTCCGCCGCCCGGTTCGCCGTCTTCGACGTCCGCGACGAGGCGGAACTCCTCGAACGGGGAGCGGCCACCTGCGTGGCCACGGTGGTGGCGGGCCGCCTGGTGTTCCGCCGCCGCTGACGGACCGCCCCGCGGCGGGCGGTGCCCGTCCGCAAGCCCCGGCGCCCCGCCCGGGGCCGGGCTGCAACAATGGGCGGGTGACCCGCGCCTCCCTGAACAAGCAGCCGCACGAAGTCGCCTCGATGTTCGACGACGTGGCGGAACGGTACGACCTCACCAACGACGTGCTGTCCCTCGGCCAGGACCGGCGCTGGCGCAAGGAGGTGGCGAAGGCGGTCGACGCGCGCCCCGCGCAGAAGGTCCTGGACCTCGCCGCCGGCACCGCCACGTCCTCGCTGCCCTTCGCGCGGACGGGCGCGTACGTCGTCCCCTGCGACTTCTCCCTCGGCATGCTCCGGGCCGGCAAGAAGCGGCACACCTGGCTGCCGTTCACCGCGGGCGACGCGACCCGGCTGCCCTTCAAGGACGACACCTTCGACGCGGTGACGATCTCCTTCGGGCTGCGCAACGTACAGGACACGGACGCGGCCCTGCGCGAGATGCACCGGGTCACCCGGCCCGGCGGACGCGTGGTGATCTGCGAGTTCTCCCACCCGACCTGGGCGCCGTTCCGCACCGTCTACACCGAGTACCTGATGCGGGCGCTGCCGCCGGCCGCCCGCGCGGTGTCCTCCAACCCGGACGCGTACGTCTACCTCGCCGAGTCCATCCGGGCCTGGCCCGACCAGCCCGCCCTGGCCGAACGGCTGCGCGGGACCGGCTGGTCGAAGGTGGCCTGGCGCAACCTCACCGGCGGTGTGGTCGCGCTGCACCGCGGCTTCAAGGAGAGCTGACGGCGGCCGTCCCCCGCCGCGCCGGGCCGCGCAGAGCACGGGGTGGCCCTTCGGCGGGGTGACCGGGGCCGCTGCATAGACTGCCCGTGTCCAGTGCCGGTCGGCACAACAGACTTCGACCTTGGGGAGATCCCGCCGTGACCGTCGTGACCGAGCCGCTCTCCGAGAACAGCGCCGACGTGATCGTCGTGGGCGCGGGGCCGGCCGGCTCCACGACCGCGTACCACCTCGCCAAGGCCGGGCTCGACGTCCTGCTGCTGGAGAAGACCGAGTTCCCGCGCGAGAAGGTCTGCGGCGACGGCCTCACCCCGCGCGCGGTCAAGCAGCTCGTCGCCATGGGGATCGACATCTCCGAGGAGGCCGGCTGGCTGCGCAACAAGGGCCTGCGCATCATCGGCGGCGGCGTCCGCCTCCAGCTCGACTGGCCCGACCTCGCCTCCTTCCCGGACTACGGCCTGGTCCGCAAGCGCGACGACTTCGACGAACAGCTCGCCCGAGCCGCCCAGAAGGCCGGCGCCCGGCTGTACGAGCGCTGCAACGTCGGCGGCCCGGTCGTGGACGACCGCACCGGACGCATCACCGGCGTGACCGCCCGGCTGGGCGAGGACAAGCGTGAGGTCACCTTCCGCGCGCCGCTCGTCGTCGCCGCCGACGGCAACTCCACCCGGCTGTCCCTCGCCATGGGCCTGCACCGCCGCGAGGACCGCCCGATGGGCGTCGCCGTCCGGACGTACTTCGAAAGCCCCCGCCACGACGACGACTACCTGGAGTCCTGGCTGGAGCTGTGGGACCGCCGCGGCCCCCAGGACCGCCTGCTGCCCGGCTACGGCTGGATCTTCGGCATGGGCGACGGCACCTCGAACGTGGGCCTCGGCGTGCTGAACACCTCCGCCGCCTTCAAGGAGCTGGACTGGCGCGAGGTCCTCAAGGCGTGGTGCGCCTCCATGCCCGAGGACTGGGGCTACACCCCGGAGAACATGACCGGCCCCATCCGCGGCGCCGCCCTGCCGATGGCCTTCAACCGCCAGCCGCACTACACGCGCGGGCTGCTGCTCGTCGGCGACGCCGGCGGCCTGGTGAACCCCTTCAACGGCGAGGGCATCGCCTACGCCATGGAGTCCGGCCAGATCGCCGCCGACGTCATCGTGCAGGCCCACGCCCGCGCGACGCCCGCCCAGCGCGAGACCGCCCTCCAGCGCTACCCGCGCGTCCTGAAGGACACCTACGGCGGCTACTACACCCTCGGCCGCGCCTTCGTGAAGCTCATCGGCAACCCGAAGGTCATGCAGATCGCCGCCCAGCGGGGTCTGACCCACCCGGTGCTGATGAAGTTCACCCTCAAGCTGCTGGCGAACCTCACCGACCCCACGGGCGGCGACGCGATGGACCGCATCATCAACGGCCTGACCAAGGTGGCCCCGAAGGCCTGACCGGACCCCGGCGGGCCACGAGGCCCCGGCGCGCCACGAGGCCCGCGCGGCTAGGGCCTCTCGGTGCCGAACGCGGCCTCCTTGGCGGCCCGGCGGGCGTACACCTCGTCCCGCCGGTCCGTCATCTGCCGCAGCGCGTCCTTCCGTTCCCGCGTGGAGAGCCGGTCCAGGTAGAGGTGGCCGGCGGTGTGGTCGCTCTCGTGGGCCAGGCACCGCGCGAAGTACCCGGTGCCCTCGACCACGACCGCCCGGCCGTCCTTGTCCTGCCCGCGCACGACGGCCCGGTCCGGCCGCGGCACGGTCACGACGGCACCGGGCACCGACAGGCAGCCCTCGCCCTCCTCCAGCAGCCGTCGCTCACCCGTGGGCGTTTCGAGCACCGGATTGACGATGTGTCCGACATGCCGGACTCCGTCGTCGTCGGGGCAGTCGTACACGAACAGCCGCAGATCCAGCCCGACCTGATTCGCCGCCAGCCCGGCACCGTCGGCGACGTACATGGTGCGGAACATGTCGTCGATGAGCGCGGCGAGGCCGGGACCGAACTCCGTGACGTCCCGGCACGGCCTGCGCAGCACCTCCTCACCGACCTCGGTGATACGGCGCACCGTGCCCCGCCCGGCCTCGGGGGCGTAGCGCGGGTAGTAGCCGACGGGACTTCCCTGTACGAACACGCGTGGCATCGCGTGGACTCCTTCGCTCGTGCGCGGACCGCCGGACGGCGGCCCGGCCCGAGCATGCCAGGGACGACGAAGGGCCGCTGCCCCCGAGCGGCTGCGGCCCTGCGTGCGTGAGAGGTGCGGCGTACGTCCTAGAGCACCCGCACGGCCCCGGTGGGCGGGTCGTAGGACAGGGGACGCTCCACGACGCCGGTGGAGGGGTTCTGCGCGCCCACGAACATACCGTCGCCGACGTACACCGCCACGTGGTACGCGCTGCCCGCGCCGCCCCAGTACAGGATGTCGCCCGGCTGGAGGTTGCTCAGCGAGACCTGGGTGCCGGCCGTCGACTGGTCCTGGGAGACGCGCGGCAGGCTGACGCCGACCTGCTTGAAGGCCGTCTGCACCAGGCCGGAGCAGTCGTAGGCGGAGGGGCCGGTGGCGCCGGAGACGTACGCCTTGCCGACCTGCGCCTTGACGAAGCTGACGATCGCCGCGGCCGAACCGGTGGCCGGGGGCGTGCTGGTGCCGGTGTCCGAGCCGGCGTCCGTGCCGGTGCCGGTGCCGGTCCCGGAACCGGTGCCGCCGGGGAGGGTGGCGGTGTCCGCCGTGGTGGCCAGGGTGGTGCGCGCCGCGGTGCGCGCGGCACGGGCGGCGGCCTTCTTGCGGGCGTCCTCCTCGGCCTTCTTCTTGGCCTCCGCGGCCTTCTTCCTGGCCTCGGCGAGGTCCGCCTTCGCCTGCTTCGCGGCCTTCGCGGCGGCCGCGTCACGCTCGGCCTGCAGCTGGTAGTGCGCGGCGGCCTGCTCGGTGGCGTCGGCCGTCTGGGCCGCCTGGGTCGCCAGGTCGGCCGTCAGGGTGGGCAGTTCGAGGGTCTGCGTCACCGGCTCGGCCGCGTTCGCCGAGCCGGACGCCCCGGCGACTGCCAGGGTGCCGAGGACGCCACCGGCAACTCCGGCCCGCACGGCGAGGGACGACGCGTTGCGGCGGGGCTTCCGGTGGCTGCGTATGTGAGCGGTGTGGGACATGGGAACAACCGGTACCAGGGACTCCTTCATATCTTCAAGAAACGTGTGCTGCGCCACAGTTGCTCAATCGAGACACGGAAACCCGGGCGTGTCGCCCTTTATTGACGCCGTAACGGACATTGTGGACGGTCGTGATCAAGCCCTTGATCACGGTCTTTGATCATTACGTCCGAATTGCCCCGCGCCTACCACTGGTGGGGATCGTTGGCCAAGCCCGGTTCTCATGCCGCTCTCATCGATGTGGCGGAGGTCACGGAACGATCACCGACGGGCGGGCGTCCCGCGCGGGCGCGGCCGGCACCCCCGGGACCGCCGGGCTGGTGAACACGCGCACACGCTCCGGACTCGCGTCCACATCCGGCCCGCGGCTCCCCCTGATGTGTGAACGCGCTCCTTTAACATCCGGCCGCGTCCAGCACCAATTTGCATGCAGCCGCACTCTCTTGATATTGAGACGACCGCTCTGGCCTGGGGTGACGTGGGGGAATGTCACTTCTCGTGATCAACTGAACGCTTCCGGTGTGAAGATCACCCATCATCCGACTTCATGATCCTTCGTCAGGTGGTGGAGATCACAAAGCTGGTGTAATACCCCGTGTCGCAGATCACAGAGCGGCGGGCATAAGATGCGAGGCAGTTGGGCTTGTGACCTGCTTCACATGTTCGCGATCTTCGCCCGGGACGAGCGGGGTCCGTGGACCGGTGAGGCCGCCGTGAGCCCAGTGCAACCTCCCCCAAGGTCTCGGCTCCGCTCGACCAGGGGGGACCCCAAGCAGTCAGTGCCGACTGAGAGGAGCGAGGAGCGGTGAACGCGTATGCGCCCATCCTCGTACTGGGAGCCCTCGGGGCAGGCTTTGCGATCTTCTCCGTGGTCATGGCCACGCTGATCGGTCCGAAGCGGTACAACCGCGCCAAGCTGGAAGCCTACGAGTGCGGCATCGAGCCGACCCCCACGCCGGCCGGCGGCGGGCGCTTCCCCATCAAGTACTACCTGACGGCGATGCTCTTCATCGTCTTCGACATCGAGATCGTCTTCCTCTACCCCTGGGCCGTCACCTTCGACTCCCTGGGGATCTTCGGGCTCGTGGAGATGCTGCTCTTCGTGCTCACCGTCTTCGTCGCGTACGCGTACGTATGGCGGCGCGGCGGCCTGGAATGGGACTGAGGGGCCTTTAACGACATGGGACTCGAAGAAAAGCTGCCGAGCGGATTCCTGCTCACGACCGTCGAGCAGGCCGCGGGCTGGGTGCGCAAGTCGTCCGTCTTCCCGGCCACCTTCGGCCTGGCCTGCTGCGCCATCGAGATGATGACCACCGGCGCCGGCCGTTACGACCTCGCCCGCTTCGGCATGGAGGTCTTCCGCGGCTCGCCGCGCCAGGCCGACCTGATGATCGTCGCCGGCCGGGTGAGCCAGAAGATGGCGCCCGTCCTGCGGCAGGTCTACGACCAGATGCCTCACCCGAAGTGGGTGATCTCCATGGGCGTCTGCGCCTCCTCGGGCGGCATGTTCAACAACTACGCGATCGTCCAGGGCGTCGACCACATCGTCCCGGTCGACATCTACCTCCCCGGCTGCCCGCCCCGGCCCGAGATGCTCATGGACGCGATCCTCAAGCTGCACCAGAAGATCCAGTCCTCCAAGCTGGGCGTGAACGCCGAGGAAGCGGCCCGCGAGGCGGAGCAGGCGGCGCTCAAGGCACTGCCCACGATCGAGATGAAGGGGCTGCTGCGGTGAGCGACGCGAACGGCACCCACGGTGCGGACGGGCCGGACGGGGTGAACCCCGAGAAGGACCTCTCCGCCTCCAACCTGCCCGGCCAGCGCGGCCAGGGCGGCGAGGAGATCCGCGTCCAGCGCGGCATGTTCGGCGCGGACAACGGCGGCGACACCTCCGGCTACGGCGGCCTGGTCCGCTCGGTCCGACTCCCGGGACCGGCGACCCGCCCCTACGGCGGCTGGTTCGACGAGGTCGCCGACGAACTCGAAGGCGCCCTGGAGGAGCAGGGACTCCTGCCCGGCAACGCGATCGAGAAGACGGTCGTCGACCGCGACGAACTGACCTTCCACATCGAACGCGAGCACCTGGTCCGCGTCGCCCGCGTCCTGCGCGACGACCCGGCGCTGCGCTTCGAGCTGTGCACCGGGGTCAGCGGCGTCCACTACCCGAACGACAAGGGCCGGGAACTGCACGCCGTCTACCACCTGCGCTCGATCACCCACAACCGGCTGATCCGCCTGGAGGTCAGCGCCCCCGACAGCGACCCGCGCATCCCGTCCCTGGTCTCCGTCTACCCCACCAACGACTGGCACGAGCGCGAGACCTACGACTTCTTCGGGATCGTCTTCGACGGCCACCCGGCCCTGACCCGGATCATGATGCCGGACGACTGGCAGGGCCACCCGCAGCGCAAGGACTACCCCCTCGGCGGCATCCCCGTCGAGTACAAGGGCGCCCAGATCCCGGCTCCGGACCAGCGGAGGTCGTACTCGTGAGCACGCAGTCAGCTTCCGCCGCGTCGGCCGCGTCCGCACGCGAGACCACCGAGGGCACCGTCTACACGGTCACCGGTGGCGACTGGGACGAGATCGTCCAGTCCGCGGCCCGCGCCGACGACGAACGCATCGTCGTCAACATGGGTCCGCAGCACCCGTCCACCCATGGAGTGCTCCGGCTGATCCTGGAGATCGACGGCGAGACGGTCACCGAGGCCCGCTGCGGCATCGGCTACCTGCACACCGGCATCGAGAAGAACCTCGAATACCGCACGTGGACGCAGGGCACCACCTTCGTCACGCGCATGGACTACCTGACGTCCTTCTTCAACGAGACCGCCTACTGTCTCGCCGTCGAGAAACTCCTCGGCGTCGAGGACCAGATCACCGACCGCGCCACGGTCATCCGGGTGCTCCTGATGGAGCTGAACCGGCTCTCCTCCCACCTGGTGTGCATCGCCACCGGCGGCATGGAGCTGGGCGCCACCACGATCATGATCTACGGCTTCCGTGATCGTGAAATGATTCTCGACCTCTACGAACTGATCACGGGCCTGCGCATGAACCACGCGTACATCCGGCCCGGCGGACTCGCCCAGGACCTGCCGCCCGGCGCGGTGGACCAGATCCGCGAGTTCGTGAAGAAGATGAAGAAGAACCTCCCGGAGTACGACAAGCTGGCCACCGGGAACCCCATCTTCAAGGCCCGTATGCAGGACGTCGGCTACCTCGACCTGGCCGGCTGCATGGCCCTCGGCGCCACCGGCCCGATCCTGCGCTCCACCGGCCTCCCGCACGACCTGCGCAAGGCCCAGCCGTACTGCGGCTACGAGACGTACGACTTCGACATCCCGACCGCCGACACCTGCGACGCCTACGGCCGCTTCCTCATCCGCCTGGAGGAGATGCGCCAGTCGCTCAGGATCGTCGAGCAGTGCCTGGACCGGCTCCAGCCCGGCCCGGTCATGGTCGCCGACAAGAAGATCGCCTGGCCCGCCCAGCTCGCCCTGGGCCCGGACGGGCTCGGCAACTCCCTCGACCACATCAAGAAGATCATGGGCACCTCCATGGAGGCCCTGATCCACCACTTCAAGCTGGTCACCGAGGGCTTCCGCGTCCCGCCGGGACAGACGTACGCGGCCGTCGAGTCGCCCAAGGGCGAACTCGGCGTGCACGCCGTCTCCGACGGCGGCACCCGCCCCTACCGGGTCCACTTCCGCGACCCGTCCTTCACCAATCTGCAGGCCATGGCGGCGATGTGCGAGGGCGGCCAGGTCGCCGACGTCATCGTCGCCGTCGCGTCCATCGACCCCGTGATGGGAGGCGTCGACCGGTGACCACCTCTTCCTCCGAGCGGGGCGTCAGCCTGGGCATGCCCGAACTGCCCGCACCCGGCTACCCGGACGACGTCCGGGCCCGGCTGGAGGCGGACGCCCGCGAGCTGATCGCGCGCTACCCCGACTCCCGGTCCGCCCTGCTGCCGCTGCTCCACCTCGTGCAGTCCGAGGAGGGCCACGTCACCCGCACCGGCATGCGGTTCTGCGCGGACCTGCTGGACCTGACCACGGCCGAGGTCACCGCGGTCGCCACCTTCTACACCATGTACCGGCGCAAGCCCTCCGGGGACTACCAGGTCGGCGTGTGCACCAACACGCTGTGCGCGGTGATGGGCGGCGACGCGATCTTCGAGACCCTCCAGGAGCACCTGGGCGTCGGCAACGGCGAGACCACCGACGACGGCCTGGTCACCCTGGAGCACATCGAGTGCAACGCGGCCTGCGACTACGCGCCGGTCGTGATGGTCAACTGGGAGTTCTTCGACAACCAGACCCCGGCGAGCGCCAGGAGCCTGGTGGACGACCTGCGCGCGGGCCGGCCCGTGCAGCCCACGCGCGGAGCGCGGCTGTGCACCTTCAAGGAGACCGCGCGGATGCTGGCCGGCTTCCCCGACGAGCGGCCCGGGGCCGTCGAGGAGGGCGGCAGCGCGGGACCCGCGTCGCTGGCCGGCCTCCGCCTGGCCAAGGGAGAGACCGCGTCCGCCCGCGTGGTCCATCCGCGCGGGGGACCGCAGCAGGAGCCGCAGGACCGGACGGTGCACGAACCGTCGCCGGCCGAGCACCTCAGCTCCCACGACGCGCCGCAGGACACGTCGGCCTCCGACCCCGCCCACCCGTCATCCGCCGCCGACCGGGACGGAGGGACCGCGCCCCGCGGCTCGCACCCGTCCGGTCCCACCGCCGAGGAGGGGGAGTGATGACCGTGGTATCCGAGGTCAGGGACCCGAGCCCGGAGAAGCTGCTCGCGCCCGTGCTGTCGGCCTTCTGGGACGAGGACCGGTCCTGGAGCCTGGACGTCTACCGGAGGCACGACGGGTACGAGGGGCTCCGCAAGGCCCTCGCCATGTCACCGGACGACCTGATCGCCTACGTCAAGGAATCCGGGCTGCGCGGCCGCGGCGGCGCGGGCTTCCCGACCGGGATGAAGTGGCAGTTCATCCCCCAGGGCGACGGGAAACCGCACTACCTGGTGGTCAACGCCGACGAGTCGGAGCCCGGGACGTGCAAGGACATCCCGCTGCTCTACGCGAATCCGCACAGCCTCATCGAGGGCATCGTGATCGCCTGCTACGCCATCAGGTCCTCGCACGCCTTCATCTACCTGCGCGGCGAGGTCGTCCCCGTCCTGCGGCGGCTGCACGAGGCCGTGCGCGAGGCCTACGCGGCGGGCTACCTCGGCGAGAACATCCTCGGCAGCGGACTGGACCTCCAGCTCACCGTGCACGCGGGCGCCGGCGCGTACATCTGCGGTGAGGAGACCGCACTGCTCGACTCGCTCGAAGGCCGCCGCGGCCAGCCGCGGCTGCGTCCCCCCTTCCCCGCCGTGGAGGGCCTCTACGCCTGCCCCACCGTGGTGAACAACGTCGAGTCGATCGCGTCGGTTCCCGCGATCCTGCACCACGGCAAGGAGTGGTTCAGGTCGATGGGCAGCGAGAAGTCCCCGGGCTTCACGCTCTACTCGCTCAGCGGCCACGTCGCGAGCCCCGGCCAGTACGAGGCACCGCTCGGCGTCACCCTGCGCCAGCTCCTCGACATGAGCGGCGGCATGCGCCCCGGCCACCGGCTGAAGTTCTGGACGCCGGGCGGCTCCTCGACACCGATGTTCACCGACGAGCACCTCGACGTCCCCCTCGACTACGAGGGCGTCGGCGCGGCCGGCTCCATGCTCGGCACCAAGGCCCTGCAGTGCTTCGACGAGACGACCTGCGTCGTACGGGCCGTGACCCGCTGGACCGAGTTCTACGCCCACGAGTCCTGCGGCAAGTGCACGCCCTGCCGCGAGGGGACGTACTGGCTCGTGCAGTTGCTGCGGGACATCGAGGCCGGCAAGGGCGCCAGGTCCGACCTGGACAAGCTGGCCGACATCGCCGACAACATCAACGGCAAGTCCTTCTGCGCCCTCGGCGACGGCGCCGCGTCCCCGATCTTCTCCTCGCTGAAGTACTTCCGCGAGGAGTACGAGCAGCACATCACGGGCCGGGGCTGCCCCTTCGACCCGGCCAAGTCGACGGCCTGGGCGGACCGCCCGGAGGTGAACGCATGACCGTGACCACCAACGCTCCCGCCGGCGGCGGGGAGGCGGCGGTCCCGCCGGAGGACCTCGTCACGCTGACCATCGACGGCATCGAGGTCAGCGTGCCCAAGGGCACCCTGGTCATCCGGGCCGCCGAACAGCTCGGCATCGAGATCCCCCGCTTCTGCGACCACCCCCTCCTGGACCCGGCCGGCGCCTGCCGGCAGTGCATCGTCGAGGTCGAGGGCCAGCGCAAGCCGATGGCGTCCTGCACGATCACCTGCACGGACGGCATGGTCGTCAAGACCCACCTGACCTCGCCGGTCGCCGAGAAGGCCCAGCACGGCGTGATGGAGCTGCTGCTCATCAACCACCCGCTGGACTGCCCGGTCTGCGACAAGGGCGGCGAGTGCCCGCTGCAGAACCAGGCCATGTCCCACGGCAACGCCGAGTCCCGCTTCGAGGGCCGCAAACGGACGTACGAGAAGCCCGTCCCGATCTCCACGCAGGTGCTCCTCGACCGCGAACGGTGCGTGCTGTGCGCCCGCTGCACCCGCTTCTCCCAGCAGATCGCCGGCGACCCCATGATCGAGCTGGTCGAGCGGGGCGCGCTCCAGCAGGTCGGCACCGGCGAGGGCGACCCGTTCGAGTCGTACTTCTCCGGCAACACCATCCAGATCTGCCCGGTCGGCGCGCTCACCTCGGCCGCGTACCGCTTCCGCTCCCGCCCGTTCGACCTCGTCTCCTCGCCGTCGGTGTGCGAGCACTGCTCCGGCGGCTGCGCCACCCGCACCGACCACCGGCGCGGCAAGGTCATGCGCCGGCTCGCCGCCTCCGACCCCGAGGTCAACGAGGAGTGGATCTGCGACAAGGGGCGCTTCGCGTTCCGGTACGCGCAGACCCGGGACCGCCTGGAGACGCCGCTGGTCCGGAACGCCGACGGCGTCCTGGAGCCCGCCTCCTGGCCCGAGGCGCTCCAGGCGGCGGCGCGCGGCCTGACCGCCGCCCGCTCCCGCGCCGCCGTCCTCACCGGCGGCCGGCTGACCGTCGAGGACGCCTACGCGTACACGAAGTTCGCGCGGGTGGCGCTCGACACCAACGACATCGACTTCCGCGCCCGCGTGCACAGCGGCGAGGAGGCCGACTTCCTGGCCTCCCGGGTGGCCGGCCACGGCCGCGACCTCGACGGCAGCGGTGTCACATACACCTCCCTGGAGAAGGCGCCCGCCGTCCTGCTGGTCGGCTTCGAGTCCGAGGAGGAGGCCCCCGGCGTCTTCCTGCGGTTGCGCAAGGCCTGGCGCAAGCACAGGCAGCGGGTGTTCGCGGTGGCCACGCACGCCACCCGGGGCCTGGAGAAGGCGGGCGGCACGCTGCTGCCGGCCGCTCCCGGCACCGAGACGGAGTGGCTGGAGGCCCTAGCGAGCGGCCTCGGCCTGGAGGAGCCCGGCACGCTGGCCGCCGAGGCCCTGCGCGCCGACGGCGCCGTCATCGTCGTGGGCGAGCGGCTGGCCGGCGTCCCGGGCGGCCTCACCGCCGCCGCGCGCGCCGCCACCGCGACCGGCGCCGGCCTGGTGTGGATCCCCCGGCGGGCCGGTGAGCGCGGCGCCGTCGAGGCGGGCGCGCTGCCCTCGCTGCTGCCGGGGGGCCGCCCGGCGACCGACCCGCGCGCGCGGGCGGAGGTCGCCGCGGTCTGGGGCCTGGCGGAGCTGCCGGCGGGCTACGGCCGCGACACCGGGCAGATCGTCGAGGCCGCGGCCGCGGGCGAACTGTCCGCGCTGGTGGTCGCCGGGGTGGAGGTCGCCGACCTGCCCGACCCGGCACGCGCGCGTGCGGCCCTGGAGAACGTCGGCTTCCTGGTCTCGCTGGAGCTGCGGCCCAGCGAGGTCACGGAACACGCCGATGTCGTCCTGCCGGTCGCGGCGGTCGCCGAGAAGGCGGGCTCCTTCCTCAACTGGGAGGGCCGGGTCCGCTTCTTCGAGGCCGCGCTCAAGCCCGACCAGATGACCCGCCGGCTCGCCCCGGCCGACACGCGCGTGCTCCACATGCTCGCCGACGCCATGGACGTCCACCTGGGCCTGCCGGACCTGCGCACCACCCGCGCGGAGATCGACCGGCTCGGCCCCTGGGACGGCCCCCGCGCCGCCGAGCCGGTGGAGACCGCGGGCGCGCTGCCCCGCCCCGCCGCCGGCGAGGCCGTACTCGCCGGGCACCGCCTCCTGCTCGACCGGGGCGTCCTCCAGCAGGGCGACGAGGCGCTGGCCGGCACCCGGCACGCCGCCCGCGCGCGCCTGTCCCCGGCGACGGCCGCCGAGGCCGGTGTCGCGGCGGGCGCCGTCCTGGCCGTCACCGGTCCGGCCGGCACCGTCGCCCTGCCGCTGGAGATCACCGAGATGCCCGACCGGGTGGTCTGGCTCCCGCTGAACTCCACGGGCGCCGGCGTCGCCTCCGACACCGGGGCGCGGCCCGGCTCCCTCGTCCGCATCGGCCCGGCGGCGGTCGCCGACCCGGCCCCCAAGGAGGTGGAGGCATGAGCGCGTACCTCGCCGCTGAAGACCTCTCGATGTTCGGCCGCGACCCGTGGTGGCTGGTCGTCGTCAAGGCGGTGTTCTGCTTCGCCTTCCTGATGGTGACCGTGCTGTTCTCCATCGTCTGGGAACGCAAGGTCGTCGCCTGGATGCAGCTGCGCATCGGCCCCAACCGGCACGGCCCCTGGGGCATGCTCCAGTCGCTGGCCGACGGCGTGAAACTGATGCTCAAGGAAGACCTCGTCGTCAAACGCGCGGACAAGGTGGTGTACGTCCTCGCGCCGGTCGTCGCGGCCATCCCGGCCTTCATGGCGATCGCGGTGATCCCGTTCGGACCGGCCGGCAACGAGATCTCGGTCTTCGGCCACCGCACCACCATGCAGCTCACCGACCTGCCGATCGCGATGCTCTACATCCTCGCGGTCGCCTCGGTCGGCATCTACGGCATCGTGCTGGCCGGCTGGAGTTCCGGCTCCACCTACCCGCTCCTCGGCGGTCTGCGCTCCTGCGCGCAGATGATCTCCTACGAGATCGCCATGGGCGCCGCGTTCGCCTCGGTGTTCCTGTACTCGGGGTCGATGTCGACGTCCACGATCGTGGAACAGCAGCACGACCGCTGGTACATCCTGCTGCTGCCGGTCTCCTTCATCCTGTACATCGTCACGATGGTCGGCGAGACCAACCGCGCCCCCTTCGACATGCCGGAGTCCGAGGGCGACCTGGTCGGCGGCTTCAACACCGAGTACTCGTCGATCAAGTTCGCGATGTTCATGCTCGCCGAGTACGTCAACATGGTGACGGTCTCGGCCGTCTCGGCCACCCTGTTCCTCGGCGGCTGGCGCGCGCCCTGGCCCGTCAGCGGCTTCTGGGAGGGCGCCAACCACGGCTGGTGGCCGCTGCTCTGGTTCGTCGTCAAGGTCCAGTTGCTGCTGTTCTTCTTCATCTGGCTGCGCGGCACGCTCCCGCGGGTCCGCTACGACCAGTTGATGAAGCTGGGCTGGAAGGTCCTCATCCCGGTCTCCGTGACCTGGCTGATGCTGGTCGCCACCGTCCGCGCCCTGCGCAACGAGAACTACGACTTCGCCGACATCGCCCTCTACGTCGGCGGCGGTGTCCTCGCCCTGCTGCTCGTCTCCTTCGTCGCCGACATGTTCCGCGAGAAGGGCAGGACGGCCGCGCGGCCCGCCGCCGAGCAGCCGTCCTTCGACCCGATGGCGGGCGGTTTCCCGGTCCCGCCGCTGCCCGGACAGGAACTGCCGCCGGTGCCGAGGCGCCGCCCGCGCCGGGAGCGGGAACTGATTGTCAGTGGCGGACCGGACACTGTCAGTGACGGAACTTCGGATGGAAAGGAGGCGTCCGATGGCTGAGGAGCCTCAGGAGTCCGGGCAGTCCAAGCCCGGCTTCCAGAACCCCGTGGCCGGCTTCGGCGTGACCTTCAAGGCCATGTTCAAGAAGCGGCTGACCGAGCAGTACCCGGAGCAGGAGAAGACCACGGCTCCGCGGTTCCACGGACGGCACCAGCTCAACCGCCATCCGGACGGCCTGGAGAAGTGCGTCGGCTGCGAGCTGTGCGCCTGGGCCTGCCCCGCCGACGCGATCTATGTGGAGGGCGCCGACAACACCGACGAGGAGCGCTACTCGCCGGGCGAGCGGTACGGCCGCGTCTACCAGATCAACTACGCCCGCTGCATCCTGTGCGGACTGTGCATCGAGGCGTGCCCCACCCGCGCGCTGACGATGACGAACGAGTTCGAGCTGGCCGACTCCAGCCGCGCCAACCTCATCTACACCAAGGAGCAGTTGCTCGCCGGTCTCGACGAGGGCATGGTCGACACCCCGCACGCGATCTTCCCGGGGACGGACGAGCAGGACTACTACCGCGGTGTGGTCACCCACGCCGCGCCCGGCACCGTCCAGCAGACCGCCGTGTCCAAGGGCGAGGCCCCGCAGGAGGCCGCCGCCACCGCCGGCCCGGACGAGCCGGCCGCGGAGCAGGTGATCGGCCGATGAGCGCGCAGCACCTCGCCGCCTACGCCACCTCCACCGGCGAGGCCTTCCAGTTCTGGGTCCTCGGCACGGTCGCGGTGATCGGCGCCCTGTGCACCGTCTTCATGAAGCGGGCCGTGCACAGCGCGCTCTGCCTCGCCGGCACCATGATCGTCCTGGCGGTCTTCTACCTGGCGAACGGCGCCTACTTCCTCGGCGTCGTGCAGATCGTCGTCTACACCGGCGCGATCATGATGCTGTTCCTGTTCGTGGTGATGCTCGTCGGCGTCACGGCCGCGGACTCCCTGAAGGAGACCATCAAGGGCCAGCGCTGGCTGGCCCTGCTGTGCGGGCTCGGCTTCGGCGTGCTGCTGTTCGCCGGGATCGCCAACGCCTCCCTGAAGCAGTTCAACGGCACCGGCCAGGCGAACGCGAACGGCAATGTGGAGGGCCTGGCGTCCCTCATCTTCACCAAGTACGTCTTCGCCTTCGAGATCACCGGCGCGCTGCTCATCACGGCCGCCGTCGGCGCCATGGTGCTCACCCACCGCGAGCGCACGGAGCGCGCCAGGACCCAGCGCGAGCTGTCCGAGCAGCGCATCCGCGAGGGCACGTACATCCCGCCGCTTCCCGCCCCCGGCGTCTACGCCCGGCACAACGCGGTGGACATCGCGGGCCTGCTGCCCGACGGCACCCCGTCCGAGCTGACCGTCAGCAAGACGCTGCGCGAGCGCGGCCAGATCCGGGACGTGTCCATGCAGGCGCTGGGCGACCTGCGGGCGCTGGAGCAGCGCGCGCAGGAGCGCCTGGAGCGCGGTCCCACCCCGCCGGAGACGTTCAAGCGGCCCGAGGAGGCGTCGAAGTGAACCCGGTCAACTACCTCTACCTCGCCGCCCTGCTGTTCACGATCGGCGCGACCGGCGTCCTCATCCGGCGCAACGCCATCGTCGTCTTCATGTGCGTCGAGCTGATGCTGAACGCCTGCAACCTCGCGTTCGTCACCTTCTCCCGGATGCACGGCAACCTCGACGGCCAGATCATCGCCTTCTTCACGATGGTCGTCGCCGCCGCGGAGGTCGTGGTGGGCCTGGCGATCATCGTGTCGCTGTTCCGCACCCGCCACTCGGCCTCGGTCGACGACGCCAGCCTGATGAAGCTGTAAGGGGTCGGAAGAATCGTGGAGAACCTGATCGCGCTGCTCATCGCGGCGCCCCTGCTCGGAGCGGCCGTCCTGCTGACCGGCGGCCGGCGCCTGGACCGGGCCGGCCACTGGATCGGCACGCTGCTGTCGACCGCCTCCTTCGTGTGCGGCCTGATCCTCTTCGCCGACCTGCTCGGCCGGGGCGCCGAACACCGCACCCTGGTCAAGCACCTGTTCAGCTGGGTCCCGGTGGCCGGCTTCCAGGCGGATGTCACCTTCCGCCTCGACCAGCTGTCCATGACGTTCGTCCTGCTCATCACGGGCGTCGGCTCCCTGATCCACCTGTACTCGGTCGGGTACATGGCGCACGACGAGCGGCGCCGCCGCTTCTTCGGCTACCTGAACCTGTTCCTCGCGGCGATGCTGCTGCTCGTCCTCGCCGACAACTACCTGCTGCTCTACGTCGGCTGGGAGGGCGTCGGTCTCGCCTCGTACCTGCTGATCGGCTTCTGGCAGCACAAGCCCAGCGCCGCCACGGCCGCGAAGAAGGCGTTCCTGGTCAACCGGGTCGGCGACATGGGCCTGTCGATCGCGATCATGCTGATGTTCACCACCTTCGGCAGCTTCGCCTTCGGCCCGGTCCTCACGCACACCGGTGACGCCTCCGAGGGCAGGCTCACCGCGATCGGCCTGATGCTGCTGCTCGCCGCCTGCGGCAAGTCCGCCCAGGTGCCGCTGCAGTCCTGGCTCGGCGACGCCATGGAGGGCCCGACCCCGGTCTCGGCCCTGATCCACGCGGCGACGATGGTGACCGCGGGCGTCTATCTGATCGTCCGCTCCGGCGCCCTGTTCGACGCGGCGCCCGACGCCCAGCTCGCCGTCACCGTCGTCGGCGCGGTCACGCTGCTGTTCGGTGCGATCGTCGGCTGCGCCAAGGACGACATCAAGAAGGCGCTGGCCGGCTCCACCATGTCGCAGATCGGCTACATGGTCCTCGCGGCCGGCCTCGGACCGATCGGCTACGTCTTCGCGATCATGCACCTGGTGACGCACGGCTTCTTCAAGGCGGGGCTGTTCCTCGGCGCCGGCTCCGTGATGCACGGCATGAACGACGAGGTGGACATGCGCCGCTACGGCGGCCTGCGCAGGTACATGCCGGTCACGTTCGTCACGTTCGGCCTCGGCTACCTCGCCATCATCGGCTTCCCGGGCCTGTCCGGCTTCTTCTCCAAGGACAAGATCATCGAGGCGGCGTTCGCCAAGGGCGGCACCGAGGGCTGGATCCTCGGCGGCGCGGCCCTGCTGGGCGCGGCCCTCACCGCCTTCTACATGACGCGCGTGATGCTGATGACGTTCTTCGGAGAGGCGCGCTGGAAGAACCAGCCCACGCGCTCCCCGGAGGCGCCGAGCGCCGAGCCCGCCGCCGAGACCCGCGGCGAGCACACCGAACCGCACCCGCACGAGTCCCCGAAGGTCATGACGATCCCGATGATCGTGCTGGCCGTCGGCTCGGTCTTCGGCGGTGCGTTCTTCAGCATCGGCGACCGCTTCCTGCACTGGCTGGAGCCGGTCACCGGGCACAGCGAGGGCGACTCCCCGCTCGGCGCGGCGACCGTCACCGGTGCGACCATGGTCTGCCTCGTCCTCGGCGTGGCCGTCGCCTGGGCCCAGTACGGCCGCAAGCCCGTCCCGGCCGTCGCCCCGCGCGGCTCGCTGCTCACCCGGGCCGCCCGCCGCGACCTGCTCCAGGACGACTTCAACCACGTGGTCCTGGTGCGCGGCGGCGAGCACCTGACGCGCTCGCTGGTGTATGTCGACCACACCCTGGTCGACGGCGTCGTCAACGGCACGGCGGCCGGCTTCGGCGGCCTGTCCGGACGACTGCGCCGGCTCCAGAACGGCTTCGCCCGCTCCTACGCGGTCTCGATGTTCGGCGGTGCGGCACTCCTCGTCGCCGCGACCCTGCTGATGAGGGCGGTCTGATACCGATGTCCTTTCCTCTGCTCACAGCGACGGCGGCGCTCCCGGCCCTCGGGGCCGTCGCCACGGCCGCCGTACCGGCCGCCCGGCGCACCGCCGCGAAATGGCTGGCGCTGCTCGTCTCGCTCGCCACGCTCGCCCTGGCGGTCACCGTCCTGGTCCGCTTCGACCCGGACGGCGACCGCTACCAGCTCGCCGAGAGCCACGCCTGGATCAAGGACTTCGGCGTCAGGTACGAACTGGGCGTCGACGGCATCGCGGTGGCGCTGATCGCGCTGACCGCCGTACTGATCCCGTTCATCATCCTCGCCGGCTGGCACGACGCCGACCCGCTGGAGACCGGCAACCGCCGCTGGCGGCCCACCCAGGGCTTCTTCGCGCTGATCCTCGCGGTCGAGGCGATGGTGCTGATCTCCTTCGAGGCCACCGACGTCTTCCTCTTCTACATCTTCTTCGAAGCCATGCTGATCCCGATGTACTTCCTCATCGGCGGCTTCGGGGACCGTGCGCACCAGCACGGCGAGGAGACGGCCGCCACCCAGCGGTCGTACGCGGCGGTGAAGTTCCTCCTCTACAACCTGGCCGGCGGCCTCCTCATGCTGGCCGCGGTGATCGGCCTCTATGTGGTGGCCGGGAACTTCAGCCTCCAGCAGCTCGCCGAGGCCCGCGCGAACGGCTCGCTGCACATGGCGGCCGGCACCGAGCGCTGGCTGTTCCTCGGCTTCTTCTTCGCCTTCGCGGTGAAGGCGCCGCTGTGGCCGCTGCACACCTGGCTGCCCAACGCCATGCAGGAGTCCACCGCACCCGTCGCCGTGCTCATCACCGCGGTCGTCGACAAGGTGGGCACGTTCGCGATGCTCCGCTTCTGCCTCCAGCTCTTCCCGGAGGCCAGCAAGTGGGCGACGCCCGTGATCCTGGTCCTGGCCCTGGTCAGCATCCTCTACGGCGCGCTGCTCGCCGTCGGCCAGCGGGACATCAAACGCCTGGTGGCGTACGCGTCGATCTCGCACTTCGGCTTCATCGTCATGGGCATCTTCGCGATGACCAGCCAGGGCCAGTCCGGCGCCACGCTCTACATGGTCAACCACGGCATCTCCACAGCCGCGCTGATGCTCGTCGCCGGCTTCCTGATCTCCCGGCGCGGCTCCCGGCTCATCGCCGACTACGGAGGCGTGCAGAAGGTCGCCCCGGTGCTCGCCGGCACCTTCCTGATCGGTGGTCTCGCCACCCTCTCGCTGCCCGGCCTGGCACCGTTCGTGAGCGAGTTCCTGGTCCTGGTCGGCACGTTCACGCGCTATCCGGTGATCGGTGTCCTCGCCACCCTCGGCATCGTCCTCGCCGCCCTCTACACCCTGGTGCTGTACCAGCGGACGATGACGGGCCCGGTGAAACCGGAGGTCTCGGCGATGCCCGATCTCCGCGCGCGCGAGCTGGTGGTCGTGGCCCCGCTGATCGTGCTGCTGATCTTCCTGGGCGTCTATCCGAAGCCCGTCACGGACATCGTGAACCCGGCGGTCAAGCAGACCTTGTCCGACGTACACAAGAAGGACCCCCAGCCCGAGGTGGAGGCGGCCAAGTGAGCGCAGCAGCCGTCCACAGCCTGTGGACAACCGCGGCCGAACCGATCTCGAAGATCGACACGCCGAAGATCGAATACGGACAATTGTCGCCGACGCTGATCGTCGTCGGCGCGGCCCTGGTCGGCGTCCTCATCGAGGCGTTCGTCCCGCGCAGGTCCCGCTACTACGCACAGGTTTTCGTCTCCGTCGTCGCGCTGTGCGCCGCGTTCGCCGCGGTCGTCGCGCTGGCGGCCGACGGATTCGGCACCACGAAGGCCCACATCGCCGCCATGGGCGCCATCGCGGTCGACGGCCCGGCCCTCTTCCTCCAGGGCACCATCCTGCTGGCCGGCCTGGTCGCCCTGTTCACCTTCGCCGAACGGCGCCTGGACCCGGCGGCGCACGGCAACCGGGTCGACTCCTTCGCCGCGCAGGCCGCCTCCGTGCCCGGCAGCGACAGCGAGCAGGCGGCGGTCAAGGCGGGCTTCGCCACCACCGAGGTCTTCCCGCTGCTGCTCTTCGCGGTCGGCGGCATGCTGGTCTTCCCCGCGGCCAACGACCTGCTGACCCTGTTCGTGGCCCTGGAGGTGCTGTCCCTGCCGCTGTACCTGCTGTGCGCGCTGGCCCGGCGCAAGCGGCTGGTGTCGCAGGAGGCCGCGGTCAAGTACTTCCTGCTGGGCGCGTTCGCCTCCGCGTTCACCCTGTTCGGCATCGCGCTGCTGTACGGCTACGCGGGCTCGGTGTCGTACGCGCGCATCGCCCAGGTCGTCGACGGCACGGTCACCGGTGTCGACCCCGCCCTGGCCGGCACGATGGGCAACGACGCGCTGCTGCTGATCGGCGGCGCCCTGCTCGTCATGGGCCTGCTGTTCAAGGTGGGCGCGGTGCCGTTCCACATGTGGACGCCCGACGTCTACCAGGGCGCGCCCACCCCGGTGACCGGCTTCATGGCGGCGGCGACGAAGGTGGCCGCGTTCGGCGCGCTGCTGCGCCTGCTCTACGTCGTCCTGCCCGGCCTGCGCTGGGACTGGCGGCCGGTCATGTGGGCGGTGGCGATCATCACCATGCTGGGCGGCGCGATCGTCGCCATCACCCAGACCGACATCAAGCGCCTGCTGGCGTACTCGTCCATCGCGCACGCCGGATTCATCCTCGCGGGTGTCATCGCCACGTCGAAGGACGGCGTGTCGTCGGTCCTGTTCTATCTGGCGGGCTACTCCTTCGTGACGATCGGGGCGTTCGCCGTGGTCACGCTGGTCCGGGACGCGGGCGGCGAGGCCACCCACCTGTCCAAGTGGGCGGGCCTCGGCCGGCGCTCGCCGCTGGTGGCGGCCGTGTTCGCGGTGTTCCTGCTGGCCTTCGCCGGCATCCCGCTGACCTCCGGGTTCGCGGGCAAGTTCGCGGTGTTCAAGGCGGCGGCGGACGCCGGCGCGGCCCCGCTGGTCATCGTCGGTGTGATCTCCTCGGCGATCGCCGCGTTCTTCTACATCCGGGTGATCGTGCTGATGTTCTTCAGCGAGCCGAAGCCGGACGGCCCGACCGTGGCCGTGCCGTCCCCGCTGACCATGGCGGCGATCGGCGTGGGCGTGGCGGTGACCCTGGTGCTCGGCGTGGCACCGCAGTACTTCCTGGACCTGGCGGGCCAGGCGGGAGTGTTCGTGCGCTGACGTGCCACTGCCCGGCTCCCTGCGACAGGGGCCGGGCAGTGGTCTGTCCGCGCACGTCACCCGGCGCTGTCGCGGCGCGCCCTGATCCGGGTGAGGTCCAGGTCCACCGGGAACGGCACGTCCACCTTCATCCGCTCGCGGAAGATCCCGGTGCCGGTGTACGCGCCGGTCGTCGGCTCCAGCTCGAAGACGTGCACCGCGGCCCGGCCGTTCTCGTTCTCGACCCGCCAGTAGTGCGGGATCTTCGCGCGGGCGTACTTCAGCGGCTTGGTCTCGCGGTCCCGGGAGACCGAGTCCTCGGAGACGACCTCGATGGCCAGGACGACGGACTCCACCGGGAAGCGGGTCTGGCTCGTGTCCTCCACCACATCCGCGTGTACGACGACCACGTCCGGCTCGGGCCGGTTCTGGCGATCCAGGTCGATGGTGAACTCACGGAACACCTCGAACTCCGCGGGTGCCAGCGATTGGAGCTGCCACTTGAAGAAGTCAATGGTGCGCTCGTGAAAAATGGTCTGCGGACTCACGAAGACCAGGCTCCCGTCGATCAGTTCCGTGTGCGGAGGAAGATTCGGGAGGCGGTCCAGGTCGTCGGCGGTCCATCCGCCCTTCGGCGGTGTCGGCCAGCTGGGCGTGGACGCCTTCGGTGCGACGCTCATCAGTGCTCCCATGGGACGGAGTCTCGCCGGTCTGTTCAGAGTATCGGCGGGGAACGAGCAGGTCTCCCGCGAACGTGTGACCGACGGTCGTGTCGTTGGCGTGCGGCGTCCGGCCGGTCTGTGGATAACTCCGAGGCTGTCGGTGCGGGCCCCTATGGTGGAGGGAGCGGTCGACAGACGGCACACGGGGGACCGGCGGGGACAGGACGATGGGCGTGACGGGCGGAATCAGCGAGATGCCACAGATGACCGAGGGGCCGGGCACGGCCGGCAGCGAGGCGGCGGCCACGCTGCACCGGGTCTTCGGATACGAGACCTTCCGGGGCGAGCAGCAGGCGATCGTCGAGCATGTGATCGCGGGCGGCGACGCCGTGGTGCTCATGCCGACCGGCGGCGGGAAGTCGCTGTGCTACCAGATCCCGGCCCTGGTCAGACCGGGCACGGGCGTGGTGGTCTCACCGCTGATCGCGCTCATGCAGGACCAGGTCGACGCGCTGCGCGCCCTCGGCGTCCGCGCCGGCTTCATGAACTCCACGCAGGACTTCGACGAGCGGCGCGTGGTCGAGGCCGAGTTCCTGGCCGGCGAGCTGGACCTGCTCTATCTGGCCCCGGAGCGGCTGCGGCTGGACGCCACGCTGGACCTGCTCTCGCGCGGCAAGATCTCCGTCTTCGCGATCGACGAGGCGCACTGCGTGTCCCAGTGGGGCCACGACTTCCGCCCCGACTACCTCTCCCTGTCGCTGCTCGGCGAGCGCTGGCCGGACGTCCCGCGGATCGCCCTCACCGCCACGGCCACCGACGCCACCCACCAGGAGATCACCCAGCGGCTGAACCTGCCGGCGGCCCGCCACTTCGTCGCCAGCTTCGACCGGCCCAACATCCAGTACCGGATCGTGCCCAAGGCCGACCCCAGGAAGCAGCTCCTCGCCTTCCTGCGGGAGGAGCACCCGGGCGACGCCGGCATCGTCTACTGCCTCTCGCGCAACTCGGTCGAGCGCACGGCGGAGTTCCTGACCGCGAACGGCGTCCAGGCGGTGCCGTACCACGCGGGCCTGGACGCGGCCACGCGCGCGGCACACCAGTCCCGGTTCCTGCGCGAGGACGGCCTGGTCGTGGTCGCGACGATCGCCTTCGGCATGGGCATCGACAAGCCGGACGTGCGCTTCGTCGCCCACCTGGACCTGCCCAAGTCGATCGAGGGGTACTACCAGGAGACCGGCCGGGCGGGCCGCGACGGCCTGCCGTCCACGGCCTGGATGGCGTACGGCCTGAACGACGTCGTGCAGCAGCGCAAGCTGATCCAGTCCGGCGAGGGCGACGAGGCGTTCCGCTGCCGGGCCGGGGCCCACCTGGACGCCATGCTCGCGCTGTGCGAGACCGTCCGGTGCCGGCGCGGTCAGCTGCTCGCCTACTTCGGCCAGGACGCCGACGCCGACGCCTGCGGCAACTGCGACACCTGCCTCAGCCCGCCGGAGACCTGGGACGGCACCGTCGCGGCGCAGAAGGTGCTGTCCACGGTGGTGCGGCTGCAACGGGAGCGCGGGCAGAAGTTCGGCGCGCTCCAGATCGTCGACATCCTGCTCGGCAAGCGCACCGGCAAGGTGATCCAGTTCGACCACGACCAGCTGTCCGTCTTCGGTATCGGCCAGGACCTCGCCGAGGGGGAGTGGCGGGGAGTCATCCGGCAACTGCTGGCCCAGGGACTGCTCGCGGTCGAAGGGGAGTACGGCACGCTGGTGCTCACCGAGGCGAGCGGCACGGTGCTGCGGCGCGAGCGCGAGGTGCCGCTGCGCAAGGAGCCGAAGAAGGCGGCCATCGTCCGGTCGCGGTCCGCCGGTGGCGCGGCGGGCACCGGCAAGGCCAAGGCGGCCGCGGTCGAGCTGCCCGAGGAGCTGCTGCCCGCCTTCGAGGCGCTGCGGGCCTGGCGTGCCGAGCAGGCCCGGGAACAGGGCGTCCCGGCGTACGTGATCTTCCACGACGCCACCCTCCGGGAGATCGTGGCCCGGCGGCCCGGTTCGGTGCGGGATCTGGGCACGGTGAACGGCGTCGGCGAGAAGAAGCTGGCGACGTACGGCGAAGGCGTGCTCCAGGTGCTGACCTCGCTGGGCGGGTCCGCGCCGGCCGCCCCCGGCGACGCACCGGCGTCCGCGCCGGCCGCCGCAGCCGGCGGCGCACCGGACGAGGACTGGCCCGAGCCGCCGGACGAGCCCGAGCCGGACGACTGGATATAGCGGCGGGACACAGCGTCCCGCCGGGGCGGGTGTCCGCCGGCCGGCGGGGCGCTCAGGACAGCGCGGTCAGGCCGGGCGCGAAGGTGATCAGCAGCGGCAGCAGCGGGACCAGCGCGGCCACCGTCGTGGTCAGGGCCCGCTGCCGGCGCAGCAGCCGTGGCGGCGGCTCCAGCAGCCGGTCCACGCGCTCGCCCAGCAGACGGCGGCTGGAGGCGCAGGACAGGACGCCCCGGTGCTGGTTCAGCTCGATCAGGGCGAGGGCCGTGGTGAGGTGCCCGCAGCGCCGGGAGGCCGTGTCGTCGGCGGCCAGCTCGACCAGGCGGTGGGTCTGGTCGCAGAAGTGGGCGAAGAGCGGCACGCGCGGGAAGCCCGTGGCGAGCGCCGCGGACAGGTGCAGCAGCCAGTCGTGGTGGGCACGGGCGTGCCCGCGCTCGTGGGTGAGGACGGCGTCGAGCTGCACATCGGTGAGGCGGTGCAACGCCCCGGTGGTGACGACCAGTTGGGGCGGGTGGCCGGGCATCCACCAGGCGTCCGGGTACTCGTCCTCCAGGACCAGCATCGGACCGCGTGCCGCCGGCAGCCCGGCCGGCAGTTCGGGGGCGCGCTCGCGCAGGTGCGCCCGGGCCTGGCCGCGGCTGCGGCGGACCTCGGCGAGTTCCCGGGCCAGCATCGCCGTCGTCCAGGCGGCCCCGCAGGCCAGCAGCACGGTGAGGGCGGCGGCCCAACCCGGCGCGGTGGACAGGTCGTAGGCGGCGGTGACGGCGGGCGGCGCGGGGGCGAACACGTGGTCGCGGACGGTGTGGAAGACGGCCGCCGCGCCCAGCACCAGTGCGGTCAGACAGCACAGCAGGACGGTGGCGACCAGGCACTGCCACACCCACAGCGCCACCACGGGATCCCGCTCGGGCCAGGCGGCCCGGGTCAGCGCGCGCGGCACCGGCACGGCGGCTGTCAGGGCGACGACGCTCAGCAGGAGCAGGCAGACGGTCATGCCGGGGCTCCGGTTCCTGGTCGGAGACGTATGCGGGTGCGGGTCTTGCCGGGCGCGCGGCGCAGGGTGGCGCGTCGCGCGGAACGAGTGGTGCGTGTCCTTGTCAGTATGACGAAGTCGACGCCCCGAGTCAGGTGCCGAGGACGATCCGCCCGGCCCGCGCACCGACAGGGTCACGCGCGCGTGCCCCGGCCGGCCGCGCGTGGCCGGCCGGGGTGCCGCTCAGTTCGGTACGACCCGTCCGCCGACCTCGCCCAGTCCCACCCGGCGGCCGTCCGGGCCGGGCGCCCAGGCCGACAGGGTCACCGTGTCCCCGTCCTCCAGGAACGTGCGCTTGCCGTCCGGGAGGTCGAGGGGGTCGCGGCCGTTCCAGGTCAGCTCCAGCAGCGAGCCGCGCTGGCGTGCGGCGGGGCCGCTCACCGTGCCCGAGCCGTACAGGTCGCCCGTGCGCAGCGAGGCGCCGTTGACCGTCATATGCGCGAGCTGCTGGGCGGCGGTCCAGTACATGGTGGAGAACGGCGGCTCGGCGACCACGTGGCCGTTGACCGCGACGGAGATACGGAGGTCGTAGCCGCCCGGTTCGATGCCGGGCGCCGAGTCGTCCAGGTAGGGCAGCAGCGGGTGCGTGCGCTCCGGAGGTGCCACGCGGGCGTGCTCCAGCGCCTCCAGCGGGGTGATCCACGCCGACACCGAGGTGGCGAAGGACTTGCCGAGGAACGGGCCGAGCGGGACGTACTCCCAGGCCTGGACGTCCCGTGCGGACCAGTCGTTCAGCAGGCACAGCCCGAAGACGTGCTCCCGGAACGCGCCGAGCGGGACCGGGCTGCCCGGCCGCGACGGCACGCCCACGACGAAACCGACCTCGGCCTCGATGTCCAGCCGGACCGACGGGCCGAAGACGGGCGCGGGGTCGGCCGGGCCCTTGCGCTGCCCGGCCGGCCGTACGACGTCCGTGCCCGAGACGACGACCGTGCCGGAGCGGCCGTGGTAACCGATCGGCAGGTGCTTCCAGTTGGGGGTGAGGGAGTCCTCGGCGTCCGGGCGGAAGATCCGGCCGACGTTGCGGGCGTGGTGCTCCGAGGCGTAGAAGTCGACGTAGTCCGCCACCTCGAAGGGCAGGTGCAGGGCCACCTCGGACAAGGGGTGGAACAGCGGCTCGACGGCCGCGCGGTGCGCCGGGTCCGTGACCCAGGACGTGACGGCGCGCCGCACCTCCGACCAGGCGGCGGGGCCGGCGGCCAGCAGCAGGTTCAGGGTGGGCCGGGCGAGCAGCGGCTGGTGGGGCGAGCCGAGGGCCGCGGCGGCGGCGCCCGCGTCCAGGACGTGGTTCCCGAGCCGGACGCCGATCCTCCGCTCCGTGCTGCCGGCGGGCGAGAACACGCCGTAGGGGAGGTTGTGCGGGCCGAAGGGGTCGCCCTCGGGGACGTCGAAGGGGGGCATGGGGTGCTGCCTCACTCTCATCCGGGCCGTGCATGGCGATGCGTTCCATGTGGTCGCGCCACACGTTACGGCCGAGATGCGTGTCATGGGCAGTGCCGCACGGCGGGCCCCGGAAGGGAGGCCGGCACCGGGTCCGCCGGCGGCTTGCGCCGGTCCCGGCCGCCAGGAGGGCGTCCCCGCAGGGTATTTCGGGCCGGACGGCACACAAGTAGGCGCAAAGACGGGTGAGTCGGCGGGGCGCGGTGTCCGTATTCTCTGATCATGGCACCCACCCCGGCATATGCACTGATCGCCACCGACCTGGACGGGACGCTGCTGCGCGGCGACGACACCGTCTCCGACCGGTCGCTGGCCGCGCTCGCACGGGTGGCGCGGGCCGGGGCCCGGCATCTGGTCGTGACGGGCCGCCCGGCCCCGCGGGTGCGGTCCCTGCTCGCGCGCCTGGGCTGCACGGGTCTTGCGGTGTGCGGACAGGGAGCACAGGTCTACGACGCCGGGGCCGGCCGGCTGCTGTGGTCGGTGCGGCTGGAGCGGGAGCTGGCGGAGACCGCGCTCGGCAAGATCGAGGCGGAGGTGGGGCAGGTGTACGCGGCGGTCGACCAGGACGGCGTGGACGGGCGCACGCTCATCGAGCCCGGCTACCGGATGCCCCACCCGACGCTGCCCGCGGTCCGCGTCGGCCGGCGGGCCGAGCTGTGGAGCGCGCCCATCAGCAAGGTGCTGCTGCGCCACGCCGGGCTGTCCGACGACGAGTTGGCGGCCGTGGCGCGCTCCGTGGTGGGCTCGCTGGCGACGGTCACCATGTCGGGGCCGGGCACCGTGGAGCTCCAGCCGGGCGGGGTGACGAAGGCGACCGGACTGGCGCTGGCCGCCGAGCGGCTGGGGATCGGCGCCGAACGGGCCCTCGCCTTCGGTGACATGCCCAACGACATCCCGATGTTCGACTGGGCCGCGCGCGGTGTCGCCATGGCCGGCGCGCATCCCGAGCTGAAGGCGGTGGCGGACGAGGTCACCGCGTCGAACGAGGACGACGGCGTCGCTGTCGTCCTCGAAAGACTGTTCCCGGCCGGCTGACCGGGCCCGCGGTGGTGTCCGGGGACACCGGCCGGTGCCGGTCAGTAGGCGCCGAAGACGTTGTCGATCGATCCGTACCGCGCGGCCGCGTAGTTGCAGGCGGCGGTGATGTTCGCGACCGGGTCGTAGATGTCGAAGGACGTTCCGGCGACGTGGTAGGCGTTGAACGTCGGGTCGATGACCTGGAGCAGGCCCTTGGACGGGATGCCCTTGGCGGCGTTGGAGTCCCAGAGGTTGATGGCCGCCGGGTTGCCCGAGGACTCGCGCATCACGTTGCGGTAGATGCCGTTGTAGGTGCCCGGGATGCCCTTCTGGCCCATGATCGCGAGGGACTCGCGGATCCAGCCGTCGAGGGTGTTCGGGTAGCCGGCGGGGGTGGTGGCGGACGCCGGGGCGGCGGTGGTGGCCGCGGCGGCGCCGGTCGCGCCGATCAGCGGCAGGGCGAGGACGGCCGCACCGGTGCAGGCGGCGGCGACGGCGCGGACGAGCCGGGTGTTGCGGGTGTGCTGAGCGGCGGCAGGCATGGGGAATCCTCTCCGGCGCCTGCGAGGTGAGCTGTCGGGTTCGGGCGGGGAGGCGCCCGGCCGTGCCCTGGAGGAGGCACGGCTTCACCCCTAGGGCCTCTCGTTTGGATCAGGCCGGGCTCGCGGGTCCTGGCACCGCACCTCGCCGCGTTGTCGTCGGTTGCCATGGCTCCGCCATGGCGCCCTCCTCCGCCTTGCGATGCACGGCACCAGACCCCGCTCCCTGATCCGGCCTGATCCAAACGACAGACCCAAGCCGTCCCGACGCGGCACGTGCCGCGCCGGGACGGCGGCTTACCTGGGTCCCCCGCTCCTGCCGTACGAATGAGTTCGTCGATGGGTTACGCGGGCGGCGGCAGGATTCGGCGTCCGCCCGACGGCCCGGAACGTATGCGAGAGCACATGTCGGGAACAAGTACCGGATGCGCTTAAGGCGCTATTTGACCTTGATCACCGCTGTATGGGGTACTTGATCCTTTGCGGTCGCCAATCCTCAACTCGCCGACAGGCAACGGGCGGTCGGCGGTGTGGCGGGTGGGGTGGGTCCGTCGGCCGGGTGACCCAATTCACGAAATAGCAAATGACGTCAAATCAGACATGGGGGATTAGGGGTGTTAGGGCGATTCGAACCCGGAGTCCGGGTCGTGAGGGAAGTGGAGTATTACTATGTGATCAAAACTATGCCCGCCATGATCCGATACCACCCAAGCTGGACGGGTGGGCGCTATCGGTGATCGAAACGGGACCGGATACGCTGACTTGAGTGATGGCAGCGACCTATCGACAAACCGTGTAATCGCCAGCAGACACCAGCAGACAGGAGACCCCTCGTGACCGTCGTCGGGCCGTTCGGGCTGAGCGTGCGGGACCAGGCTCTGGAAGCCGATGTCCAGGCCGGATTGACGGCTGTCGAGGAAGGCTTGCTCGAGGCCACCAAGAGCGAGGTCCCGTTCATCACCGGGGCCGCTCAGCACCTCGTCCGGGCCGGCGGGAAGCGGTTCCGGCCCCTTCTCGTGATGCTCGCGGCCCAGTTCGGCGACCCTTACGCACCGGGCGTCGTGCCGTCGGCCGTGGTCGTGGAGCTGACCCACCTGGCCACGCTCTACCACGACGACGTCATGGACGAGGCGGCCGTGCGCCGGGGCGTGGACAGCGCCAACACGCGCTGGGGCAACTCCGTCGCGGTCCTCACCGGCGACTTCCTCTTCGCCCGCGCCTCCCACATCCTCGCCGACCTCGGCCCGGAGGCGGTCCGGGTGCAGGCCCTGGCCTTCGAACGGCTGGTCACCGGTCAGATCCTGGAGACCGCGGGCCCCTCCGACGGCCGCGACCCGGTCGAGCACTACCTGGACGTGCTGGCCGGCAAGACGGGCTCCCTGGTCGCGGTGGCGTGCCGGTTCGGCGCGATGATGTCCGGCGCCGACGAGCGGGTCGTCGACGTGCTCACCCAGTACGGCGAACGGCTCGGCGTCGCCTTCCAGCTCGCGGACGACGTCCTGGACATCGCCTCCGACTCCCACGAGTCCGGCAAGACCCCGGGCACCGACCTGCGCGAGGGCATCCCGACCCTGCCGGTGCTCCGGCTGCGCGAGCGGGCCGCCCGGCTGGGCCTGCCCGAGGACGTCGCGCTGTGCGAACTGCTGGACTCCGACCTCAGCGACGACGCCCGGCACGCCGAGGCGCTGGCCGGGCTGCGCACGCACCCCGCGCTGGAGCAGGCCCGCCGGGACACGATCCGGTACGCGGAGGAGGCGCGGGCCGCGCTGGCCCCGCTCACCGAGTGCGACGCCAAGGCCGCGCTGACCGAGCTGTGCGACGCGGTGGTGCACCGCGCGGGCTGACCCCGCCCGGCGATCGTCCGTCCCCTAGGGGTCGGGAGGAGGCGCGGCCGTTCCGTGTCATACCGCAGGCGTACGCGCGGCTGGCTCCGTGGGGTGACGCTTCCGCGCGGCCGATTTGGTCATATGGACACCACGGACATCACCACTCCTCACCGTTTCGGGTGAGAATGGCGGTCAGGGTGGACCAGCGTGAGGACAGCCGCCGCCGACGACGGAGGTAGGGCACACATGGCACCGTACGACAGCGAGGACACAGTGGGCGCCACGCGGGACGAGGACGCGCGCACGGGACGGCGCACGGCCGCCCGGTACGCGGTTCCGGTCGCGGTGGTGGGGGTGGCGGCGGTCACGATCGGGCTCGTCCCGGCGCTCGCCGACTCCGGTGACCCCGACCTGCCGAAGATCAGCGCACAGCAGCTCGTCGAGAAGATGGCCCGGTCGGACGTACAGCGGCTGTCCGGCACCGTGAAGATCAGCACCGACCTGGGCCTGCCCGACCTCGGCGGCCTGGAGGACGGGCTGCTCTCCGGGGCCCGGGGCGGCTCCGGCAAGGACTCCGGCGACGGCTCCTCGGCCGACCCGAAGGACAGGCTCACCGAGCTGGTGTCCGGCACGCACACCCTGCGCGTCGCCGCGGACGGCCCGGACCGGCAGAAGCTGTCCCTGCTGGAGCGCGGCGCCGAGTACAGCCTGATCCACGACGGCAAGGACGTCTGGGGCTACGACAGCAAGAGCAACGAGGTCTACCACTCCACCGCGCCCGCGTCCGGCAAGGACCACCGGGCCGAGGCGCCGGCCACGCCCGAGGACTTCGCCGACGAGGCCCTGAAGGCGGTGGACGACACCACGTCCGTCATCGTCGACGGCACCGCGCAGGTCGCCGGGCGCGACGCCTACAAGCTGCTGATCCGGCCCCGGCAGTCCGGCACCACGGTCGGCGCGATCAGCATCGCCGTGGACGCCAAGACGGGTCTGCCGCTGAAGTTCACGCTGACCCCGAAGAGCGGCGGCGCCGCCGTGGTCGACGCCGGCTTCACCCAGGTCTCCTTCGCCCGGCCGGCCGCCTCCGCCTTCGACTTCACCCCGCCCAAGGGCGCGAAGGTCACCGAGGAGAAGGACGCGGACAAGGCACCGGAGCACACCCCGGAGCGCGGCGGACGGCCCGCCGGGGGCCCGGACGGACCGCAGGTCCTCGGCAAGGGCTGGACGTCCGTCGCCGTGATCGAGACGGGCGCCGAGGGCGGCCTGCCGACCGGCTCCCAGGGCGGGGACCTCGGCGGCTTCCTCGGCTCGCTCGGCGACCCGGTCTCCGGGAAGTTCGGCAAGGGCACGCTCTTCTCCACCCGCCTGGTCAACGCCCTGATCACGGACGACGGCAAGGTGTACGCGGGCGCGGTGACGAAGGAGACCCTGGTGAAGGCGGCCGACACGGGGAAGTGACCCCTGCGGGGCCGCCGCCGGACGCAGGAAGCGAGGGGGAGCCGATGGACGGAGCGTCCGCCGCGGACCACGGCCCGCGGGACGCGCGCGCCGCGCACGATCCGGCGGCGCCCCCGCCCGCGGAGCCGGCGAGTGTGATCGTCACCCGGGGGCTCGGCAAGCGCTACCGCGGCGGCCAGCTCGCCGTGGACGGTCTCGACCTGACCGTCCCGGCGGGCAGCGTCTTCGGCTTCCTCGGTCCGAACGGTTCGGGCAAGACCACCACCATCCGCATGCTGATGGGCCTGATCCAGCCGACCGCGGGCACGGTCCGGGTGCTCGGCCGGCCCATGCCCCAGGCGGCCCGCACGGTCCTCCCGCAGGTCGGCGCGCTCATCGAGGGCCCCGCCCTGTACGGCTTCCTCTCCGGCCGGGACAACCTGCTGCGCTACGACGCCGCCGACCCCACCGCCGACCCGCGCACCCGGCACGCGCGCGTGGCCGCCGCGCTGGACCGGGTCGGCCTCGCGGCCGCCGCCGGCAAAAAGGCGAAGGCGTACTCGCTCGGCATGAAACAGCGCCTGGGCCTGGCCGCCGCGCTGCTCCAGCCGCGCCGGCTGCTCGTCCTGGACGAGCCCACCAACGGCCTCGACCCGCAGGGCATGCGCGAGATCCGCGCCCTGGTCAGGGAAGTGGCCGCCGAGGGCACGACCGTCTTCCTCTCCTCCCACCTGCTCGACGAGATCGAGCAGGTGTGCACGCACGCGGCGGTGATGGCGCGCGGCCGGCTCGTCACCCAGGGCGCGGTGGCCGACCTGGCGGCCGGGGCGCGCGGCCGGCTGGCCGTGACCACCCCGGACCCGGCCGAGGCGGCCCGGGTGCTGAAGGAGCTGGGCGTCGGGGACGTGTCCGCGGACGGCGACCGGGTCACCGGCGAACCGCCCGGCCGGGATCTCGCCGAGGTGACCGCGGCCCTGGTCGCCGCTGGTGTCCGCGTCCGGGGCCTGACCGTGGAACGGGCCTCGCTGGAGGACGCGTTCGTGGCGCTGACCGGGGAGGGATTCGATGTCGCGGGCTGAGCCGCCGCGGACCGCAGCCGTCCGCCGTCCGCAGCCGCTGTGGGCCCTCGGGCTGCTGCGCAGCGAACTGGTCACCACCGTCCGCCGGTGGCGCACGCTCGCCCTGCTCGGGGTGCTGGCCGCGGTGCCGGTGCTGGTCGGGATCGCGGTGCGGATCGAGACACGGGACGGCGGCCGGGCGGGCGGCGGCGAGGGCCCGGCGTTCCTCGCGCAGATCACCAACAACGGCCTGTTCCTGGTGTTCACCGCGCTGGCCGCCACCCTGCCGTTCTTCCTGCCGATGGCGGTCGGCGTCGTCGCCGGCGACGCGATCGCCGGGGAGGCCGGCGCGGGCACGCTGCGCTATCTGCTGGTCGCCCCGGCCGGCCGTACCCGGCTGCTGCTCACCAAGTACGCGACGGTGCTGGCCTTCTGCCTGCTGGCCACCCTGGTCGTCGCCGGCTCGGCGCTGGCCGTGGGCGCGCTGCTCTTTCCGCTCGGCGAGCTGACGACGATCTCCGGGACCCGGATCAGCCTGGCCGAGGGACTGGCCCGCGCCCTGCTGATCGCCCTGGTGGTGGCGGCCTCCCTGGTCGGCGTGGCGGCCCTCGGCCTGTTCGTGTCGACCCTCACCGACAGCGGCATCGCGGCGATGGCGACCACGGTCGGCCTGCTCATCACCGTGCAGATCGTCGACCAGATACCCCAGCTGCACGCGCTCCAGCCGTACCTCTTCTCGCACTACTGGCTGTCGTTCGCCGACCTGATGCGCGACCCCGTCTACTGGGACGACCTGGTGCGCGACCTCGGTCTGCAGGCGCTGTACGCGGCCGTGTTCGGTTCGGCGGCCTGGGCGCGGTTCACGGCGAGGGACATCGGCGCGTAGCGCTCAGGAGGCGCCGCCGGTCTCGTACGGGAAGCGCGCGAAGGGCGCGTCCTGCGCGAAGAACGTCTTCGCGCGCGTCAGCGCCCCGGTGTCCTTCAGCACGTCACCGGGCTTGCTGCCGTTGCCCAGCAGCACTCCGCCGAACCGCATCCCCAGGTAGGCGGCCGAGTTGCGCAGGGTGCCCACGTACGGGTCGGCCACGGCCTGCTCCTCGTGCGCGAGCGCCGCGACGCCCCAGAGGGTGCGGCCGGACAGCGTCTCCTTGAAGTCGACCCCCGGGGTGCGCAGCCAGCCCGCCCAGTAGTCCAGGTAGCGCTTGGTGAGGCTGGAGACCGAGTACCAGTACAGCGGCGAGGCGATCACGATGTCCGTGGCTTCGAGGGTGGCGTCCAGCAGCAGCCCGGCGGGGGTGTCCGCGGGCGGCCGTACGTAGTCGCTGTCGTGCCGCAGGTCCGTGTAGTCGGGAAGCGGGTGCTCGGCCAGCCTGATCCAGCGCTGTCCGGTGCCGGCGGGCAGCTGCTCGGCGGCCTCGCGGGCCAGCAGCTCGGTGTTGCCCTCGGCGCGGGCGCTGCCCAGGACGAAGAGGAAGCGGCGGCTCATGGGAGTCCCCCCAGTGGGTCGTGTCGTACCCCGGACAAGTCCCGTGCATCTTATGCACATGCAAGTACCCTGCGCCAGGGGCGGCTGATGCGAGGCTGTGACGCCGTGGTGACGCGGAAACGGGGCGCGAACCGACACACTGGAGGCCAGGACGCGTACGACCGGATCGCGGCGCCGGGGGAGTGAGGTTCACCGATGGCTCGACTCAGCTTCGAGAAGAAGCGGCCGCGGCAGCCCGTGGGGCATCCGGCGGCGCTGCCGGTACGGGTGTTCGGCGGGGGTGGCGCCTCGGTGGACGGGGTGCCGGTCGTGGCGGCGCCGGGCGAGGAGATCCAGCAGGCCGTCCTGAACCACCTCCAGCGCCTGGCCATCAGCCTGGGCGCCCCGATACGCGCCACGGTCCACGACGACGTCGCCGGCTGTGTGGTCCCGCTGGAGGTCTCGGCGGACGGCTCCAGCCGGATGACCGGCGAACCGGTCCGGCTGACCGCGCCGGAGACCGCGCAGACCACGGCCCCGGGCACCGGCCAGGCCCCGGCCGGCCGATTCGGCCCACCGCCCGTGATGGACCCGTCGGCCACGCCCTCCCCGGCCCCGCAGACCCCGGCCGCCGCCCCGGGCCGGCAGGCCAGTGCCGTCTCGTTCCCGCAGGCCCCGGCCGCGCCCTCCCCGGCCGCCGTCCCGGGTCCGCGAGCCACCCTCACCGGTCCGGGCCCGCACACCACGACCGCCGCCCCGGCCCCCCTCGCAGGCGCGGACGCGTCGGCCAAGGCGGAGACGGCGGCGCGCGCCGGAACAGGCGCCGAGGTGGGCGGGGACGCGGACCTGTGGGCCGCCGTCACCGCCGTACCGGAGGAGCCGCCCGCGCCCGGGCACACCCCGGCCCGTGGGTTCGACGCGGTCGCCGAGGAGGTGCTCGGGGACGGGCCGCTGACCGAGACCGCCGAGGGCGCGGAGCTGCTCGCCGAGCCGCTGGGCCGGATCAACGAGGCCGTGCGGGCGGGCCGGATCGACGCGGCGGCGGAGCTGGCCGACCGGACGCTGGCCGAGGCGTCCGCCGTGTTCGGCCCTACCCACGCCGAGGTGCTGCACGTGCGCGAGCTGACCGCCTATATCGCCTACCTGGCGGACGACCCCGTGCGCGCCTGCCGGCTCTCCCTGGACCTCGCCCGGCTGCGCCGCCAGGCCCGGGACGGCGAGGCCGCCTACGGCAACGTACGCAGCGCGGCCACCGCCTGGCGCGCGGTGCGTGATCCGGAGGAGGGCCTGCGGCTGGGCCGCGACCTGGTCGGCCTGTGGACGGACCTCGCCGCCGAGCCGGGCCCGGCCGCGGACGATCCGCGCCCGCTGGAGGCCGCCCGGACCCGCATGGTCCGGCTGGCCGACCGCGCGGCGGCGGCGCGGTCCTGACCGTCAGACGTCCGCCGGTGCCGACGCCGGTGTCCCGGCGGTGCGGGGCGCCGGCCCGGCGGGCCGCCGCGGGCGCCGGGAATGGCGCAGCGCGTCGCCCGTGAGCAGGAACAGGGCCACCCAGACCAGCGCGAACCCGGCCCACCGCTCGGGCGGCATGGCCTCGTGGAAGTAGAAGATGCCGAGCAGGAACTGGAAGATCGGCGCCAGGTACTGGAGCAGGCCCAGCGTGGACAGGGGCACGCGGATCGCCGCCGCGCCGAAGCAGACCAGGGGCAGCGCGGTGACGATGCCGGTGGAGGCGAGCAGGGCGGCGTGGCCGGTGCCGTCGTTGAGGAAGCTGGCGTCGCCGTGCGCGACCAGCCAGCCCAGGTAGCCGAGCGCCGGCAGGAACTGCAGGGCGGTCTCGGCGGCCAGCGACTCCACACCGCCGAGGTCGACCTTCTTCTTCACCAGTCCGTAGACGGCGAAGGTGACGGCGAGGGAGAGCGAGACCCACGGCGGGCGGCCGTATCCGACGGTGAGGACGACGACGGCGGCGAGGCCGATCGCGACCGCCGCCCACTGCGCCCGCCGCAGCCGCTCCTTCAGCAGCAGCACGCCCAGCGCGATGGTGACCAGCGGGTTGATGAAGTAGCCGAGCGACGTCTCCACGACATGGCCGGAGTTCACCGCCCAGATGTAGACGCCCCAGTTCACGGTGATCACGGCGGCGGCCACGGCGACCAGGCCGAGCCGCCGGGGCCGGCGCAGCAGCTCTCCCGCCCAGGCCCAGCGCCGGATGAAGAGCAGCGCCACGGCGACCACCAGCAGGGACCACACCATGCGGTGGGCGAGGATCTCCACGGCGCCGGCGGGCTTGAGCAGCGGCCAGAAGAGGGGCACCAGGCCCCAGATGCCGTAGGCGGCGAAACCGTTCAGCAGACCTATGCGGTGCTCACGCTCGGGCGCCTGGGCCACGGCCTCCTCCTTCGCACTCGGGTGCCCGGTCCGGGCACGCGAGGAGAAGGTAGCGCCGGACGCTCCCGGCTGTCATGTCCGTATCGCCATACAGTCATGACGGCCGCGACGGCCGGGACGGGCCCCGCGCGTCAGTCCTTCAGCGCGGCCCGGACGGCGTCCGCGAGGGGCGTGGTGGGCCGGCCGGCCAGCCGGGACAGGTCGCCGGAGGTGACGACCAGCTCGCCCTTCTCGATCGAGGCGTCCACGCCGGCCAGCACCGCGGCCAGCGGCTCGGGCAGCCCGGCGCCGGTCAGGATGCCGGTGAGGGTCTCGGCCGGGACGGGCTGGTAGGCGATCTCCCGGCCGGTCTGCCGGCTCAGCTCGGCCGCGTACTCGGCGAAGCTCCACGCCTCGTCGCCGCCCAGCTCGTACGTGGTGTTCTCGTGGCCCTCGCCGGTCAGCACCGCGACCGCGGCGGCGGCGTAGTCGGCGCGGGCGGCGGAGGAGACCCGGCCGTCCCCGGCGGCCTGGACGACCGCGCCGTGCTCCAGCACCGGCGCCAGGTTCTCGGTGTAGTTCTCGTGGTACCAGCCGTTGCGCAGCAGGCTGTACGGCACGCCGGAGGCGAGCAGCACCTTCTCGGTGGCCCGGTGGTCGTCGGCCAGCGCGGCCGTCAGGGTGCCCGGGGCGCTGGTGTAGGCGAGCAGCGCCACACCGGCCGCCTTCGCCGCGTCGACGACGGCCGAGTGCTGCCGCACCCGGTTCTCGCCGACCTCGTTGCCGGAGATCAGCAGGACCCTGTCGCCGGCGGCGAACAGACCCTCGAGGGTCTCGGGCGCGTCGTAGTCGGCGACGGCGAGCCGGACACCGCGGGCGGCGAGGGCGGCGGCCTTGGCCTCGTCGCGCACGACGGCGGTGATCCGCTCCGCCGGGACCTTCTCCAGCAACTGCTCCACGACGTGCCGGCCGAGGTGTCCGGTGGCTCCGGTGACGACGATGCTCATGGTTCACGACTCCTAGGGGGATGGGGTGCTGACACTCACCGTAAGAGCTGCGCTGTCGTTGGGAAAGTACCCACTTTCAAGTAAGGTACTGGCATGACGGTAAGTGAGAACGCGGCGGTCACCGAGGCGCGGTGCCCCTACCGCCTCGTCCTGGAGCACGTCACCAGCCGCTGGGGCGTCCTCGTCCTGATCGAACTGCTGGAGCGGCCGTACCGGTTCAGCGAGCTGCGCCGGGCGGTCGGCGGCGCCGCCGGCCGGGGCGTCAGCGAGAAGATGCTCGCCCAGACCCTCCAGACCCTGGAGCGCGACGGCCTGGTCCACCGGGACGCCAAGCCGGTCATCCCGCCCCGCGTCGACTACTCGCTCACCGGCCTCGGCCGTGAGGCGGCGGAGCAGGTCCGGGCCCTCGCCCGGTGGACGCACGAGCGCATGGACCGGGTCGAGGCGGCCCGCCGGGCGTACGACGAGGCCCGGGACACCGGGTCCCGGGCCTCGTGAAGCGGCGGACGGATCAGCCGACGACCGTCCAGGTGTCCCCGCCCGCGAGCAGCGCGGCCAGGTCGCCCTTGCCGTGCTGGGCCACGGCGGTGTCGAGCTGCTGGGCCATCTGCGTGTCGTAGACCGGCCGTTCGACCGAGCGGAACACACCGATCGGCGTGTGGTGCAGGGTGTCCGGGTCGGCCAGCCGGGACAGGGCGAACGCGGTGGTCGGGGACGCGGTGTGGGCGTCGTGGACCAGGATGTCCGCCTCGTTCTCCGGGGTGACGGTGACCACCTCCAGGTCGCCGGTGGCGCGGTCGCGCACGACGCCCCTCGCGCCGTCGGCGCCGAACCGGATCGGCTGCCCGTGCTCCAGGCGGATCAGCGCCTCGCCGGCCCGCTCCTTGTCCTTCAGGGCGTCGAAGGCGCCGTCGTTGAAGATGTTGCAGTTCTGGTAGATCTCGATCAGCGCCGTGCCCGGGTGGGCGGCGGCGGCGCGCAGCACCTCGGTCAGGTGCTTGCGGTCGGAGTCGATCGTGCGCGCCACGAAGGTCGCCTCCGCGCCGATCGCCAGCGACACCGGGTTGAAGGGCGCGTCCAGCGAGCCCATCGGCGTCGACTTGGTGATCTTGCCGACCTCGGAGGTCGGCGAGTACTGGCCCTTCGTCAGGCCGTAGATCCGGTTGTTGAACAGCAGGATCTTCAGGTTGACGTTGCGGCGCAGGGCGTGGATGAGGTGGTTGCCGCCGATGGACAGGGCGTCGCCGTCACCGGTGACGACCCACACGCTCAGGTCCCGGCGGGAGGCGGCCAGGCCCGTCGCGATGGCCGGGGCGCGGCCGTGGATGGAGTGCATCCCGTAGGTGTTCATGTAGTACGGGAAACGGGAGGAGCAGCCGATGCCGGAGACGAAGACGATGTTCTCCTTCGCCAGGCCCAGTTCCGGCATGAAGCCCTGCACGGCGGCCAGGATCGCGTAGTCACCGCACCCCGGGCACCAGCGCACCTCCTGGTCGGACTTGAAGTCCTTCATCGACTGCTTGGCCTCGGCCCTGGGGACCAACTGGAGCAGCCCGTCGCCGGCGTCAGTCATCGATGGCCTCCTTCAGCGCCGCGGCGAGCTGTTCCGCCTTGAACGGCATGCCGTTGACCTGGTTGTAGGAGTGGGCGTCCACCAGGTACTTCGCCCGGATCAGCGTGGCGAGCTGGCCGAGGTTCATCTCGGGGATCACCACCCTGTCGTACCTCTTCAGCACCGCGCCGAGGTTGCGCGGGAACGGGTTGAGGTGGCGCAGGTGGGTCTGGGCGATCGACTCGCCGGACCGGCGCAGCCGCCGGACCGCCGCCGTGATCGGGCCGTACGTCGAGCCCCAGCCGAGGACCAGCGTCCGCGCGCCGTGCGGGTCGTCGACCTCCACGTCCGGCACCTCGATGCCGTCGATCTTGGCCTGCCGGGTGCGGACCATGAAGTCGTGGTTGGCCGGGTCGTAGGAGATGTTGCCCGTGCCGTCCTGCTTCTCGATGCCGCCGATGCGGTGCTCCAGACCCGGGGTGCCCGGGATCGCCCACGGCCGGGCCAGGGTCCGCGGGTCCCGCTGGTACGGCCAGAAGACCTCGGTGCCGTCGGCCAGGGTGTGGTTGGGCCCGGAGGCGAACGGCACCCGCAGGTCGGGCAGTTCCGTCAGGTCGGGGATGCGCCACGGCTCGGAGCCGTTGGCCAGATAACCGTCCGACAGCAGCATCACCGGCGTGCGGTACGTCAGCGCGATCCGGGCCGCCTCCAGGGCCGCGTCGAAACAGTCGGCCGGGGTGCGCGGGGCGATCACCGGCACCGGTGCCTCGCCGTTGCGGCCGTACATCGCCTGGAGCAGGTCGGCCTGCTCGGTCTTGGTCGGCAGCCCCGTCGACGGGCCGCCGCGCTGGATGTCCACCACCAGCAGCGGCAGCTCCAGCGAGACCGCGAGGCCGATCGTCTCGCTCTTCAGCGCCACACCCGGGCCGGAGGTGGTGGTGACCGCCAGCGAGCCGCCGAACGCCGCGCCCAGCGCCGCGCCGATGCCCGCGATCTCGTCCTCGGCCTGGAAGGTCCGCACGCCGAAGTTCTTGTGCCGGGACAGCTCGTGCAGGATGTCCGAGGCCGGCGTGATCGGGTACGACCCGAGGAACAGCGGCAGCTCCGCCTGGCGGCCCGCGGTGATCAGACCGTAGGACAGGGCGAGGTTGCCGGAGATGTTGCGGTAGGTGCCCACCGGGAAGGCCGCGGAGGCCGGCGCGACCTCGTACGAGACCGCGAAGTCCTCCGTGGTCTCGCCGAAGTTCCAGCCCGCGCGGAACGCGGCGATGTTCGCCGCCATGATCTCCGGCTTCTTGGCGAACTTCGTTCTCAGGAACTTCTCGGTGCCCTCGGTGGGCCGGTGGTACATCCAGCTCAGCAGGCCCAGCGCGAACATGTTCTTGCTGCGCTCGGCCTCCTTGCGGGTGAGGTCGAACTCCTTCAGCGCCTCGACCGTAAGGGTGGTCAGGGGCACGGGGTGCAGGTGGTAGCCGTCGAGCGAGCCGTCCTGGAGGGGGTCGCCGGCGTAGCCGACCTTCTGCAGGGCGCGCTTGGTGAACTCGTCGGTGTCGACGATGATCTCGGCCCCGCGCGGGAGGTCCCCGACGTTGGCCTTGAGGGCGGCCGGGTTCATCGCGACGAGGACGTTCGGCGCGTCACCGGGCGTGAGGATGTCGTGATCGGCGAAGTGGAGCTGGAAGGACGAGACACCGGGCAGGGTGCCGGCGGGGGCGCGGATCTCGGCGGGGAAGTTCGGGAGCGTGGAGAGGTCGTTGCCGAACGAAGCGGTCTCCGAGGTGAACCGGTCGCCGGTGAGCTGCATACCGTCACCCGAGTCCCCCGCGAACCGGATGATCACCCGGTCCAGGCGCCGCACGTCCTTCGCGCCGCCCGGTGTGCGCTGCTCTCCCACGACGCTTCCGTCGGTGTGCTCCGCTGGGCTGCTGACCTGGCTGGTCACTGAACTGGACCTCCTTCGAGGCGGCTGTCCGGGGCCGGTCGTCCCACGGACCATCCCAGGATCAACCCTACGTCGGTCAGGGTCGCCTTCCCGGGGTCATTCGTGGATTGGACGACGATTTGAGATCGCCCGTTCGCGGCGACTTCGCCTCATGTCCGCCCATCCCGACCCCCGCCGCCGGGCCCCGGCCGGGCCTCAGGAGTTCAGATAGGTGAGAACGGCCAGCACCCGCCGGTGGTCGCCGTCGCTCGGGGACAGGCCCAGCTTCAGGAAGATGTTGCTCACGTGCTTCTCCACGGCGCCGTCGCTGACCACGAGCTGCCGGGCGATCGCCGAGTTGGTCCGCCCCTCCGCCATCAGCCCGAGCACCTCGCGCTCCCGGGGCGTCAGCCCCGCCAGCACGTCCTGCTTGCGGCTGCGGCCGAGCAACTGCGCGACCACCTCCGGGTCCAGCGCCGTACCGCCCCGGGCGACCCGCACCACCGCGTCGACGAACTCCCGTACGTCCGCGACCCGGTCCTTGAGCAGATAGCCCACGCCCCGGCTGGAACCGGCCAGCAGCTCGGTGGCGTAGCGCTCCTCCACGTACTGCGACAGCACGAGCACCCCGAGCCCGGGGTGCAGCCGGCGCAGCGCCACGGCCGCCCGGACGCCCTCGTCGGTGTGGGTCGGCGGCATCCGTACGTCCGCCACGACCACGTCCGGCAGCTCTCCCCGGCCGTCGAGGTCGGCGATGGTCTTCTCCAGCGCGTCCGCGTCGCCGACGCCGGCCACGACGTCGTGCCCGCGGTCGGTCAGCAACCGGGTCAGGCCCTCTCTCAGCAGCACCGAGTCCTCGGCGATGACCACCCGCACCCTGTCCTCCACGATCTTCCGGCCCCCCACTGCCCGCTCCTGCGGCCCGGTCCTCGTGACCGGGTCCGTGACGACGGCGTCCGTCCGTGCCGGCCGCCGTCCTGCGCAGGCCCAGCATTCCAGGATTCGCGCGGGAGTGCCGCCGTGCCGGGGCGGGAGCGGGAAGGGAGGGCGTGCGCGCGCTCAGGGGCGCCAGGGCAGTTCGGCGGTCACCCGGGTGGGACCGCCGGCCGGGGAGTCCACCACGAGGACGCCGTCCACCGCGTCCAGGCGGGCGGCCAGCCCGGCCAGTCCGGAGCCCCGCGCCGGGTCGGCGCCGCCCACGCCGTCGTCGGTCACCTGGACCAGCAGCCGGTCCTCCACGTGCCACACGTCCACCGAGGCGGTGCGGGCCCGGCTGTGCTTGCTGATGTTCTGGAGCAGCTCGGAGACGGTGAAGTAGGCGATGCCCTCGATGGCCTGCGCCGGCCGGGCCGGCAGGTCGACCTCGACCCGTACCGGCACCGTGCAGCGGGCGGCGATGGCCGACAGGGCCGCGTCCAGGCCGCGGTCGGTGAGGACGGCCGGGTGGATGCCGCGGGCCAGGTCGCGCAGCTCCTGGAGGGCCGTCTTCACCTCGCCGTGCGCCTCCTCCACCATCCGGGCCGCCGCGCGCGGGTCCTCGCGCAGCTTCTCCTTCGCCAGGCCCAGGTCCATGGCCAGGCCGGCCAGCCGCGCCTGGGCGCCGTCGTGCAGGTCCCGCTCGATCCGGCGCAGGTCGGCGGCGGCCGTGTCGATCACGGTGCCCCGGTCCGACTCCAGCTCCACCACCCGCGCCGACAGCGGCGACGGGCCCAGCAGTCCGCGTACGAGCAGCCGGTCCACGCTGGTCAGGGCCCGCACGAGCCAGGGCGTGACCAGCGTGAACACCAGCCCGACCAGCGCGGTCACGGTGATCTCGAACGGGTTGTCGAGGTAGATGGCGTGGTGGGCGTCGCCGTAGAGCTGGATCCCGGCCTCGCCGGCGTACGCCGGGAACACCCAGCGCCACAGCGGATACGTCAGCAGCGACCAGCCCAGGCTCCAGAAGGTCACCGTCACCGCGAACGAGAACACCGCCCAGGGGAACTGCACCAGCGCGTACAGCGCCTGCCGCCAGGAGGAACCGCTCTTGAGGAGCGCGCCCGTCCAGGCCACCGGGCCCGGCTTGCGCGGCCGCAGCGGCTCCGGTTCGGCCACCTCCAGGCCGAGCAGCGCCCGCGCCCGCGCCCGCTCCAGCGCGCCGATGCCCCGGCACCCGGCCAGCGCCACCGCCAGCACCGGGACGCCGAGGAAGGTCACCAGCAGGCCCGCGCCGAGGGCGATCATCGTCACCGCCCAGCTGAACAGCACCACCGCGACCGGCAGGCTCAGCAGCACATAGGCGAACTCGCGCCGGCCGCGCGCCTCGAACGGCGCCCGCAGCGCGGCCGGCAGCCGGTGGCGCCGCTCGTCCCGGCGGGCGTACCCGTGTCCGTACTCCGTGGCCATCGCTTCGTCCGTTCTCCTCGTCGTGGCGGCGGTTCCGCCCCAGGGTCTTCCGAAAGGCCCCAGTCCAGGGTCGTCCGCCGGGCGCCGTCCCGACATGGAGGCCATCGGCGTCTTGGACCGGGGGTTTTCCCCACCCCGGCGCTCCGCTCGGCGGGAGGAAGGGGCCTGCTCCTGGCGGTCCCGCCACGGCAGCTCGGCGGGAGGAAGGGGCCTGCTATTGGCGGTCCCGCCACGGCTGCTCGGCGGGAGGAAAGGCCCTACTCCTGCCGGTCCCGCCACGGCAGCTCGGCGGTGACCACGGTCGGGCCGCCGGCCGGGGAGTCGACCGCGAACCGGCCGTCCACCGCGCCCAGCCGCTCCGCCAGGCCCCGCATCCCGCTGCCGCCGTCGAACCGGGCGCCGCCCACGCCGTCGTCGGTCACCCGGACCAGCAGCCGGCCGTCCGCGTGCCGCACGTCCACCGAGGCGGTGCGGGCCCGGCTGTGCTTGCTGATGTTCTGGAGCAGCTCGGAGACGGTGAAGTAGGCGATGCCCTCGATGGCCTGCGCCGGCCGGGCCGGCAGGTCGACCTCGACCCGTACCGGCACCGTGCAGCGGGCGGCGATGGCCGACAGGGCCGCGTCCAGGCCGCGGTCGGTGAGGACGGCCGGGTGGATGCCGCGGGCCAGGTCGCGCAGCTCCTGGAGGGCCAGCTTCACCTCGCCGTGCGCCTCGTCCACCATCGCCGCGGCCGTGTCCGGATCCTCCAGCAGCTTCTCCCGGGCCAGCCCGAGCCCCATGGCCAGGCTCACCAGCCGCGCCTGGGCGCCGTCGTGCAGGTCCCGCTCGATCCGGCGCAGGTCGGCGGCCGCCGTGTCCACGACGATCCCCCGGTCCGACTCCAGCTCGGCGATCCGGCGCTCCAGCTCGTCCGAGGGCGACAGCAGCCCGCGGACCATCGCCCGGTCCAGGTTCGCCAGGCCCCGGGACAGATACGGCAGCACCGGCCACAGGACGAACAGCGAGACCAGCGTGGTGCAGAAGGTGAGGACGCCCCAGGGCAGCCGGATGACGTCGTACAGCAGGGTGCGCCAGCCCACCGGGTCCTTCAGCGCCATCCACAGCCGCTGCATCGGGCCCCCGCTGCGGGCCAGCGGCAGCGGGGTCGGCTCCTCCACCCGCACCCCGAGCAGCTTCCGGGCGCGCGCCCGCTCCAGCTTGCCCAGCTGCCGGGAGCCCAGCAGGCTCAGCGCGAGCAGTGGGAGTCCGATCGCGGTGAGGCTGAGGACACCGCCGGCCACCACCACGACGAACGCGTACGTGAACCCGACCACCGCCACCGGCAGGTTCAGCAGGAGATGCAGGATCTCCTTCCAGGTGTGGACGTCGTACGCCGGCCGGGGCGGAGGCAGCCGGTGGAGGGCGGCACGCGGGTCACCGGCGGCGGGGCTGGTTGGGGTCATGCCGGCCAGCCTGCCGTGACCGGCACGGTTCCCGCCATGCGGTACGCCGCCCTGGACCGCCGGGGGAAAACCCCACCCCGGGCGGGATGCGGCCGTCCTCTCCCGTGACGGGCTGCTTACCGGTTCTTTATCAGGGCCTAGACTCCCGTGCGTACACATCCTCGAATCGCGCTGCGGCACCGCAGCACCGGGGACACGAGGCCAGGAAGCGAGGGACGGACGGTGCGGGAGACGTTGGGCGACTCGACAACCGCCGCGGCGCACGCCGTCGCGGCCGGATACTTCCAGTCCTACTCCGTGGTCGGACTGCTCGCCCTCGTCGGCGTGCTGTTCGTCGCGGTCGCCTTCGGCGCCGGCCGGCTGCTGCGCCCGGTCGTGCCGACGCCGGAGAAACTCCTGACCTACGAGTGCGGCGTCGACCCCGTCGGCGAGGGCTGGGCCCACACCCAGGTCCGCTACTACGTCTACGCCTTCCTGTACGTCGTCTTCGCGGTCGACTCGGTGTTCCTGTTCCCCTGGGCGACGGTCTTCGCCGCCCCCGGCTACGGCGCCGCGACCCTCGTGGAGATGTTCGTCTTCCTCGGCTTCCTCGCCGTAGGCCTGCTGTACGCATACAAGAAGGGCGTCCTGGCATGGACGTGACCCCGGATCCCGTGTACCTGCCGGAGCCCCAGCGGCTCGGGACGCTGGCCCGCCTGGCTCCCGAACCGATGAAGGTGGTCCTCAACTGGGGCCGCCGCTACTCGCTCTGGGTGTTCAACTTCGGCCTCGCCTGCTGCGCCATCGAGTTCATCGCCGCGTCGATGGCCCGCCACGACTTCATCCGCCTCGGAGTCATCCCCTTCGCACCGGGTCCCCGCCAGGCCGACCTGATGGTGGTCTCGGGCACGGTGACGGACAAGATGGCCCCGGCGGTCAAGCGGCTGTACGAGCAGATGCCCGAGCCGAAGTACGTCATCTCCTTCGGCGCCTGCTCCAACTGCGGCGGCCCCTACTGGGACTCCTACTCCGTCACCAAGGGCGTCGACCAGATCATCCCGGTGGACGTCTACGTCCCCGGCTGTCCGCCGCGCCCCGAGGCCCTGCTCCAGGGCATCCTCAAGCTGCAGGAGAAGATCGCCCACGAGTCGCTGGGAGACCGGTACGGTGCCGGGTCCGCCCGGCCGTCCGCCGCCGCGCTCCAGAGCGGCCTGGTGCGACCGCCGGCCCCGGCCGGTGAGGAGGGCACGCCATGAGCACGGCCGGCTGGCTGCCCGCCCCCGCCGGGGAACTCTTCGGACCGGACGCCACGGCCGAGGAGTCGTACGGCCTGCTGACCGTCGACGTGCCGCCGTCCGCCTGGCTCACCGCCCTGGAGACGGCCCGTACGACCCTGTCCTGCACCTACTTCGACTGGCTGAGCGCGGTCGACGAACCGGGCACCGGCTTCCGGGTCTGCGCGCACGTCGTCGCCCTCGGCCCGGTCCGCCGCCTCCTGGTCCGTACGACCGTTCCGCACGAGGCCCCCGCGCTGCCCTCCGCCGTCGGCGTCTACGCGGGCGCCGGCTGGCACGAGCGCGAGACCCACGAGATGTTCGGCGTCGTCTTCGAGGGCCACCCGGGGCTGGACCACCTGCTGCTGCCGGAGAACTTCGAGGGACACCCGCTCCGCAAGGACTTCGTCCTCGCCGCCCGGGTCGCCAAGGCGTGGCCGGGCGCCAAGGAACCGGGCGAGTCCGAGCACGGCGGCCCCAAGCGCCGCCAGATGCTGCCCCCGGGCGTGCCCGACCCCAACGAGTGGGGCCCGCTCAAGGGCCAGCTGCCGCCCGCCCCGGCCCGCCCGGCCAGGGCGGCGGCGGGCCGCGCGGCCGGCGAGCGTCCGGTACGGCGCACTCGCTCGGCGTCGGAGGGCTCGGCCGGCCAGGCCGCGCGTGCGGGGCAGGAGGCCGGCGGTACGGCCCAGCCGGCGCGCCGGACGCGGAGTGTGAGCGAGGGCTCGGCGAGCCAGCAGGCGGAACGGACCGAGGACGCGGCGACGCGCAAGCAGGCCGCGACCGAGGGCGACGCCACCCGGGCGGCGGCCCCGGGCCCGGCCGCCGAGGCGTCCACGGCCCACGAGCCCACCGCACCGGCACGCCCGCGCCGCACCCGCAGCGCGTCGGAGGGCTCGACCTCACAGCGAACGGAAACGGAGCCGACTGCCTCGGCCGAGCGGACCGCGCCGGCTGGGCCGGGCAGGGCGGCCGCGCCGACCGAGCCGGGCAAGGCGGCCGCGCCGACCGAGCCGGGCAAGGCTGCCGTGCCGACCGAGCCGACCGCCTCGGGTGAGCCGGCCGCGCCGGCTGTGCCGGACAAGGCGACCGCGCCGACGGCGCCGACCGCGCCGTCCGTGCCGGACAGGGCGACCGAGTCGGCCCAGTCGTCGCAGCCGGTGCCGACGGGGGAGTCGGGCGAGCCGATCGAGCCGTCGCAGCCGGTGGGGTCACCGGAAGCGGCGGAGCCGAGTGAGCCGGCCGTGCCGGACAAGCCGGCGGCACCGGCCGTGCCGGACAAGGCGGCCGAGTCGGCCGGTCCCGGCCGGCCCGCGCGCCGGGGCGCCGCCCCGCGCAGCGCGGACGCGCCGTGGCACCACGCCCGCCCGGCCTTCGACGAACCCGACCGCGCCCCGGAACCGGAGCCGGAGTCACGTGAGGCGGCCCGGCCGGGTTCCGAGCCGGGCCGTGCCCCGGAACCGGACTCACGCGAGGCGGCCCGGCCCGGCGAGTCCGAAGGCCCCGGCGGGTCCGCCGGACCCGATCGTCCCGACACCCCCGAAGATCCCCCAGGAGGCCCGCAGTGAACGACGTGCTGGACGTCGCCCTGCGACTCCTGGTCGTCTTCGTCGTCTTCCTCACCTTCCCGCTGATCGTCGGCCAGACGGAGCACAAGGTGATGGCCCACATGCAGGGCCGCCTCGGCCCGATGTACGCGGGCGGCTTCCACGGCTGGGCCCAGCTCATCGCCGACGGCGTGAAGTTCGCGCAGAAGGAGGACGTGGTCCCGGCGGGCGCCGACCGCCGCGTCTTCCAGCTCGCCCCCGCCGTGGCCCTCCTGCCGTACCTCCTGGTGCTGCTCGCGATCCCGATCGGCCCCGGCGAGGGCGCCGTCGGCCAGGTCCTCGACGCCGGGATGTTCTTCGTCCTCGCGGTGATGGGCGTCGGCGTGCTCGGCTCGCTGATGGCCGGCTGGGCCAGCGCCAACAAGTTCTCCCTGCTCGGCGGCCTGCGCACGGCCGCCCAACTGCTCGCCTACGAACTGCCGATGCTGCTGGCCGCGGCCTCGGTGGCGATGGCGGCCGGCACGGTCTCCCTGCCCGGCGTCCTGCACGTCTTCCACTGGTGGTGGGTGCCGTGGCAGCTCGTCGGCGCGGTCGTCTTCTTCGTCGCCGGACTCGCCGAGCTGCAACGCCCGCCGTTCGACATGCCGGTCGCCGACTCGGAGATCATCTTCGGCGCCTACACCGAGTACACCGGTCTGCGCTTCGCCCTGTTCCTGCTCGCCGAGTACGCCGGCATCGTCGTCCTGTGCGGTCTGACCACCGTCCTCTTCCTGGGCGGCTGGCACGGCCCGTGGGGCGCCGACGGCCTCGGCTGGGTGTGGACCCTGCTGAAGACCGCGCTCCTCGCCTTCCTGGTGATCTGGCTCCGCGTGACCTATCCCCGGCTGCGCGAGGACCAGCTCCAGAAGCTGTCCTGGACCCTCCTCGTCCCCCTCTCCCTCGCCCAGATCGCCCTCACCGGCATCGTCAAGGTGGTGATCTCCTGATGGCCCCCGTCCCCGGCAGCGGCCTCGCCAAGGGCCTGGCCGTCACCCTGCGCACGATGACGAAGAAGACGGTCACCGAGCAGTACCCGGACACCCTGCCCGAGCTGCCGCCCCGCTCCCGCGGGGTGATCGGGCTGTTCGAGGAGAACTGCACGGTCTGCATGCTGTGCGCCCGCGAGTGCCCGGACTGGTGCATCTACATCGACTCCCACAAGGAGACCGTCCCGCCCGCCGCGCCCGGCGGCCGGGAGCGCAGCCGCAACGTCCTCGACCGGTTCGCGATCGACTTCTCCCTGTGCATGTACTGCGGTATCTGCATCGAGGTCTGTCCGTTCGACGCGCTGTTCTGGTCCCCGGAGTTCGAGTACGCCGAGACCGACATCCGCGACCTCACCCACGAGCGGGACAAGCTCCGCGAGTGGATGTGGACCGTGCCGGCCCCGCCCGCCCTGGACCCCGGCGCCGAGGAGCCCAAGGAGATCGCCGCGGCCCGCAAGACCGCCGAGAAGCTGGCCGCCGCCCAGGCCGAACCCCGGGAGGGCGAGTCGTGACCCCCGCCGCAGCCGCGCACCTCGCCGGGACCGGGCACGGCCTCCGCCTCGCCGCGGCCCCGCACGGTTTCCTGTCCCCGACCGGTGTCGAGATCGCCTTCCTGCTCGTCGGCCTGGTCACCCTCGGCGCCGCGCTGATCACCGTCACCACCCGGCAGCTCGTGCACGCCGCCCTGTGGCTGGTCGTGGCGCTCGGCGGGCTCGCCGTGGAGTACCTGCTGCTCACGGCGGAGTTCATCGCCTGGGTGCAGGTCCTGATCTACGTCGGTTCCGTCGTCGTCCTCCTGCTGTTCGGGCTGATGCTCACCAGGGCCCCGATCGGCCGCTCCCCGGACGCCGACTCCGGCAACCGCTGGGCCGCGCTGACCGTCGCGGCGGCCGCCGCCGTCGCCCTGGTGTGGGTCGTCACGGATGCCTTCCGCACCACCTGGATCGACCTGGACGGCCCGGCCGCCGGCACCACCGCGGTCACCGGCGCCAGCCTGTTCCGGCACTGGGTGCTGCCGTTCGAGGCGCTGTCCGTGCTGCTCCTCGCCGCGCTGGTCGGCGCGATCGTGCTGTCCCGCAAGGCCAAGGTCGGCGCCGTGCCCGCGGCCCCCGGGAAGGAAGGCGCCCGCTGATGCACCTCGCCTATCCCGCCGTACTCTCCGCCCTCCTGTTCTGCACCGGCCTCTACGGCGTCCTCGCCCGCCGCAACGCGATCCTGGTCCTGATGTCGGTCGAGCTGATGCTCAACGCCGTCAACCTGAACCTGGTCGCCTTCGACGTCTGGCTCAGCCGGACCGCCGAGGACACCCTGCACTCCGGCCAGGCGCTGACCCTGTTCACCATCGCCATCGCCGCCGCCGAGATCGGCATCGGCCTGGCGATCGTGCTCGCCGTGCACCGCAACCGCGGCACCGCCGACATCGACAAGCTCCGCGACACCGCCGAGGGCCCCGCGACCGAGGGCCCCGGCACCTCCGCGGCCGAGAAGGCTGAGGCCACCGCGTGACCACGACCACCCTCGCCGTCCTCGTCCCCCTCCTGCCGTTCCTGGGCGCCGCGGCCGGCCTGCTGCTCGGCCGGACCGCGCCCGGGTTCGTCCGCCCGCTCGCCGTCCTGCCGCCGCTGGCCTCGCTGGTGCTGGCCGCGCTGGTCGCCGTACGCCAGGGGGGCGGCGCGGCCGTGGACGCCCACACCGAGCTGACGCCCACCGGGTCCGTGCCCGTCGAGCTGGCCCTGCACATCGACGGCTTCGCCGCGCTCGTCGCCGTACTGGTCGCCTTCGTCGCGGCCTGCGTGCAGATCTACTCCACCGGCTATCTGCGCGACGACCCGCGCTACCCGTCGTACGCCGCTCTCGTCTCCCTGTTCACCTCCGCGATGCTGCTGGTCGTCTACTCCGGCGACCTGATCGTGCTGCTGGTCGGCTGGGAAGTCATGGGCATCTGCTCCTACTTCCTGGTCGGCCACTACTGGGAGACCCCCGAGGCCCGCGCCGCCTCCCTGAAGGCCTTCCTGGTCACCAAGCTGGGCGACGTGCCGTTCCTCATCGGCCTGTTCGCGCTGGCCGGCGACGCCGGGTCGTTCCGCGTCACCCGCGTCCTCGGCGCCGTCGCGAGCGGCGGTATCAGCCATCCGACGCTGATCGCGCTGCTGCTGCTCGCGGGGGTCGCGGGCAAGTCGGCGCAGTTCCCGCTGCACACCTGGCTCCCGGACGCGATGGCCGGCCCGACGCCCGTCTCGGCGCTGATCCACGCCGCGACCATGGTCGCCGCCGGTGTCTACTTCACCGCCCGTCTCCTCCCGCTCTTCGAGGCCTCCCAGGCCGCGATGGTGGTCCTCGCCGTCATGGCCGCCGTCACGATGACCGGCTCCGGTCTCGCCGCGCTCGCCCAGGACGACATCAAGCGCGTCCTCGCCTACTCGACGATCGGCCAGCTCGGCTACATGACCGGCGCCCTCGCCGTCGGCGACCGCGGTGCCGCCGTCTTCCACCTCCTGTCCCACGGCGCCTTCAAGGCGCTGCTGTTCCTCGCGGCCGGCGCCGTCATCCACGCCGCCGGCACCAACTCGCTGGCCGCCATGTCCCGCATGCGCGGCCTGCGCGACCGCGTCCCGGACGCCTACTGGACGATGACCGTGGCGCTGCTCGCGCTCGCCGCGATCCCGCCCTTCAGCGGCTTCTTCTCCAAGGAGTCCGTCCTCGGCGCCGCCGAGCACGTGACGCAGGGCCACCCCGGACACGCTCCCGCCGCGGCCGGCTGGATCGTCCTGGTCGCCGGCCTGCTCGCCGCGCTGCTGACCGCCGCCTACGCCACCCGGCTATGGCTGCTCGCGTTCCGCGGCCGGGGCGCCGAGGCCCCCGACCACGGCAGGCAGCCGCTGACGATGACCGTGGTGCTCTGGGTCCTCGCCCTGCCCTCCCTCGCCTTCGGCGGGCTCGCCTACCGCGCGCTGCCCGGCTGGTTCGGCGGCCGTGACCTGACCCCGGCCCCGCTCACCTCGATCCTCGGCACGGGCCTCGCCGTGGTCGGCGGGCTGCTCACCTACGGGGCCTGGCAGCGCACCACCGCGCTCGCCGCCCGGACCCCGCTGGGTGCCGTCGCCGCCCACCCGGAGGGCGACGCCGGCCTGGTCGAGGCGGAGGCCATCGCCGCCCACACACCGGCCTACGGCGACATCGCCTCCGCGCCCGATCCGGCGGACCCCGGACGGCTGCTGCTCGGCCCGCTGCACCGGCCCGCGGCCGCCGGCTTCCACCTGGACGCGGTGTACGCGGCGCTGTTCGTCCGCCCGGTCCAGGCCGCAGCGCGTCTCGTCCGGTTCCTCGACCGCGAGGTCGTCGACACCTACGTACGCGGCGCCGCCGCCGTGCCCCGGCTGCTCGGGACCGCCGTACGGCGGTCCCAGACCGGCAATGTGCAGACCTATGTGAGCGCGCTGCTCGCCGGCACCGTCGTCCTGGCGGTCGCCGTCCTCCTCGTCGCCACGGGAGCGTGAGCAGGCGTGATCGGTATCAACGAGTCCGTGATGCGGTTCCTTCTGGCATTCGTCGTCGTCGGCCCGCTCCTCGGCGCCGTCGCCGCCCTCCTCCCGGCGCCCCCCGGACTGAAGGGGAAGTCACCCGGGCAGGCCGTGCTGCGGCACGGCGTGACCGTCACCGGCGCGGTCCTCGCCGCCGCGATCGTCCTCGCGCTCGGCTTCGACCACGACCATCCGTCGAGGATGCAGGCCACGACCGACATCAGCTGGATCCCCGCGCTCGACGTGCGGATCCACCTCGGCACCGACGGCATCTCCCTCCCCCTCCTGGTCCTGACCGCGCTGCTGACCTTCCTCTGCGCGCTCTACTCCTACTTCAAGCCGCCGGCGGGCCCGGCCCCCAAGGCGTTCGTCGCCCTCCTGCTCCTGCTGGAGGGCGGCACCCTCGCCAGCTTCGCCGTCCTCGACCTGCTGCTGTTCTTCCTCGCCTTCGAGACGGTGCTCATCCCGATGTACTTCCTCATCGCCCGCTGGGGCGGTGCGGACCGGACCCGGGCCGCGTGGAAGTTCATCCTGTTCACGCTGCTCGGCTCCGTGGTCATGCTGCTCGGCCTGCTCCTGGTCGGTCTCAAGGCGGGCACGTTCGACATGGTGGCACTCGCCACTGACAACGGCCGGTCGCTGACCGCGTCCGTGCAGGTCGTCGCCGTTCTGGCGATCGGGCTCGGGCTCGCCGTGAAGACGCCGATGTGGCCGCTGCACAGCTGGCTGCCCGACGCCCACACGGCCGCGCCGACCGTCGGCTCGGTCCTGCTGGCCGGTGTCCTGCTGAAGATGGGCACGTACGGCTTCGTCCGGATCCTGCTGCCGGTCGCGCCGCACGGCTTCCACACCTTCGCGCCGTACCTCGCCGCGTTCGCCGTCGTCGGGATCGTCTACGGCTCGCTGGCCTGCCTCGCCCTCGCCCGGCAGGGCGCGAAGGGCGACCTCAAGCGACTGATCGCCTACTCCTCCGTCGGCCACATGGGCTTCGTCCTGCTCGGCATCGCCACCATGACCCCGACCGGCGTGAACGGCGCCCTGTTCGCCAACATCGCCCACGGCCTCATCACCGGCCTGCTGTTCTTCCTGGTCGGCGCCCTGAAGGACCGCACCGGCAGCACCGACCTGGACACGCTGGCGAAGGAGACCGGCGCCGCGCTGTACGGCAGGGCCCCGCGCCTCGGCGGTCTGCTCGCCTTCGGCGCGGTCGCCTCGCTGGGCCTGCCGGGCCTGGCCGGGTTCTGGGGCGAGATGCTCACGCTGTTCGGCGCGTTCCGGCCCGCCGCCGGCCTCAGCCGGCCCGCCTTCCTCACCTTCCTGGCGATCGGCGCGTCCGGCACCCTGCTGACGGCCGCGTACATGCTGATCGTGGTCCAGCGCGTCTGCATGGGCGGTGTGCGGCGCGAGGCCCCGGAGCTGGCGGACGTGCACGGGTACGAGTTCGCCGCCTGGACCCCGCTCGTCACCCTCACCGTCCTCGCCGGACTGTGGCCGAAGGCCCTGCTCGGCCTGACCGACCCGGCCGTGCAGCAGCTCCTCGCAGGAGGCACCCGATGAGCGCCCAGCCGCTTGCCGAGTCGCTGGTCCAGTCCGTCGACTGGCTCGCGATCGCCCCGCCCGCCCTCGCGGCCCTAGTCGGACTCGCCGTCCTCGTCGCCGACCTGTTCGTGCCCGAGCCCCGCAAGGCCGTGCTCGGCTGGGTCTCGGTCGCCGGACTCGCCGCGGCGACCGCGCTGCTGCTGCCCCTCCTGGGCGGCGACCGCGCCACCTTCTGCACCGACGCCCACGCGCGCGCGTGCAGCTACACCGCCGACCGCTTCACCCTCGTCATCCAGCTCCTGGTGCTCGGCGGCGCCCTGCTCGCCGCCCTGCTCTCCGTCACCCACCTGGACGACGAGCGGCGCCGCGTCCCGCCGGGCGAGTTCTGGTTCCTGCTGCTGTCCTCCGCGGCCGGCGCCGCCCTCCTGCCCGCCTCCCGCGACCTGGCCACCCTGATCGTCGCCCTGGAGGTCACCTCCCTGCCCGCCTTCGCCCTCGTCGGCATCCGGCACGGCGACAAGCGGTCCTCCGAGGCGGCCCTGAAGTTCTTCCTGTCCTCGGTCACCGCCACCGCGGTCAGCCTGCTGGGCATCAGCTTCGTCTACGCCACCACCGGCACCCTCTACCTCACCCAGGTCGCCCAGCGCCTGCCGCACGTCGGCGGACAACTGCACACCCTCGCCCAGACCGGTGTCGTCCTCACCCTCGTCGGCTTCGCCTTCAAGACCGCCGCCGTGCCCTTCCACTTCTGGGTGCCCGACACCTACGTGGGCGCGCCCCTGCCCGTCGCGGCCTACCTGTCCGTCGTCGGCAAGGCCGTCGGCTTCTCCGGCCTGATCCTGGTCACCGTCGTCGCGTTCCCGTCGTACGCCGGCGTCTGGGGGCCCGCGCTCGCCGCGCTGGCCGCCCTGACCATGACCGTCGGCAACGTCGCCGCGCTGCGCCAGCAGACCACGCGCGCGTACAGCGCCGTACGGCTGCTCGCCTGGTCCTCCGTCGGGCAGGCCGGCTATCTGCTGGTGCCGATCGCCGCGGCCGGATACAGCAAGGACGCCGAGCGGGCGATCGGCTCCACCGTGGCGTACGCCCTGATGTACGCCGCCGTGAACCTCGGCGCGTTCGCCGTGGCCGCCCTGGTGGACCGGGGCCGCGCGCTGAACCGGATCAGCGACTACCGGGGCCTGTACGCCGCCAACCCGCTCGCCGCGCTGCTGCTGGCGTTCTTCCTGCTGTGCCTGGCCGGGCTGCCGCCTGGCGTCATCGGTCTGTTCGCGAAGGTCACGGTGTTCTCGGCCGCCGTCGACGCGGGCCTCGGCTGGCTCGCCGTCGTCATGGCCGTCAACGTCGTGATCGGCCTCTTCTACTACCTCCAGTGGGCGGCCCTGCTGTTCCGCGCCCCCGAGGGCGAGCCCGTCCGGCACCGGGTGCCGGCCCCGCTCACGGCCGCCCTCGCCGTCACCGGGGTCCTCGGCGTCGCCCTCTCCGGAGCGCCCCAGCTGGTGCTGCGGTTCGCGGCCGCCGGGCTGTTCTAGCGAGCGGCCGCCGGGCTGTTCCAGGAGTCGTCCCGCGCGCGTGGGGCACCCGTGCCGGCACGCGCGCGTACGGCCGGACGGGCACCTCACCCGCCCGGCCGCCGCGCGCCACCGTACGCGCAGGGAACTCGTGGCCTCCGCCTGGCGTTGTCACCTGCGGGAGGGTCACCGGAACAGAGTGTTCCCCAGCCGCACGACTTGGAGGACGCACCGTGCACCGCCGGCACAACGGGCTCAGGACCGCAGTTCTCCTCGGAGGGCTGTCGGCACTCATCATCGTCATCGGCGGCTTCTTCGGCCGCGCCGGACTGATCGTGGCGGTGCTGGTCGCCCTGGGGACGAACGCGTACGCGTACTGGAACAGCGACAAGCTGGCGCTGCGCGCGATGCGCGCCCGTCCGGTCAGCGAGTTCGAGGCCCCGGTGCTGTACCGGATGGTGCGGGAGCTGTCCACGCAGGCCCGCCAGCCCATGCCCCGGCTGTACATCTCGCCGACGGAGGCCCCGAACGCCTTCGCCACGGGCCGCAACCCGCGCAACGCGGCCGTGTGCTGCACCGAGGGCATCCTGCGCCTGCTGGACGAGCGGGAGCTGCGCGGGGTCATCGGCCACGAGCTGAGCCACGTCTACAACCGGGACATCCTCATCTCCTCGGTCGCCGGCGCCCTCGCCTCCGTGATCATGTTCCTGGTGAACTTCGCGTGGCTGATCCCGGTCGGCCGTTCGGACGACGACGAGGGACCCGGTCTGTTCGGCATGCTGCTGATCGCCATCCTGGGCCCGCTCGCCGCCTCCCTGATCCAGCTCGCCGTCAGCCGCTCCCGGGAGTACGAGGCGGACGCCTCCGGGGCCCAGCTCACCGGCGACCCGCTCGCCCTCGCCAGTGCCCTGCGCAAGCTGGAGACGGGCACCCGGCAGCTTCCGCTGCCCCCGGAGCCCCGCATCGAGACGGCGAGCCACATGATGATCGCCAACCCGTTCCGTCCGGGCCAGGGGCTGTCGAAGATGTTCTCCACGCACCCGCCGATGACGGAGCGCATCGCCCGGCTCGAAAAGATGGCGGGCGGCTACCGGTAGGACCGTTCCGGCCGGCCGCGCGCTGCAATTCCGTATTACGCGGCCGTTCTTTTCCGTCCCGGAAATCCGCGCGAAGCCCTGAGGCTGTACGGGGGAAAACGCGGGCGCTGCCGCGCGTCTGGTGATCGTTGCCGCCCGGCCGTCGCCATCCTGTGCACTGAGTATGCGGCACCAGGGACGACGAAAGGTTGGCCGAGTGAAGCTCACCAAGCGGTTCGCCGCGATCAGTACCGCCGCGGTCACGGCGGTGCTCTTCAGCGCCGGCGGCGCGCAGGCGCAGGGCGACGGGGGACTCCTGTCCCGCCTGGGCGTGGCGTCACTGCTCCAGGCCCCCTACCGGATGGGGCAGGCGGGCCTGGGAGGCACCGACACCCAGAGCGCCACGAACACCAACACGAACAACAACAATAACAACAATCCCGGTGGGGTGAACAACAACAACAATAACAACAACAATGGGGGCGTGAACACGAACAACAACACCAATAACAACAACATCCTCGCCGGTACGGCGGCGCCCGGCGGCGGTGGGCTTCTCTCCCTTCTGGGCATTCCGCCGCTGCTGCAGATCTGCTCTCCGACGGGACAGGCCGCGCAGGGGAACAACACCTTCACCGGCAGCCAGAACATCAACTGCAAATTCAGTTGACCTGAACGGTCCGTCGCGGAGCCCTACCCGCGCTCGGGGTCGGGGCCGTGGTGTTTCCGGGCGGCCTCATGGCGGGTGTGGACACCCAGCTTGGTCAGTACGGCGCCCACGTGATGTCCGGCCGTCTTGGGGCTGATGTAGAGGCGGGCGGCGATCTCGGCGTCCGAAAGGCCCTCGTCCAGCAGCTTCAGGACGTCCATCTCCCGGTTGGTGAGCCGGTAGGGATTGGCCCGGGTGGCCGGCCGCGGGCCCTGCCGGACCGGGCGGATTCCGCGGGCCCGCATCAGGGAGCGGGTGTGGGCCACGGCCGGCCGGGTGTCCAGGGCCTCGAAGGCGGCCAGGGCCCGGCGCAGCGCGGAGGCGTCACCGGACAGGCGGGCCAGCGCGGCGTCGTACGGGCAGCCGAGCCGGTCCCAGTGCGCCGCGGCGCCGGCCCAGTCGCCGGCCAGTTCCCGCGCGTACGGACCGGCCGCCGGGACCGGTGGGGGATCTCCTCCGGCGCGGCGGATCCAACAGGCCAGGGAGCCGGACAGCCAGGGATGGGTGCGGTCCGCCAGCGCGGTCAGAGCGCGGCGGGCCTCCGTCCGCACCCGTTCGTGGTCGCCGGCCAGCCAGGCCGCCTCGGCCCGGGCCTCCCAGCCCAGTCCCGTGTCCCGCAGGCAGTCCGGGTCGACCAGGCTCGCCGCCCGGTCCAGCGGCGGCCACACCTCGGGCCGGCCCTGACGGGCCCGTACCAGGCCCCTCACGGTCAGCGCCAGAGCTTGGGCGACCGGCGGCGAGCCGGGATGGGCCAGGATCTTCTGCGCGGCATCGGCGGCCCGGGACCACAGACCCCGGTTCAGCAGGCCCCAACTGCCCCAGGCCCGCGCGCACAGCAGGTAGGCCGGCAGGTCGTGATCGAGGCAGTAGTCCTCCGCCCGGCTCACGGCCGCGGCCGTCCGGGCGGCGTCCCGCCGCGACGCGGCCAGCCAGCACAGGACGAGCGCCAACGACCCCGCGTCCGGCGGCGGACCCCCGGCCATCGCGTCCGCGACCGCCCGCTCGCACTCCTCCCAGCCGCGTCCCCCGCTCAGCACGCGTGCCGCCGCGGTGTGGAAGCGCGCCTGGACGAGCACCTCCGCATCACCGGAGCGCCCGGCCAGGGCGAGCGCCTTCCCGGCGTGGCCGGCGACCGCCGCCTCGCCTTCGTGCCCGTAGCAGGCGAGCCGGCAGAGGTTCAGGTGCGCCCGCGCCAGCTCCCGGCCGGGCGTCAGCCCTTCGAGCACCCGCACCGCCTCCAGACCGGTTCGCCTGGCCTCGGCGGCTCGCCCGGCCGGCCACAGCCAGCAGGACAGCCAGCGCAGGTCCTCGCCCTCGCCCAGCCGGTCGCCGAGGGCGCGGCGCAGCCTCACCGCCGTACGCCGCGACGCGATCCCCTCGTCCAGCCGGCCGGACAGCAGGCAGGCCCGCGAATGGCCCTCCATCAGGGAGACCCGCTGCTCGGGCGGCAGGCGGTCGGCGTACCGCAGGGCGTGGGCGTACTGGGCGGCGGCTTCCCGGTGTGCCCCCAGCGCGGTGGCACGGGCGGCCGCCGCGGGCGCGTACTCCAGCACGGCGGCCGCGTCCCCGGCGCCGTGGGCGTGCTCGGCCAGCAGCGGCAGGTCCTCCTCGGCGACCGGACCGGACCGCATCGCCGCCAGTGCCTGCCGGTGTGTCCGCAGACGGTAGGCGGCGGGCACGGTCTCCAGCACCGCCAGCCGGGTCAGTTCGTGGCGGAACCCGGTCACCTGTCCGTGGGTGCGCACTATCCCGCAGGCCACGGCCTCGTCCAGCGCTTCCTCGGGGGCCGGCAGGACGCCGGCCAGCAGGGACAGCGGTACCCGGGCCCCCAGGACGGCCAGCACGTCGACCGCCCGGCGCGCCGCGGCCGACAGTCCCGCCAGGCGGCCCGCCACGGACTCGCGCACGGTGGCCGGGATGGCTTCGGCGGGAGCGGCCAGGATCTCGGTGACGAGGAACGGGTTGCCGGCGGAGACGTGGTACAGCTCCTCGGCGTCCACGGCGTGTCCGGTGGCCAGCCGCGCGACGGACCGGCGGCTCAGCGCGGTCAGGTCGTGCCGGTACACCCACGGATAGCCGGCCAGGGTGCCGAGGAGCGCGGTCACGTCGTGGGTGCGGCCGATCTCGTCGTCGCGGTAGGTGGCCAGCACCAGCGACGGGACGCCCGGCAGCCGGCGGGCCAGGTAACGCAGCAGGTCCAACGTGGCCTCGTCGGCCCAGTGGATGTCCTCGACGACCAGCAGACTCGGGTAGGCGCTCAGGTCGGCGAGCAGCCGGTCGTAGACCTCGTCGGAACGGCAGGCGCCGGTCAGCGTGCCCGTCAGGGCCGCGCGCACCTCGTCGCCCAGACGCGGGGCCAGGTCCAGCAGGGGGCCCAGGGGACGGGGCGTGGCGAGCGGGTCGCAGGCGCCGATCACGACCCGGATGTGGGGATCGGCCACCTGGGCGAGACGGCGGACGACGGCGGACTTGCCGATCCCGGCCTCCCCGCGGACCAGGGCCAGGCGTCCGGGCCCGCTCACGGCGGCCTTCAGGTGACCGGTCAGGTCCCGGAGCACGGTCTCCCGCTCTAGAAGGTCCATCACCAGCCAGTTTCCTCCCGTGGCCGAAGCGGCGCAAAAGATCCAGACCGATCAAGACCGGCCGGGCGGCGGCGCCGGGGGTGGGCTGCCGGGGCGGAGCGTGGGGTGTGTGCCGGGGCGGACGTGGGGTGCGCGGGGCGGAACTTGGGGTGCGCACCCGATGCGCCCGCCGTCCCCGGCCGCGCATGCTGGCCGAAGAGTTTCAGACCGGGGTATCGGAGTTCGCGGCGCCTGCCGTTTCCGCGCTGAGTGTGTCGCCTGCCCTGTGCCTAATGGACTGCCGATCTACGACGTCCATACCCATCGGAAAGGAAACATCATGGCGAACAAGTATGCCAAGCGCGCGGCCCTGATAGCCGCATCGGCAGCCCTGGCCGCGGGAGGCGCCCTGGCGCCGTCGAGCGCCTTTGCCGCCCCGGCACCCACAGGAACCCACGCCACGGCGCCGAGCGACAACGGTGGGAACAACAACAACAATAACAACAACAACGGTGGGCGAGGCGGTCACCACCAGAACAACAACAATAACAACAACAACGGAGGACGGGGCGGAAACAACAACAATAACAACAACAACAACAACGGCGGACGAGGCGGCAACAACAACAATAACAACAACAACAACGGCGGACGAGGCGGCAACAACAACAATAACAACAACAACAACAACGGCGGACGAGGCGGCAACAACAACAATAACAACAACAACAACGGCGGACGGGGCGGGAACAACAACAATAATAACAACAACAACGGGGGCGGAGGTGCGAACAACAACAACAATAACAACAACAACAACGGTGGAGGTGCCAACAACAACAATAACAACAACAATAACGGCGGCGGAGGTGGAAACAACAATAACAACAACAATAACAACGGAGGCGGAGGCGCGAACAACAACAATAACAACAACAACGGCTGAACTTGACGGTCCGGCGGCCGGGTGTCCACAGTCCCCTGGCCGCTGGACTGCCGCGTTCGTGCGGGGTGATGAAGACGAAGAACGCAACGGTACGCGGAGCCGGGCTCGCAGTCGCGGTGACCTGCTTCATGGCGTTGGGCGGCTGGGAATCCGCGGCGCATGCCGCCGGCGCACCGGTGAAGTCGACGACCCAGTGTTACGCGACGCGGAACAACCCGGACGACATCACGTGCTACCGGCATTCCTGGAAGGCCGAGTTCAGGCACGGTGACGTCGTTTACGTGCCCATTCTCATTCAGGTGCCCAAGCCCGCACATCCGTCGTCGGTGGTGTACGTCGGCAGCCTGGACGACATTCGCCCGAGCGCTACGACGGGTGCGTGAATCCCGCTCGGCCGGTCGCCGTAGGCGTCACAGCCGTCGGCGGTGAGGGGGATCGAGATCAGCGTTCGCCGAAAGCCTTGTCCGTGGGCACGACCTCCTGTCCGAGCGGCATGAGCGAAAGCGGGATGAGCTTCAGGTTCGCCCAGCCGAAGGGAATGCCGACGATCGACAGGAAAAGCGGAATGCTCGTGACCAGGTGGGCCAGCGCGAGCCACCAGCCCGCGAAGACCAGCCAGACGACGTTGCCGACGCACGACGGTGCGCCGGCACCCGGCTTCTCCACCGTGGTACGGCCGAACGGCCAGAGGACGAACCCGGCGATGCGCAGCGACGCGACGCCGAACGGAATGGTGACGATCAGGGCGAAGCAGATCAGGGCGGCGACCAGGTAACCGATCGCCATCCAGAGCCCGCAGAGGAGAAACCACAGGATATTGAGCAGCAGGTTGAACACCTTCATAACCCGTATACCTCTCCAGGTGGCTCAGCCGGCATGCCTGCCGCCGTCACACATCACCTTCCGCGCCGCCTCGCCCGTCATCGCCGTACGCCGTGGGCCGGGCGGGGCAACCGGTGGGTACGCCCGTGGCGTCCTCCCTGTTGACACGGCACGCACACGCTCGCGTGACGGACGGCGGGGCCACGGCGGAACAGACCCGGGCCCGGACAGTGCGGTCACCGCACGGAAGGGCAGGTTCACGGCATGGGCATCATCGGCTGGATCATCCTCGGGCTGCTGGCCGGAGCCATCGCCAAGGTGCTGCTGCCGGGACGCGACCCCGGCGGCTTCATCGGCACGACCGTGATCGGCATCGCGGGCGCGTTCCTGGGGGGCTGGATCTCGGCGCGCTGGCTCGACCACCCGGTCAGCAAGCACTTCTACGACGGCGCCACCTGGGCCGCGGCCGTCGGCGGCTCACTGGTGCTGCTGATCGTCTACCGCCTGCTGTTCGGCAACTCACGCGACTGAACCCGGCAGGCCCGGCGGGACGGCAGGGCAGCGACGGAAGGCGGAAGGGCGGGCACCACCGGGTGCCCGCCCTTCTCCGGTTCCGGCCGCCTAGCGGTAGTTCACGAACTGCAGCGCGAAGTCGAAGTCCTTGCCCTTCAGGAGGGCGATCACGGTCTGGAGGTCGTCGCGGCTCTTGGAGCTGACCCGCAGCTCGTCACCCTGGACCTGCGCCTTGACGCCCTTCGGGCCCTCGTCGCGGATGATCTTCGCGACCTTCTTGGCGTTCTCCTGGGAGATGCCCTCCTGGATCGACGCGAAGATCTTGTACTCCTTGCCGGAGAGCTGCGGCTCGCCCGTCTCCAGCGACTTCAGGGAGATGCCGCGCTTGATGAGCTTGGACTCGAAGACGTCGAGGACGGCCTTCACCCGGTCCTCGGAGTTCGCCTCCATGAGGATCTTCTCGCCGGACCACGAGATCGAGGCGCCCACGCCCTTGAAGTCGTAGCGCTGCGAGATCTCCTTGGCGGCCTGGTTGAGGGCGTTGTCGACCTCCTGCCGCTCGACCTTCGAGACGATGTCGAAACTGGAGTCGGCCATGTCCTGTGGCTCCTTGTATCGGGGTGCGTGATCGGGTGCGCGGCGGCGACCGCCGGGCCCGGTGGAGCACCGGGCCGCATCCGCACCAGCCTAGCCACCTCGCGACCCGGGAAGCGGAGATCAACCGGGTGGCGAAGCACCCCGGTGGATCGGGTATTGTTTACGTCGTTGCCGGGGAGCACCGCGAAAGCGGGTTCGAACGGCAGCGTCACCCGGCGGTGTGCCCGAGCGGCCAAAGGGAGCAGACTGTAAATCTGCCGGCTCAGCCTTCCCAGGTTCGAATCCTGGCGCCGCCACACGGGAGCGATGGCCCCGTGATCTGCGTAAACAGCAGATCACGGGGCCATCGTCGTACTCCCCAGTGATCAGGGGACTGTCTCACGCTGTCTCGCGTTCGAACGCCTCGTCTCGGTGTGCGTGGACGGAGCGTGGACGGGTTTCGTGGCCGGTCATCGGGCCCGCCCCAGCCGGGCAGAGATCTTGGCGTTCGCCGCCTCGTCCCCGTCCTTCAGAAACTTGGCGTACACCCGGAAGAGCACCGCCACGCTGTGGCCGGCGCGCTCCGCCACGAGCTGGGGCTCCACCCCGGAGCTGAGCCAGGTGGACACCGCGGCGTGGCGAAGATCATATGGGCGCTTGGCCAGCACCGAAGCGAACTCCTCGGGGGCCAGGGCCCGCGAACGAGCCTCGGCCCAGACCTCCCCGTAGCCCGTGTCCTGGACCAATCCGCCTCGCGCGGTCTGGAACACCCGGCCGTCCGGGGCGGTGCCGTACGCGGTCAGGTGCCACCGCAGCAGGGCGACCAGTTCCGGCGGGATCGGCACGTGCCGGACGGCCCGCCGGGGCCGGTGCTTCAGTCCCCGCTTGTCGTGCGCCTCACCGCTGTCCGTCCAGGCCGTCCCCGAACGGGGGCGAGTCTCCCTCAGACGGAGCAGTCCCCACCCGCGCCGGGGAAGGTCGCAGTCGCGGCGCCGCAGGCCGATGACTTCGGCCGGCCGCGCCGCCGCGTAGTAGATGCAGCCGAAGAACGCCACCAGGCGCCGGCCGCGCGGGCTCTGGTCCCGGACTGCGGCCAGCAGCTTGGCGGCCTGCTCGGGGTTCGGCACGCATTCGGGGTCGACTTCTTCTACTACCTGCTCGGGCGCCCTCCACTTGAGGCGGGCGAGCGGGTTGTCGGCGAGGAGTTCCGACTCCACGGCGAACTCCAGCGAGTTGTAGAAGATCGCACGCTTGCGGCTGATGGTTCCCGGTGCTGCGGTTTTCCCGTCCAGCTTCACGGACGCTGCATTGAGCGCGGCCCGTATCAGCAGGAGATCCGACAGGGCTGAAGTGGACAGCGACTTGCGCTTGAACCACTCCAGCACCTTGGTCACGTCGGCGGGACTCTCCTCGTCCCAGCGGTTCTTGTTGAACGCCCAGCCATACAGGGCCCGACGCACGACTCTGGCGTCCGGCATGCCCTTGGTGTCCTTCACAAAGACGGGCGTCACGGTCGCCATCGCCTCGGCCAGCGTGCGCCGCGTCGAGGCGGGGGAGTGGTCCCACTTCATGCCGATGTAGTTGCGGGCGTGCTCGTACCACGAGATGTCCCGCTCCTTCACGACCATGGACTTCGGCAAGCCGCTGTCCACGTCGAACGGCTCGCCCTCACGGGCCGCGGTAATGAGCTGGGCCCGGCGACTCTCCGCCAGGCCCAGGGTGAGGAACGACTCCGCGTGCGGGCTGGTGCCCACTTTCCAGCGGAGTTGATAGGGCTTCCGGTAGTCGCGCTTACGGATGGCCCAGATCTTGACGGTGTAGCTCCACTCGGTCACGCGGCTTCCAATTCGTCTTTGAAGGCGTCCAGGACGCTTCGGCGCACACAGATGCGGCCGGACGGCGTGCGCTTCGCCTCCGGTCCGTAGCCGCGGTTTCGCCACCGGTACCAGGTGGCGCGACTGATGCCGATCTCTTCCAGGGCGTCGCTCAGCGGCAGCAATTCGTCCTTGGGGAGGCGGCGTCGGCGGGAAGAAGGGGTGGCCATGCCGGGATCTCCTTGAGTAGCAGGAGGGAGAAGCCACGGGGAGGGCCCTGCGGGGCCCTCCCCGTGCGTCCGCTACATGCGCTACATCCGCTACAGCGCAGGTCATGGGCCTGTTTTCTGTAGCGGATGGAGGCCGTGTAGCGGATTGACGCCGCTACGCGGGGCGGGCGGGGGCGTTTGACGTAGCGGTTTCGTCGGGGGTGTAGCGGATGCCGGGCAGCTCATCCGCTACGGATTCACCCGTGTTGACCTGCGGCGTAGCGGGTGTAGCGGATGTAGCGGACTTTGACGGGGGCGGGGCGCAGTAGCGGGCCCAGGCGTCCGCGAGGTCCTCGGCGTAGTAGCCGCGCGGCACTGCGCCGGCCGCTGTACGGATGGGGCGCGGCTTGATCGGCTTGTTGGCTCCGGTGACGTACTGGCTGAGCAGCCGGGCCAGTCCTCGGGGAGTGAGCGGCTTGCCGCCGACGTCGACCCATGGCGCATCGTCCATGCTGGTCAGGCACTCCAGGATGGCGGCGGTCGGCATGCGGTCGATGCCGCAGAACACCGTGTCGCGCAAGTCGGTCAGCAGTCGGATGCCCAGGGAGGCTTCGTCGTCCTCACCCGCGGCGGTCACCAGCTCGACGCACGCGGCCCGCGCGCGCTCGGGCCAGCTCCCGCCGGCTGCCTCGGCGACGGCCAGCAGGGGCTCCCACACGTCGGCGGGCCGGTCGGTAATGCCCTCGGGCATGACCGGCCAGGCGCCATCGACCGTGGAGCGGACGGCGGCGGCCCAGCGGGCGAGCCGGTCCCGCAGGGCGTGGCCTTCCTTCTCGTGGACGCGCTGCCGGTAGGGCTCCACGCGCTCGTTCCGGGCCCGCCGGCGCATGCGGACGATGACCGAGCGGGTCAGAATCGTGTCCGGCAGTGAGCCGAGTCCGGCCATGGCGACCGCGCAGTACGAGGGGAACGGCTGGACGGTCTGGTTGGAGCCGTCACCGACGCACCGGTACGTGACCCCGGATCGGCGGTGACCGGCATTGAGGAAGCCGCGCAATTCCTCGTTGTCCCCCGCCTTGGGCCCGAACACGGTGTCGATCTCGTCAAACAAGATCGTGGGCCGCCCCTTCGTGCCGGACACGGCCCGGAAGAGAGCGGCGGCGGAGGCGTTGACGGCGACCATCGGCTGCGGGACGAGCGTCTCCACGATCTCCAGCGCGCGGGACTTGCCCGATCCCGGCTCCGGGGAGAGGAACGCGATGCGGGGGGTGGAGTCGAAGCAGTCGAGCAGGTGGGCGTGGGCGTCCCAGAGGGCAACGGCGACGTAGGCGGCTTCGGTGGGGAAGACGTTGAAGCGGCGGTGGAAGGCTTCCACCTCGTTGAGCAGCGCGGCGCCGTCGATGGGGGAGGTCATGCGGCTGCCCTCCCTTCGCGGAGGTTGCGGAGCGGGCAGGTGGCGCGGTGGGCGGTGTGGGCTTCGATCAGCGCGCGTACCTGGGCGTGGCCGATGGCGTCGTGGTCCCAGCCGCACCAGCACTGCGAGGCGGCCATGGGCATGCCCCCGTACGGCGCGGTGACCGTGAGCCAGGCGACGGGGTAGCGGTCACGGGCCGGGTGCTGGTCAGGGCGAAGAACAGAAGGGACGCCCTGGCGGGCGGCGCCTTTCGGCTCGCCCACGGCCGGGCGGGGCGCGGCCGGTTCGGCGGCCGGCGGCCTGTCCGGGGTGGAGGTGATGCTCTTCAGACAGGGGCGGGAGGGGGCGGTCATGCCGTCTCCCGGCGGGTCTGGTTGTGGGCGATGGACCAGTTCAGGGCGCTGCGGAGGGTGGAGCGGCACTCGGCCGCGGTGAGTCCGGCCGCCTCCCCCGCCTCCTGAAGAGCCTGCTCAACCACCTGCCGGGGAAGGTCGCCCCACGCGACGAGGCGCCCCAGGGCGCGCGCGCCACGGAACAGGGTCCCTTCCCGCTCGCCGACACGGGCCGCAGCGACCGCCCGCGCCTCGTTGGCCAGGGCTACATCCGCGTACCGCCGGGATCGCCCCAGGACGGCCGTCGCGGGCGCCTGTGACGGCTTGGGGACGGGCTGGAGGACGGCTTGCAACCACGACGGCAGGACGGCCGCCTCAGGGCCGTACTGTGCCTCGTAGGTTCCGGTGGGGGTGGTGCTGCCGGCGGCGACGACGTACCCACCCCACGCCCGGGTGTCCACCAACTCCCCGATAGTCCGTGCGGTGTTGGTCAGGTGCAAGCCGGACGGGGCGGTGAAGTACAGGTGCGTCCCGCCGCTCGCGGTCCGCACCCGGTAGGTGGTGGGGGCGGCGTGGCCGGCGCGCTCGCAGAGCGCTTGGAAGGTCGTCGCGCCGCAAGGCGCGTCCGAACTGCCCTTGCCCTTGTTCTTGGGTACGTCCAGGTCGACCACGACGAGCCGGGAGGGGCCGGTGGCGATGCCGACGTTGTACGGGGCACGTGCCCAGGCGGCGCGGATCAGGTCCGGGTCGGTGGTGGCGCGCTGCTCCCACTTCAGGTGCCCGGCCGCGCAGGGTCCGGTGAGGGGGCAGGACTGCTCCCCGTGCAGGGCGGGCCGCTTGGTGCCGGGGCGCAACGGGAAGACGTGCCAGCCGCGTTCGGCGGCTGCCAGTGCCGCATTCAGCAGCGCGGAGCGGGGGCTATGGGTCATGCTGGGTGTCTCCAGTTCCTTGACGGGTTCTGGCTGACAAGGGCGGCCCCGGACTTTGGCGAGACGGGGGCCGCCCTTGGTTTGTCTAGGCCACATCCAGGGCGAGCTGGGACGGGCCGGGGCTCGCGGCGCCGGGGGCGAGGGTGGTGAGCAGCGCGCGGTAGGCGTAGATGGCCTGGTGGATGACGACGCCGTTGCCGAGGATCTTGAGTTGGTCGGAGCGGGACAGGCCCAGGTCCGGGCTGGTCACCCAGCCGGGATCGGCGCCCATCATCCACTCCACGAACGCCGGGGATAGGCGGCGGTTGTCCTTGGTGCCGGGTTCGGTCGGCTCCGGTGCGGGGCGCCCGAGTACGGCCTCCCAACGGCGGATGGCGGGCCCGTAGTCGGTGCCATTGGTGGCCACCCATCGGTTGTCCAGGCGTACGGCCTGTCCGGGGAGGTAGTAGTTCCCGGCCCGGTCGCGCTGGTTCGGGCCGCCGTGGGGTCCGTCCGATGCCTTGGGGGTGGGCAGGAGGTTGACCACGACTTCGTTCAGCGGTCGGGAGTTGGTCTCCAGCAGGTTGGAAGCGCCGGACTTCCAGTCGCGGGCCGCCGGGGTTGGCAGCAGGGTGACGGCGGTACGCAGGTTCATGCCGCCCTTGCGCCTGGGGGAGGTGCCGGGGCCGCCGGTTCCGTCGGCGGCGGCCGGGGTGGGCAGCAGGGTCATGTGTCCGTCGGGGGCAGCAAGAAGACCACTTCGTCCTCCAGCGTGGGCCCGTGCCCGCCGGCGCGGCGCTTGTCCGGGTGCTGGGGCCCGCCGTTGCGTCCCAACTGGGAGGTGGGGGTCTTCAGCAGCGGGATACGCGACGGCGAACCAGCGGTCCCGCCGGTGGGGGGCGCCGATTTCGGGATCTCCAGCTCGTAGGCACATCCACCGCGCGTCATACCCGCACGCGGCCAGGTCCGCGGCGACGACATCGAGGCCCCGGCTTCGGAGGGCGGCGACGTTTTCCAGGAAGACGAGTCGGGGTCGAAGGTGGCGAATGGCGTGGGCGACGGTTTTCCACAGTCCCGAGCGGTCACCGGCGATTCCTCCCCGAGGTCCGGCGTTGGAGATGTCCTGGCAGGGGAAACCGGCGGTCAGAGCTGCCGGGCGCGGCAGTGAGGCGGACAGTGCCGGCCAGTCGACGGCCTTGATGTCACCCACGTTGCGGGCGTGGGGCAGACGGGCGGCCAGCAGCCGGGAGGCGGCCGGGTCCTTCTCGCCGACGATAGCCGTGGGCAGGCCGGTGACGGCTTCCACGGCGAGGTCCAGTGCACCGGAGCCGGTGCACAGGCTGATGTTGCCGCCCTCTACCGGCGCGGCGGAATGCGTCATGCTGGGTGTCTCCAGTTCCTTGACGGGTTCTGGCTGACAAGGGCGGCCCCGGACTTTGGCGAGACGGGGGCCGCCCTTGGCGTTGTTAGAAGGGGGGTTCGTTGCTGTAGCCGCCGGGCGGAGTGCGCCGTGTCCAGGACGGCAGGGGGAGCAGGAGCCAGCGGCGGGTGTCGTTCCAGCAGGTGCAGGGGTCGAAGTCGCTGCCGTCGTATTCGCCGTCGGGGGTGGTGTAGTCCCAGGTGTGTCCGCCGTTGCCGTGGCACAGCGGACAGTCGGGGCGGGGGGTGTCCACGATGGCGAGGGCCCGGCGGGTCCAGTCGATGACCTTGATGCGCGGTCGCATGGTTGTCCTCCGGTTCAGCGTGCGGAGGGGTGTGCGATGACGACGGCGGTCGCGTCGTCCCGGTAGCCGTCTGTCTCGCGCGCGGCGGCTACCAGGGCCTCGGCGAGTGCCTGCGGGTTGTCCTCCAGCTCGCGGACCAGGGTCTTCATGACCTCCGGTTTCACCTGGTCGTGGACGCCGTCCGTGGTGAGGATGAGGAGCTGGTCGCGGACGCCGGCGGTGTAGACGGTGCCGATCGTGGCCCGGGCGAGGCTGGTGCGGAGCCAGTTGTCGTGTTCGCGGGCGATCTCCAGGGCCACCCCGTTGGCTCGGAGTTGGGCGCCGACGGTGTGGTCGTCGGTATACAGCTCCAGCCGCTGGCCGTTCCAGCCGTACGCGCGGGCGTCGCCGGTCCAGTTGATGACGGTGATGTCGTCGCCGGGGATGACGCGGGCCGCGACCGCGACCGCGTCGGCCTCGTCGTCATCGGCGCCCGGCTCAGCGATCAGTTCGGCGGCGGTGAGGAGTCCGGCGAGCGGCCCGCGGCGGGCGGAGATCCGGGCGGCGACTGCGGCGAGCAGGGGCGCCGTGGCGGAGGTGCGGGGGCCGTGGCCGATGCCGTCGATGACGGCCGCACCGACCGTGCCGTCGGCAAGGACGTGGACCGTGGCCGCGTCGGCGTTGTCGGCGGCCGTGCCCTCGCGGGTGGCGAGTCCCGTGATGATCACGTTGCGTCCTTTCAGCCGTGCAGTTCGGTGTGGGTGCGGGCGATCAGGCCGTGGGTGTGGGTGGTGGTGTGCTCCTGGCGGACGGGGCCGGTGTAGTGGTGATGGTGCACGTTGGGCACCACGTCCTTGGCGCGGCGCAGCACCCGGGCGAGGGCGAGGATGGGCACGGCGATGGCGGCCGGGGCGGAGCAGATCAGGCCGATGACGGTCGGGTCGGCGTGCTCGGAGGCGATGAGCAGGCCGATGGCGATGAGGCCGGGCGGGACGGTGGCCAGGCCGGCGGTGAGCATGAGCCGGCCGGCGTCGACCGCGCGCTGCGACATGGGCGGCGTGCCCGGCTGCACGACCGGCGGCGTGCTGCCGTAGGCGGGCACGGGCGTGGTGTCCCGGTAAGCGGTCGGTACCGCGGGGGCGGGCCGGTAGGCGTCGGCGATGATCCGGCGGGCCTCGGCGGCGGCTTCCGTGTCGGTCATCGGGAGGGGGTGGGTGGGGTGGTTGGGGCGGTTCACGGAGTGTCCCTCCGGAGTGGGCCGCGGCTCCTCGCGTCGGGGTGTGACGTGAGGGTCGCGGGCGGGCTTCAGACGGTGTGACGCGGGTGTGGCGGGCCGGTGTGACGGTGCGTCACACCCGCGTCTGCCTAGGGGTTTGGGTGTGACGGGCCCGTCACGTGTGACGGGTGTCAGGCGGCGGCGAGGGCGGGGACGATGCGCCACCGACCGGTGGTGTTCGTCGCCTCCAGCCGCCCCTCCAGCGCGGCGTCCTTGAGCCGCTTGGAGACCCAGGAGCGGGAGAGGTTGTTACGGTCGCACCAGTCCATGAAGTCGACCGGGCCCACGACCATCTGGCCGGCCTGCTCGAACTCCTCCAGCGCGAGCGCGAACAGCTGCCGGGCCTCGTCGGGGGACGGCTTGCGTCCGGTCTCCTGGCCGAAGATCGGGGCGTCGTCCCCTTCCTCGGCGCCCGGCAAGTCGGCTTCGGGGTCGATACCGGCGTCCTCGGGGTCGACCAGCAGCCCGTGCCCCTGTCCGTCGCTCATGTCGTTGTCTCCCTGTACGGCGGCCAGCCGCGGCCTGCCCGCGGCCGGGGTGGGGTCGGGGGCGGTGCGGCCGGTGTAGGCGCGACCGGCGACCGCGGTCACCGCTCCGGCCGTGACCGGGTCGGCGGTCGCGCCCTCGCGCAGTGCCCACGCCGCCAGCTGCTCCATGAGCGCAGCAGCTTGGACGGGGAAGGCGAAGGTGCGGCCCGGGGAGGGGTAGCGGTCCTCGGGGATGCCCGGGGAGACGACGTAGCAGTAGCCGGGTCGCCGGTTGCCCCACGCCCCGGGGTGGGCGCCGGCGTCGATGACCGCCTCGGGCAGCGAGAACCCCTCGTCGCGGGGGTCGCAGCCGAGCGCGATCACGGACGGCAGGGAGGCCCGGGTACTGGTGGACATCTGGTCGTACGAAGGACGCTGGAGGGACACCACCAGAGAGACGCCGGCCGAGCGGGCTTCCTGCGCGATGCCGGTGAACGCGTCGTCGCCGAGGTTGCGCAGGGTGTTCGCCGCCTCCTCGAACCAGGCGACCAGGAACGGCATGCCGGGGCAGCCGCACGGCCGGCCGTCGGGGCGGCAGGTGTGCTCGCGGCTGGTCTGCTGCTCGGCTGCCTCAGGGACCCACTGCCGGTAGCCGTGGGCACCCAGCCAGCGGGTACGGGCGGGGATGACGGCCTTGACCGCCTCCACCATGACTTCGGTGTCCGCCCCGCCTTCCGCCGACCAGTCCATGGCGGGCCGCAGCGGGGCGAAGTCCTGGAACGCCTTGGGGTCGGACACCCACAGCAGCACGTCCCGGCGGGAGAGGATCTCCGTCTGAAGGTTCAGCGCGGTTTCGCCCTTGCCGGACCCGGTCCCGCCCGCGATCAGGACGTGGGTGCTGTTCCGCTTGGCCTCCGGGTCGCCCGGCAGCCAGATGACGAGCGGGGAGCCGTCGTCGTACCGGCCGATCACCAGCGGTTCCGCGATGGAGCCCCCCAGATTCGAGGGTCCCTCGTACTCCGCCGGCTGCGCGAGCATGTCCTCGGGGACGATGACCAGCTCGCCACGCCGGCTGGAGTCCGGCGAGGGGAGGTAGCGGACGGCGGAGACGGGAAGGTCCAGCGCGGACGCGATCCGGGCCAGGGCCTTGGACACGTCGTCGTTGGTCTGCTCACCCGGCTCCAGCGACAGCGGCGCGGTGACCCGGTTCGGCTCCACCTTCGCCTGCCCGATCTGCGCGCGGGCCAGACCGACCTTCTCCAGCAGCCCCTTGTCGGCGCCGCCCGTCTGCGGGTCGGTGTCGTTGCGGCGCAGGACCATGCGGACGTTCCACGACAGCGCCACGACGGGCCCGCCCATCAGGAACAGGTCGTCCAGCGGGCCGGTGGTGGGTCCGGCGAGGCAGGCCGCGGTCACCCACGCCGACCCCGCTGCCACGGTGATGGCCGAGTGCAGCCGGCGCTGCTGACTGGTCGACTTCCCCGCCCACCACGTCGCCCCCGTCAGGGCGACGGAGGCGAGGGTGAGACCGACGCCGGCCCCGGCGGAGGCTTCCCACCGCAGAGAGCCGAGCGCACCCGCCAGGCCGGTCCCGGCCCAGCCGAGCCAGGGCGGAAGGTGCGGCTTGACCCGGTTGAGCAGGTAGACGCCCACGCTTCCGCCCGACCCGTTGGTGAACGGGTCGGGCAGGTAGGCGGCCGTCCCGTCGTGGCCGTAGGCCACCGAACGGCTGTTGCGAGCCATGAACGCTCACCCCTTCCCTACTGCTGGGCCCAGTTCATGACCGGCTGCTGCGGCCGGCGGGCACGGTGACGGACGCGGTTGATCTCTTCCTCGTACTCCTGCTGGAAGGCCGCGTAGCAGGCGGCGGCGTTCTTCGCGGCGTCCCGCAGGGCGTCCGCGGACCGCTGCATCTTGCGGGCCACCTTCTGGGCCCGGATGCGCGAGCCGAACGCCCGCCCTTCCGGGTCGGGCACGGCCGCCAGGACGCCCTTCATGATCTCGGCGCCCATGGCCACTTCGATGGACAGCGTCACCGCGGCGGCCCGCAGGGTGTTGCAGTACTGCCGCACCTGAGCCGGCGAGGTGAACTCCGGTGCCGGCAGCAGTCCTTCGGCGTGGGGGCGACGCCCGCCGCCGCTGCTGGCGCGGTGGTTGTTGGTGGTCCGGTTGATGGTGACGTTCACGGGGGGCGCGAACGAGCTGCCCATGGCGCCGACGAAACCGCCGGCCGCGGCCCCGACGTTGGCGAACTTGTTCGACTTCGATCCGTCGGCGCTGCTGCCGCCGCGGCTGTTGGTGGAGGCCATTGATCGGCTCCTTCGCAGGTCAGTGGGTGCGGCGGACGATGAGCCAGGCGGTCTGCGCGGTGCCCCAGATCAGCAGCCACAGCAGGGCGAGCGGGCCGGTCAGCGGGCCGAACCCGGTCGCGGCGGCGAACCAGGACAGGGCCAGCGTCGCGAGCAGGGCCAGAGCGATGCGCCAGGCCAGGACCGAGCCGGTCCCGGGGCGGCGGCGCTGGGCGAGCAGCACCCACACGGCCGGGCCGGCGGCGAGGACGGCGAGGAGCAGGCCGGTCCGCGGCGCCTGGGCGTGCAGCAGTCCGGCCGCGGCGAGGGCGAGCAGGGCCCAGCCGGTCGGCGCGAGGGCGCCGCGGTGGCGCCACAGCATGCGGCCCGCCCACCCGGCAGCCTCGCGGGTGAGGGAGGGCTGCTCGGGAACGACGATCACGAACGGCTGGGCGCCGCGGCGCCCGCGCTGGCGGGGGATGTGAACGGTGTGGACGCCGGCGGCCGACTTCAGGCCGCGGGCACGGGAACGGCTGGACACAGCGGATCTCCTCATCGGGAGGCAGTCAGGTGGGGTGTGCTGTGCTTCAGGCCGCGGCGGCCTGGTCGTCCGGGAAGGCGCACGCAACGCACGCGCCGAGCGCGGCCGGGATGACGTATCCGGCATCCCGGCGGCACTCGGGGCAGGTGCGGCGGGCGGTGTTCGCCCGCTCCAGCGCGGCCCACTTCGCCGGGGTCATCGGCCGCACCGGCTTGGCCTGGTCGATGCGGTAGAGGTAGGCGACCAGCGGGCCCCGGCGCCGGCGCGGCCGTTCGAGCTGCGCGGCCACGTCCTGTCCGCCCGGCCGAAGACCGGCCGCGCGCAGTTGCCGCAGCGTGGCCAGCCCGTCAGGGGCAAGGCGCCAGGGGTAGACGGGGAGGGTGGCCATCAGCGGCCCGCGATCGCGAGTTCAGCGCCGCCCGTGGCGGGGTCGCGGTGTTCGGCGTAGCGGGTGGAGACCCACCCGACCGACCAGCCGCACAGCTCCGCCGCCTGCCGCACCGACAGCCCGACGCCGAACGCGGCGGCCACGATCGCGCGCGCTTCGTCCTCGGGCAGCTTGCCGGCAGCCGGGCCGCGCTCAAGCAGCGCGGCGCGTTCACGCTCGGCCCGCTCCTCGCGCTCGCGCTGTTCACGGCGTTCACGCTCGGCCCGCTCCGCAGCCTCCCGCTTGCGCCGTTCAGCAGCCTCCCGCTCGGCGCGCTCACGCTCGCGCTCGCGCTGTTCACGCTCGCGTTCACGGCGTTCACGTTCCTCGCGCTCCGCCGCCTCACGGACAGCCCGCTGCTCCTGCTCCTCGCGCCAGCGCCGCTCCTCCCGCTCCGCCTGCTCGCGGGCCAGAGCGGCTTCGTGTTCACGCTGTTCACGCGCCAGCATGGCGGCGTGCTCGCGCTCCTCCCGGGCTTGCCGGCGGGCGGCTTCCTCCCGCTCACGGGCCGCTTGTTCGGCCCGCTCCCGCTCGGCCCGCTGCCGCTCCTCCAGCACCTGCACGGCGGCGGTGATGGCACGGCGGTAGGCGAGTCCCGCCTCCGCGCTGACGATCAGCAGCAGCGGCGCCACGGCGTGTACGGCCACCCCGACCAGGTCTTTCGCCAGCGCGGAGTCGGCGGTGTTCAGGGCCAGGGTCATGGCGCCGGTCATCCACCGCAGCATGATCGGCCACCGGCCGCCGTGCCCACCCAGGCGGGCCAGCACCGAATCCAGCCGGACCACGATCACCACCGCAGCGTCCACCACCAGGGGCAGGATCGGTGCCGTCCAGTCCCACTCATCAGCGGTGTGGGCGGACATCAGCGGCGTGACGGTCAGGATCGAATACAGCATCGCGCCGCACACGATCAGCCACGTGCCCACCGAGAGCGCGCGCTCCGCTGAACGGATCTGAACACCGTTCATGCGTCCACCCCCGTGCGTGTACGCACCCGAGTGGCGGCGATCAGCATCACCGGTGACGCCGGGTCGTCGGGGTCCTGGCTGTCCTCGGTCCACTGCCACGCGGCGCCCGGCAGCGGCTCGAAGCCCAGCACGCTGAGCGCCTGCGCGCGCTCGGTGAACGTCGGCACCGGCAGCGCACGGTCGAAGCCGTACTCGGGCCACTGCTCGGTCGTGTTCAGCAGCACCACGTACAGGCGCCAGCAGCCCCTAAGCGTGGACAACTGCGCCGTGAACTCCTCCGCTATCACGCCGCCTCCCCACGGTGCGCGATGTGGGTGCCGGGGCGTCCCGCGCGGCGGCCGGCCGCCGTGGTGCAGCGCTGCTCGGTGGCACCCGGGTAGTTCCAGCCGCCGCCGGTGCGCTTGGCCGCGTACATCGCCTCGTCCGCCAGCCGCAGCAGGACCGACAGCGACTCCGGGCCCGCGCGGCGGACATCCGGGAAAAGGTCGCTGGACAGGGCGGCGCCGATGGAGGCTCCGAGGACGAGGTCACGGCCGCCGTGGCGGAACGGGGCGGCGATCTCGCCGTGCAGGCCGCTGAGCAGCCACGGCAGTGAGACCGGGTCGGCCAGCGGCACGACGGCGGCGAACTCGTCGCCACCGAGACGAGCTGCAACCGCTCCGTGCTGTCCGGCCAGCGCGCCGACGAAGCTGCCACCCACGAAACGGATCGCCGCATCTCCCGCGGCGTGCCCGAAGGTGTCGTTCAGCGCCTTGAAGCCGTCCAGGTCGACCAGCACGACCGCCGTGTGCGGGTTGCGGGCCAGCAGCCGGGCAGCGCGCCGTTCGAACGGGGCCCGCGTCCACAGCCCGGACAGCGGGTCCCGCCGCGCGGCCGACACGCACCGACGCATCCACAGCCCGTGGATACCCCACCCGCCGGCCAGCGGTCCCGCGGCCGACAGCATGGCAAGCAGGTCATTCATGCCGCACCCACCGGCTGGTTCGCCGCGGCCGTGCGGTTGGCCACGGCCGCCCGCTCGTTCAGGACCCGCGTCAACGCGCGGCGCAGACGCCGGGTGTCCAGCTCGGTCGGCGTGCGGTCCAGGGTGATGATCTGCGCGTCCAGCAGGTCGACGTCCGCCAGGATCAGCGGCATCTCCTGCTCGATCGCGTCCAGCTCCGCGCTGGTGGGCTCCCGCCAGTCCTCGAACGCAGTAACAGCGTCCTGAAGTGTGACGATGAGGTCCATGGGTCGTGGTTCCTCTCCAAGGGTGAACGGCCCGAACAGCGGCTCCGGTGTTCCAGCACCGGAGCCGCGCGCCGTTGAAGTCGGAAGATCCGGCTCCCCACGCCCCGCCCGTACGGACGCCACGCGGTACGCGGGCCCGGACAGGCGAGGGAGGCAACCGGCCGCAGCGCTAGCCGCCGCGGTGGCAGGGAGAAACGGACCGGATCGGCCGCAGGCGAGGAATCACCCACGACGTACTGGCGCCCGCCGGCCGGTCCGTCGCGGCGGCGCCCAAAGTCTTCGTTGGTGCACTGGGCACCTCATCATCCGAGGGTCAAAAGGGGTCAAGCACTGCAAGGGGGACCGCGTCCCCACTCTCCGGCCGTTGCTCGCGGTCGCCGGGCCACCTCGCCAGTACGGGCCGAAACCCTGTTCTGCCTGGCCTTCAGCGGGATTGCAGCGTCCCCGCCTTCTGCGCATGCGGCATGAAGCCGCCGAGCCGAGTTGTTGCGTTCGGCTGTGCAGTACCTGTTTTACAGGTACTGCATGAGGGTCCGTCAAGTGGGCCGGCGGAACCTCTTGGTCTCGCGCCGGGACTTCTTGGCGCACACTCAGAATCGCCGCAGGTCAGGGGAGTTCGTTACCACCAGCGTGGACAGCTCTGGGACTTCTGGCTACGGTCAAGAAGTCCCTAGACATCCCAACGGGGGTGCAGATGTCGAACGAGCGGTTACGGTCGGCCCTTCTTGCCCGGGGCATGACCGTGCAGAGCCTCGCTGAAGCGATCGAGGTCAACCCGAAGACGGTCGAACGCTGGATCACGCAGGACAAGGTGCCGTATCGGCGCCACCAGTACGCGACAGCGGCCGTGCTCAAGGTCGACGTGACGACGCTATGGGAAGACGGCCGGACCGTCGACAGCGCGACGGATCTGACGAAGGCCGAGATAGCGACCGTCTACCCGCACCGGCACACCGTTCCGCCGGGGCTGTGGCGAGAGCTGTACGGCCGCGCCGAGCGGCACTTGGACGTGCTCGTGTACTCCGGACTGTTTCTCTCGGAGGACCCTCTTTTCCACAACCTGCTGAAGGCGAAGGTGGAGGCCGGGGCCCAGGTGCGCATCTTGCTCGGTGACCCTGGCTGCGCGGCCGTCCGGCAACGGGGCATTGACGAGGGCCACCAGATCATGGACGGCAAGATCCGCAACGCCTTGCATCTGTACCGCCCGCTCATGCGCAGCCACCCGGACATCGGCTTCCGGCTGCACGACTCGACGCTCTACAACTCCATCTACCGCGCCGACGACGAGATGCTGGTGAACCCACACGTGTACGGCATCGGTGCCTACATGGCGCCCGTTCTGCATCTCCGCCGGCTACCAGGTGGGGGATTGTTCGACACGTACGCCAATAGCATCGATCACACGTGGGAGAACGCCCGCCCGGTCACCGACCAGGACATAGCCAGCATCACGGGAGCCTGAACCATGGGACGCATCGACTACCTGCACGACCCCGACGCCCCGCGGGCCAACTCGGTCGTGCCGTCCGTCGTCGCCTTCGTCCAGAACGACGCCGGCCAGGTGCTCATGATCCAGCGGTCCGATAACGGGCGCTGGGCATTGCCGGGAGGCGGTCACGACGTGGGCGAGTCCATCAGCGACACCGTTGTGCGCGAGGTCTGGGAAGAGACCGGGATCAAGGTGGAAGTGGTCGACGTGTCCGGGCTCTACACGGACCCCGGACATGTCATGCAGTACGACGACGGCGAGGTGCGCCAGCAGTTCAGCATCTGCTTCCGGGCGCGGCCGGTCGGCGGTGAACTCCGCACGAGTAACGAGACGACGCAGGTCCGCTGGGTGGACCCAGCGGACCTGGCGGAGCTGGACGTGCACCCCACGATGCGCCTCCGCATCGAGCACGCCCAAGACAAGGCGCGTACGGCTCCCTACATCGGCTGACGCTTGGCGGCGCCGACGCGTTGGAGCACGCGGGACGTGCACGCAAGGATCTCGGGTTCGGCCCGGCGGATAAACGTCCCGATGAGGCTGTCCGGCCCGTACCGCCCCGTGATCTCGTTGATCCGATCGATCGGGTTCGTGGGCGTGCCGTCCGGCGTGGTGTTCATGTCGCAGTAGCAGAGCGCGTCGTTCAGGTGCTCCTGCTCGCGAGGAAACTCGGACTCCAGCTCCGCGCGCATGCCGCGGGCTTCCGCCTCCATCCAGGCGCAGGAGTGGTGAGCGACCAGGTTGATGACCCGCTTGTCGGCGCCGGCAACGTCCCGGAGGTAGCGCGCGCCGTCCAGCGGGTGAAAGCCGGTCTTGGCGAGGTCCGGCGCGTAGCCGATGTCGTGCAGGACGGCGGCAGCCTCCAGCAGGTCCGCGTCCTGGTCAAGAACGAGCGCGATCGTGCGCGCCCTCTCGGCGACCCCGAGACAGTGATTCCAGCGCCGCGGCAGCGGTTCGGCGAGCAGGGACTCGGCCAGGAGGTAGGCCCACTCGGTCAAGGTCGGCAAGCTACGAACGCTCCTCTCGTGTCGGCACGGCGCGAACCGTCCGCACCTTGCCCTGTCCGCCCCCCGCCAGCACGCCGGCGGCCTCCAGCTTCTCCAGGGCCTTGGTCACCGTGGGGCGGGAAACGTCAAACCGCTGGGCCAGTGATGAAGCACTCGGGAACGCGTCCCCCGCCTGAAGCCCGTCAGTCGTGATGACATCCGCGATTCGCTCGTGGAGGGGGCGCCGGTCGACTCGCGCCTCGGACCGAACGACGCGCCAGCGTGCCCCTGGCGTGGGTTCAGCTAGACCTTCCTGCCGCAACACGCCGTACGCGCGGATGGCGACCCCGCGCGAGACTCCGTGTTCGCGCATGACCTCGGACAGGGACGGCAGCTCGGTCACCTCCGGATTGCCCTCGATCAGAGCCCTCACCGAGTCGGCAACCTTCAGGAAGGTCCCCCGAGGGCTGGCCTGCTCCGACACCCGTTCTCCCCTCTGCCGACTGCTGGCGGGATCAAGGGTCGCACGTCCTTCAGTCCGGGCGTAGGGCTCAACCGCGTGTGGCGCGGTCCGTGCCGCAACACGCGCAGCAGATTTAGTGATCTAAATCACATAGTTTTCCTCTGTCGGCTCGCTGTCTAAGTAACGTCGGGCAAACGGCGCTGGGGGGAGAGCTGCGATGTGCTTGCCGGATGTTCCCCTGCCGGTCGTTAGCTCCGTCTTGTGCCTATCTGGCCGCGGGGTGACTTGCCCAGTGCCTGACCTCGGGCGACATGGCAACTACGTCTTCCGGGTTACGCCTTTGCATCGCTAATGACTTGCGCGAAGTTAGCCCTAGTTAGGTCGAACTGGCCAAGCTAACGGAAACAAGGATGCGTCTCGGTAAATTCGCAAATCGCAATCTGCTTCTCTAGTTGAGATGTGGAATTGCGATCGTTTCCGCCCTCGCCCCGTGCTTGCCCGCCTATGCTTAAGGCGGTTCCTATCAGAGGTCCCTTGAAGTCGTTCGCCTCACCGGAGGCGAACCCCTGAGTTGTACTCAGGGCCACTCCGAGGACGGAAGGAGGGACCAGGTGGCCGAGGAGCAATCCGACGACGGTCGCTGCGCGCGGTGCGGACGCCGCCGGTCGATTCGGCAGGCGGTCGTGGACTGGGTGCCGGTGATCGCCGTGGTCATCAAGGAAGTGGTGCAGTACCTCTCGTCTTGACAAGGCGACACGAACCCGGCGGAGGGCTCGACCAACGAGCCCGACCGCTAGCAGGTCGGCCGGGCTCGTGATCTGTACCCCTTCGGGGCCTGACGCTGTGACAGCAGCGTTAGGCCCTTCCTTGTCTCTCAAGACTTTGAGGGTCAAGCACTGACTCTACCCCTCTAGGCATTGCCATGCCATGCCTGAAGGGGTGCAGCAGCACTCTCTTGCCTCTAAGCGGTATCAGCGTCAAACATTTAGCGCTGGTGCGCTCCGAGGTGCCTGACTAGGTAATTTGTGCACAGCGGTGCGTCAAATGTTTGACGCCCCTCAGCGCGGCGCGCAGCGTGGCCCGCGGAGGGGGAGCATGAGTGGCGGGTTCGATCACGATGCCGTCAGGAGTGTTCAGCCGAATTGTTGAAGGCCGAACGGGATCGCCGCGTCCCGAGACGAGCGTCGCCCAGGTGGCTGTGACTGGGAGGGCATGCGAGGGGCACCGTACGTGGCGTATGGACGATGAGTGGACGGAAGAGGGCCACAAGCCCGCCATGCCGGCTCTTTCCGCTGTTCAGGCAGCACTCCCTTAGTCATCGCTGTGCAGACTGTAAATCTGCCGGCTCAGCCTTCCCAGGTTCGAATCCTGGCGCCGCCACACGGGAAACAAGGGCCCGTGACCTGCGTACACAGCAGGTCACGGGCCCTTGTCGTATGGGCGGGGCCGGGTCAGGCGGGTGGGGTGGGGCGTAGGGCCAGCAGGGCGATGTCGTCCGTGGTGTCGCGGCCGAACTTGATGATCATTTCATCGCAGAAGACGTCGAGCGGGGCCCGCGCCTGGGCCGCGGTGTGGCGGCGGAGCCTGGTCATCGCGTCGTCGAGTGATTCCCCGCGCCGTTCGATGAGGCCGTCCGTGAAGAACAGCAGGGTGGAGTGCGGCGGCAGCGGGTCGCGCGCGGAGAGGCGGGGCATGCCCGGGTCCATGCCGATCAGCAGGCCCCGGCCCGTGTCCAGGTAGCGGGTGTCGCCCTCCCGGGTGGTCAGCAGGGGCGGCAGGTGGCCGGCGGAGGAGTGGTGCAGGCACACCGTGCCGCCCTCGCTCTCCACCAGGCCGTACACACAGGTGGCCGTGAACTGCGGGTTCAGGGTGTCGCTCGCCAGGTCCAGGCGGCGCAGGACCTCCCCGGGCGGCTCCGGGCGGTCGACGGCGATACCGCGCAGCATGTTGCGCAGGCCGCTCATGGCGACCGCGGCTTGGAGGTCGTGCCCCGACACGTCACCGATGACCAGCGCGATGTCGCCGCTGGGCAGCACGAAGGCGTCGTACCAGTCGCCGCCGACCTCGGCGGTGGTGCTGGAGGGCACGTAGCGGGCGGTCAGCTCCAGACCTTCGGCGCGCGGCAGTTCGGGCAGCAGCGCGCGCTGGAGGTGTTCGGCGTTGGAGCGGGCGTGCTGGTGCAGCCGGGCGTTGTCCACCCCGAGCGCGATGGCGCGGACCAGCTCCGCGATCAGCGGGACGTCCTCCTTGGCGAACGGGTGCTCCTCGTCGGTGCGGACCATCGTCAGGGCGCCGAAGACCTCCCGCTGGGCCCGTAGCGGAGCGACGACGGCGCTGCTCGCGCCCAGCCGCTCCACCAGTTCCCCTTGCCGGACGTCCAAGGGGCTGCGCGGGTGACCGGGCGGCGAGACGTCGGTGACCAGCAGCGGGCCCGCACCGCGCAGCACCCTGGGCAGCGAACCCTGGGTGATGTCGGACACCGGCGGCAGCCTGCCGACGTGCACGCCGACCAGCACCTGGGGATCGCGGTGGACGACGCAGATCCGCTCCAGCCGCCCGCGCTCGTCGACGAGGTCCGCCACGCACCAGTCCGCCAGCTCCCGGGTCAGCACCTGGCACACCCGCCGCAGCCGCTCCTCCGGCTCCAGGGTGCTGGTCAGCGCGATGCCGATGTCGGCGAACAGGGACAGCCACTCCGGTGCCGCCGTCTCCGTGCTCACCGTCCGCACCTTCCTGGTGGCCGTCGGCAGGTGCACCGGGCCCGGCACCGGCCGCGGTTCGGCCCGGCCGTCCGGTGGCGGGTCCGGCGGGGCCGGGGGAGCGGTCGTCGTGGCGAGCTGGGCGACGAACACCGTGCGTCCGTCGATCGTCTCCTGGGTCTGGATGGAGAGGCGGATGGGAATCACCCGGCCGTCCCGGTGCAGCGCGGGGACCGGTATCGGACGGCCCAGGATGCGGGACTCGCCGGTGAGCAGCAGCGAGGTGAACGCCGTCACATGGCGCTGGCGCAGGTGCTCGGGCATGAGCACGGTCAGGCGCTGCCCGACGAGTTCGTGCGCCGGCCAGCCCAGCAGGCTCGACGCGGCGCTGTTCACCGCGACGATCCGGTTGCCGTCGTCGGCCGCGATGGTCGGCACCATGGCGGCGTCCACCTCCCGCGCGTCCCAGGGCGCCAGATCCGTCGGGTTGGTGCCCGGGGAGCCGGCGATCTGTGTCCACGCGGTGGGACGCCTGCCGGCCGGCTGGTCGGCGATCTGGTCGAGCAGCCAGTGCCGGAAGGCCCGGATCTGCGGAAGCGCCGGCAGGGTGAGCAGGCTTCCCTGCTGTGCCGCCGCGTCGGCCACGTCGAGGACCCGGCCCAGGGTCGCCATCCGGGACGCGGCGTCCACCGGGAACGCCACCCGCAGGGAGAGCGTCGGGCTGTCGAGCGTCTCGTGCTCCAGCGCCGCCGCCATGGAGGCGCTGACGAGGTTGCCCATGTCCTGGGCGACGGCCAGGTCCGCCGGGCGCACGCCGGTCCGGGAGGCGGCGGGCGGGAGGAGGGCCAGCTCGCGCAGCAGCCCCTCCCACTGCTGCTGGGCGGCCCGGTACAGGGCGTACGGTACGTCGTTCAGCGTCACGGAGAAGGTCCGGCCGGGCGGCGCCACGGGCTCCCACGCGGGCGCAGGTGCCGCCGGTGCCGCCGGTGTCCCGGGCCACAGCTCGAACCAGACGGTCTTGCGGCCCTCACCGCCGTACACGCCGTGGCGGGTGGCCAGCTCCTCGACCAGGACCAGGCCCCGGCCGGTACAGGCGTAGGGGTGGCCGGGATGCGGCACCAGCCCGAGATCCGGGCGGTGGTCGCCGACCCGCACCTGGACCCGGCCCCCGGCGGCCCAGGCCAGCACCTCGATCTCGGTGCGCGCGTGGAGGACCGCGTTGGTCACCAGCTCGCCCGTCAGCAGCTCGGCGGTGTCCGCCATGTCCGGCGCGACGCCGTCCAGCACGGACCGTACGAACCTCCGGGCCGGTGCGACGTTCTCCGGCACCGGAGACAGGCGCCGGGACGGCACTCCCGGCGGAAGAGGACTGCCCATACCGGCTGGGTGCCCAGAACGCTCGTAACCAAAAGGACGGAGATCGCCAAAAGCCGTGCCCGTTGCCGTCCCGCCCGAGGGCGTCCCCTAGAATCGAACGTATGAACGAGTATCGGCTGTCGACGAGTAGCGGGATGCCCGAATGACCGGCCCGGGTGCGCGCCCGGACGGTCCGGACGATGCTGGAGCCATGGCCGGGAAACGACCCATCATCGTGCACCTGCCGTCCCCGACCGGCGGTCGCCGCGTACGGGTCGACGGCGAGATCCTCGGCCTCGCGCACGGCGTGCGGGACCTGGTGGAGTTCCTGCGCCGGGCGGGGCTGGAGATCGAACCGGAAGAGGTGGCCGACTCGCCGCTGATCGACTGGCGGGGCGTGGGTCCCGACCGCTGGGAAGCGGAGACCCGCACCTGAACCGCGCCTCCGCCCGCGCGGGCGGGGACACGCGGGCGGCCGGTTCCGGGCACACTGGCGGCATGTCCTCCCGCCGCAGAACCTGTCCCGTGTGCCACCGCGACATCGCCGTCGTCGCGGGCCGCTTCGCGCGGCACGACCCGCCCGGCACGCGGGCGAGCGGCGAGCTGGTCTCCTGCGCCGGGTCCCGACAGCCGGCCCAACTGGGCGCGGTACAGCCCGCCCTGGACGGCTACGCCGTACCGGACTTCCCCGGACAGCTGCCTCTGTTCTGAGCGTTGACGGTCCGACAGCGGGCCGGTCCGACAGCAGACTGGTCCGACAGCGGACCGTTAGCGGCCCGACACGGTCCGGCGGCTGGAGGTCCGGCGGGCCGGCTCAGTTCCCGGCTACCGACTTCACCGCGACCGACACCGGCGTCGAACCGCTGATCAGCTCCAGCGTGAGCCCCGCCGTCGCCGGCGTGTCGACCAGCTCCGCGAGGACGGCCGCCACGTCCTCGCGGGGGATCGCGCCGCGCCCCGTGTGCGCCTCCATGCGGACCAGGCCGGTGCCCGCCTCGTCCGTCAGCGAACCCGGGCGCAGGATCGTCCAGTCCAGGGCTTCCTGGCGCGCGATGTACGCGTCGGCCTCACCCTTGGCGCGCAGGTACACGTCGAAGACGTCGTCGCCCTGGTGCGCCGGGTCCGCGCCCATCGAGGACACCACCAGGAAGCGCCGCACGCCCGCGCGTACGGCCGCGTCCGCGAACAACACCGCCGCGCCCTTGTCCACCGTGTCCTTGCGGGCCGCCCCGCTGCCCGGGCCCGCGCCGGCCGCGAAGACGGCCGCGCCCGCGCCCCGCAGACACTCCGCGACCTCCTCCGCCGACGCGGACTCCAGGTCGAGCACGACCGGTTCGGCGCCGGCCGCCCGCAGATCGTCGCCCTGTTCCGCCGTGCGGATGATGCCCGCGACCTCGTCCCCGCGCGCGGCGAGCAGACGCTCCAGCCGCAGCGCGATCCGACCATGACCACCAGCGATGACAATGCGCATGACTCCGACCGTACGCCCGAAGCGCCGTGACCGCCGCACGGGTTGGCCTGCGCGGCCGGACCGTCACCCGCCCCTCACGACAACTCCCCGCGCCCCTGCCGGGGCAGCCCGAGTTCCGCCGCCGCCGTCGAGGAGCCGCAGTACTCGCGCACCGCGCTGGTACGGGCCACCACGCGGCCCCGGTGCACCACGATCCGGCTGTAGCCCAGGGAGAGCGCCCCGGCCAGCCGGTCGCCGCGTACGGCGAGCAACTCGGCGGGAAAGCCCGCCTCGAGCCGTACCTCCGGCAGGCCCAGCACCGCGCGGGCCGACCCGGACACCGCGTCGTAGGCGTCCTCCGGGCGCAGGCCGTGGACGGACGCGAGGAGGTACGCCGCCTCCAGCGGGTCGCCGCGGCCCACGGGGTTCGCGATGTCGCGCAGGGCCCCGCTCCCGGCCGCCACCCGCACCCCGGCCGCGCGCAGCAGCCGTACCGGCGCCGCGCCCCGCCGGTCCGCACCGCCGCAGCCGCCCTGGGGCAGGCACACCACCGTCACGCCCGCCGCCGCGAGCTGGTCGGCGGCGCGCGCGGCGGCCTCGGCGGGCAGGCGCGCGAGACCGGCGCACGGCCCGATCGTCACGCCGGGGCGCAGGCCCCCGGCCATCGCCGCGAACCGGGACAGCCGGGCCGGGTCGGCCGCGTCCGTGTGCAGATCGACCGGAGAGCCGTACTCGGAGGCCAGCTCCAGCACCGCCTCCACGTAGCCGGCCGGATCCGGGTCCAGGTCCGGGCAGCCGCCCACCGCCGAGGCGCCCATCTTCAGCGCGTCCCGCAGCATCGCCAACCCGTCGGCGCCGGCCGCCCCGGTCAGCAGCCGCGGCATCGCCACCGCGGTCAGCTCCGCGAGCCCCCGCAGCGACCGCCGCGCCTGGAGCACCGCGCCGAGGGCGCCGAGCCCCTGGACGTCGCCCACGCGCACGTGCGCGCGCACCGCCGTCGCCCCGTGCCCGAGCTGGAGCAGGGCCGCCTCCGTCGCCCGGCGCTGGACGTCCTCGGGGGCGTACGACACCGGCCCGGGGTGCTCGGCGGACAGCGCGGTGTCACCGTGGGCGTGCGGTTCGGCCGGGGCCGGCAGGAGCAGGTAGCCGCTCAGGTCCACGCGCGTGACTCCCGCCCGGGCCGGACCCGGCGCGAGGCTGCCGGCCGTGCCCACCGCCTCGATGCGCCCCCCGCCCAGCCGCACGTCCACGGTCCGGCCGTCGGTGAGCCGCGCCCCGCAGAGCAGCACGGCGCCCTGATCGGCCGGCCCCGAAGACCCCGAGGGCCCCGAAGGTCCGGACGAGTCCGAAGACCCCGACGAGTGCGACGAGTTCGACGAGTTCGGCGGCGGTTGCGGCTGCGGCTGGCTGTCGGGCATCGCGCTCCAGGGGCGGGGCAGGGGCTCGGGCGGGCCGGCGTGAGGGTTCGGGGCGCGAATCGCCCCGAGATCACGCAGGGCGAGTCGAGCCTAGGGTCGGGAGCACCGGGAGCCGCGCAGGAGCGCAATAGTCGTACCGGCGTGGTCCGCGCCAGGGCAGCCCCGCCGCGCCCCAGCCCGCCGCGCCCCAGTGCCGCGGCGCCCTCGCGCACGGGCCCTTACGCCCGCCCCGCCGCCCTCGCCTGGCCCGCAGGGCCTGCGCCCGCCGCGCCGTGCACGCCGCGCGCGGGCCCCCTGCGCGGGCCCGCCCGGCTTGCGGGACCCGCGTCTGCCGCGCCGTGTTGCGCGCGCCGCGTAGGGGTCGCCTGCGTGGGACCTGCCCCGCGTACGGGCCCCTGCGCGGGTCCCGCCCGACGCATGGCCAGCTCGGCTGGCAGAGGCCGCGCCCCGCCGCACCCCGCCGCACCCCGCCGCGCACGCCGCGTGACGGCCCGCCCCGCGCGTGGCCCCCTACGTGCGCCCCGCCACTCGGGTCACGGACGAATCCTCTCCGCGTGCCTCGCCGGTCTCGCCCCGCTCGCGGGGGACCTGCGCCTGCCGCGCCGCGCACGCCCACGGGCCCGCTGCGGGCTCCGCGCTACGCGCCTCGCGCATGGCCCTCGCACGGGCGCCGCGCCGCTCGGGCTGCGGACCAATGCCCTACGCCCGTCCCGCCGCTCGCGCCGCGCACGGGCGTGCACCTCACCGCTCGGGCCGCAGGCCAACCCCTGCGTGTGCCCCGCCGGTTAGCGTCGCTCGCGAGCCCCTGGGCGCGCCCCGCCGCTCGCGCCGCCCATGGACCCCTACGCCCGTCCCGCCCCGCTCGCCGGACCCTGCGCCCGCCGCGCCGCGCGCGCCACGCATGGCCCCCGCACCCGCCCCGCGCACGGCCCTCCGCGCCTCCCCCCGCCACTCACCCCGGCGCGCGGTGCGGCCGTTCCGGATGGGGCTCGGGGGATTGCCGGGTGGCCTGGGTGGCGGTCCCGGTGGGGGGCGGGATACGGATTTGGGCGAACGGCGGCGGACCGTGTAATGTCTTCATCGCTCGCCCCAATAGCTCAGTCGGCAGAGCGTCTCCATGGTAAGGAGAAGGTCAACGGTTCGATTCCGTTTTGGGGCTCTGGTGTGAGAGGTTCCCGCCGCAAGGCGGGGGCCGATCTCATCAAAGCGGTGTAGCTCAGTCGGTAGAGCAAGCGGCTCATAATCGCTGTGTCACCGGTTCAAGTCCGGTCACCGCTACTGACAGTAGCCGATTGCGGGGTCGGTCCTTCGATCGGCTACTCTTTCTTGCGTTGAACCAGTCCATCCGTTCGTCTTAGGAGCACTCACGTGGCTGCCACCGACGTCCGCCCGAAGATCACGCTGGCCTGCGTGGAGTGCAAGGAGCGGAACTACATCACCAAGAAGAACCGGCGTAACAACCCGGACCGTCTTGAGATGAAGAAGCACTGCCCGCGTTGCAACGCGCACACCGCGCACCGCGAAACGCGATAAAACAGGCTCGTCCGTGAGGCCGTCCCCTTCCGAGGGGGCGGCCTCACGGCGTTTTCCGTGTCAGGGGTCCGCGAGCCTCCCTCGGCTCTCCGCCCCCTTCCCCGCTCGGTTTCCGGTTAATTTGGGCCCACCACAGCAGAGATCAGGAGGTGCCGGGCCATGGCGCTCGACCAGTCCTTCGTAGGACGGACGTACCCGCCCACCACGCCGTACGAGGTGGGCCGGGAGAAGATCCGCGAATTCGCCGAGGCGGTGGGCGAGACCAACCCGGTGTACACGGATCCCGAGGCCGCCAAGGCATTCGGTCACTCCGACGTGATCGCCCCGCCGACGTTCGTGTTCTCCATCACGTTCCGGGCCGCCGAGCAGGTCATCCACGACCCGCAGCTGGGGCTGGACTACAGCCGCGTCGTGCACGGCGACCAGAAGTTCGCCTACGCCCGCCCGGTGCGCGCCGGCGACCGGCTCACGGTCACCTCCACCATCGAGGCGATCAAGTCCCTCGCGGGCAACGACATCCTGGACATCCGCGGCGAGGTGCACGACGAGGCCGGCGAGCGCGTCGTGACCGCCTGGACCAAGCTGGTGGCCCGCGCGGCCGGGGAGGCGTGAGGAACCGATGACGGCGAAGATCGCGTACGACGACGTAGAGGTCGGCACCGAGCTGCCGGCCCAGAGTTTCCCCGTGAAACGCGACACCCTCGTGCGCTACGCGGGTGCCTCCGGGGACTTCAACCCGATCCACTGGAACGAGAAGTTCGCCAAGGAGGTGGGCCTGCCGGACGTCATCGCGCACGGCATGTTCACCATGGCCGAGGCGATCCGCGTGGTCACGGACTGGATCGGCGACCCGGGCGCGGTCGTGGAGTACGGCGTCCGCTTCACCAAGCCCGTCGTCGTCCCGAACGACGAGCAGGGCGCGCTGATCGAGGTCGCCGGCAAGGTCGCGGCCAAGCTGGACGACAACACCGTCCGCGTGGACCTCACGGCGACGAGCGGCGGCCAGAAGGTCCTGGGCATGTCCCGCGCGGTCGTACGGCTCGCCTGACGGCCGGACGGCACGCCGAAGCGGAGGTGTAGTCGTACGGCTCGCCTGAGGGTCGGACGGCATGCCGGAAGCAGAGGTACAGAGGTGAGGGGCGCTCGCAGCGGTCGGGCGCCCCTCACCCGTACCCGGGGCGCGCACTGCCGCCCAGTCCAGCCCGGCGTACGTGCCGCACACCCCGGCGTACGCCCGCCTGCGCCCCCGCTAATCTCCGCCCGGCAACCCGCATTGACCAAGTTAGTGATTGAGTACTAACTTAGCCGCATGCCCAGGATGAGCGCAGAGGAGCGGCGCGAGAGCGTCGTCCGCGCCGCGACCGCCGAGTTCGCGCGCGGCGGATACCACGGCACCACCACGGAGGCGATCGCCCAACGGGTCGGTGTCTCGCAGCCGTACCTCTTCCGGCTCTTCCCGGGCAAGAAGGCGATCTTCCTGGCGGCGGTCGAACGCTGCATGGAGGACACCGTCCGGACCTTCGTGGAGGCCTCGCAGGGGTTGCGGGGTGAAGAGGCGCTGCACGCCATGGCGAACGCGTACACCAAGGTCATCGCGGAACAGCCCGAGCGGCTGATGCTGCAGATGCAGATGTACGTCGCCGTGTCGGCGGCCGAGGAAGAGGGCGACCACGAGTTCGGCGAGAAGGTGCGCGCCGGCTGGATGCGGCTGTGGGACGCCGTCCATCTGCCGCTCGGTGCGAACGCCGAGGAGACGACCGTCTTCATGGCCTACGGGATGCTCATCAACTGCCTGGTGGCCATGGGTTTCCCGCCCGAACACCGGGTGTGGCAGACGATGTACCCGTCGGCCCGGCTGAAGGAACACCCGCCGGTCTGAGGCGGGACGGAGGGGCGCGGCCGCCTTTTTCCGGCCGCGAAAGTTAGTCATCCATTACTAACTTCATTCATCCCTTGGGGGGAAGAGATGTCGGATCGGACAGAGATACCCGGGCCCGGCGGCACCCGCGCACGCGCCGTGTGGGCCCTGGTCATCACCAGCGTGGCCGGGTTCATGGCGGCCCTGGACAACCTCGTCGTCACCACGGCCCTGCCCTCCATCCGCGAGGACCTCGGCGGCGCGCTGGACGACCTGGAGTGGACCGTGAGCGCCTACACGCTCACCTTCGCCGTCCTGCTGATGTTCGGCGCCGCGCTCGGCGACCGCTTCGGGCGCCGCCGGCTGTTCATCGCCGGCCTCGCCGTGTTCACCGGCGCCTCCGCCGCCGCGGCCCTGGCACCCGGCATCGGCTCCCTGGTCGCCGCCCGCGCGGTCCAGGGCGTCGGCGCGGCCGTGATGATGCCGCTCACACTGACCCTGCTGACCGCGGCCGTCCCCGCGGCCCGGCGGGGCACCGTGTACGGCATCTGGGGCGCCGTCAACGGGCTCGCCGTCGCCTCCGGGCCGCTGATCGGCGGCAGTCTCACGGAGCACGTCTCCTGGCACTGGATCTTCTGGCTGAACGTCCCGCTCGGCCTGGCCGCGCTGCCGCTCGCCCGGCTCCGCCTCACCGAGTCCCACGGCACCGGCGCCCGGCTCGACTTCCCCGGCACGCTGCTCGCCAGCGGCGGGCTCTTCGGGATCGTGTACGGCCTGGTCCGGGGGCCCGCCGACGGCTGGACCGACCCCGTGGTGCTGGCCTCGCTGAGCGCGGGCGGCGCGCTCCTCGCGGGCTTCGTCGGCTACAGCGCCCGCGCCGCCGCGCCCATGCTGCCGATGCGGCTGTTCCGCTCCCGCGCCTTCTCCGGCATCAACGCGGCCAGCCTGCTGATGTTCGTCGGGATGTTCGGCTCGATCTTCCTGCTCAGCCAGTACATGCAGGGCGTCCTCGGCTACTCGCCCACCGAGGCGGGGCTCAGGCTGCTGCCGTGGACCGGCATGCCGATGCTCGTCGCACCCGTCGCCGGGTTCCTCTCCGACCGGGTCGGCGGCCGGCCGGTCGTCGCCGCGGGCCTGTTCCTCCAGGCCGTCGGCCTCGGCTACCTGGCCGTAGTCGCCACCAAGGACGCCTCCTACGCCGCCCAGCTGCCCGCCCTGATCGTCAACGGCATCGGCATGGCCCTGTTCTTCGCGCCGGCCGCCAGTCTGGTCATGTCCAGCGTCCGGCCGCAGGAGCAGGGCATCGCCTCCGGGGCGAACAACGCGCTGCGCGAGGTGGGCGGTGCGCTCGGCATCGCCGTCATGTCGTCGATCTTCTCGGCCCAGGGCGGTTACGCGTCCGCGCAGAGCTTCGTGGACGGGCTGCGGCCCGCCCTCGTCACCGGCTCGGCGGTGGTCGCCCTCGCCGCGGTCGCCGCGCTGATGATCCCGGGCCGGGGCGCCGGGCACGGAGGCATCGGCAAGCCCGCCGCGGCGGGCACAGCGCAGACACCGGAACCGGCCCTGGAGCGGGCCGCCCGCTGACCGACCGCCCCGCGCCCCGCGCCCCGCGCCCCGCGCCGCGCGGGGCGTGGGGCGCGGCCCAGTCGACGGGCCCGCCGCGCCGCCGGCACCGTGCACGCGCCAGGACTCCCGGCCGTACCCACCGGGGTTTCGCCGGCGGCCGACACCGCGCACGCGCGCGGGGATGCCGTTGAACGGCGCGCCCCGCGGGGGGCGCGGGCCCACCGGGCCGGGCTGGCGCGCCCTCGACACCGCACGTGCGCCAGGAGTCCCGGCCGTACCCGTGCCGGGGTGTCGCCGTCGACCGGCATCGCGCACACCCGCGAGGACTCCGCTGTACGGCGCGCCCCGCGAGCCCGCAAGACCGCAAGACCGCGACGCGGCCCCAGTAAGCCGGGGCCATCGTTCCACCGGGACCACGCCCGCGCGCGAGGAGCCCCGGCCGCACCCGCGCCAGGGTCCCGTCGCCGGCCGGCATCGCGCACGCGCGCGTGGGCCGCCGGGGCCTAGGCATTCACCCGGAGGAATCTTCGGCGTCGCGCACGCGCGCGTGGGCCGTCGTACAGCGAGCGGGGTCCGCGCGCGTGCCCCCCGCGGCGGTCCCGGTGGGTGATCTGCCCTCCGTGCCCGGGGCTGTCCGTGGTGTCTCGTAGTCTTGGGGCCGTGCAGGTACTCCACGACGCCCCCCTTGCCCCGCTGACCACCTTCCGGCTGGGCGGTCCCGCGACGCGGCTGGTGACCGCCGTGACCGACGCCGAGGTGATCGCCGCGGTCCGCGAGGCCGATGACAGCGGCACCCCGCTGCTGGTCATCGGCGGCGGCTCGAACCTGGTCATCGGCGACAAGGGCTTCGACGGCACCGCCCTGCGCATCGCCACCCGCGGCGTCGAACTGCGCGGCACCACCCTGGAGCTGGCGGCCGGCGAGGTGTGGACCGACGCCGTCGCCCGCACCGTGGAGGCCGGGCTCGCCGGTATCGAGTGCCTGGCCGGCATCCCCGGCTCCGCGGGCGCCACGCCGATCCAGAACGTGGGCGCGTACGGCCAGGAGGTCTCCGCGACGATCACGGAGGTCACCGCCTACGACCGGCGGGCCGGCGAGACCGTCACGCTGACGAACGAGGAGTGCGCCTTCTCGTACCGCCACAGCCGCTTCAAGGCCGACCCCGGCCGGTATGTCGTGCTCCGGGTCCGCTTCGGCCTGGAGGACGCGGACGGTCTGTCCGCGCCGGTCAAGTACGCCGAGGCCGCCCGCGCGCTCGGTGTGGAGCCCGGCGACCGGGTGCCGCTGGCCGCCGCCCGCGAGACCGTGCTGAAGCTGCGCGCCGGCAAGGGCATGGTGCTGGACACCGAGGACCACGACACCTGGTCCGCCGGTTCCTTCTTCACCAACCCGATCCTCACCGACGAGCAGTTCGCCGCCTTCCACGCGCGCGTGCGTGAACGGCTCGGCGACGGCATCGAGCCGCCCGCCTACCCGGCGGGGGAGGGCCGTACGAAGACGTCCGCGGCCTGGCTGATCGACAAGGCCGGCTTCACCAAGGGCTACGGCACCGGCCCCGCCCGGATCTCCACCAAGCACACCCTCGCCCTCACCAACCGGGGCGGCGCCACCACGGAGGACCTGCTCGCGCTCGCCCGCGAGGTGGTCGACGGGGTCCACGCGGCCTTCGGCGTCACCCTGGTCAACGAGCCGGTCACCGTGGGCGTCGACCTCTAGCAGCCCGAGAGGCCCGAGAGGCCCGAGAGGCCCGAGAGGCCCGAGAGGCCCGAGCAGCCCAAGTGGCCCCAGCGGCCGGAGTGGCCCCAGCGGCCCGAGCCAGTCCATCGGCCCCGCAGCCCCAGCAGTCCGACCAGCCCACCGGCCCCCGCAACCCCGCAGTCCGAGCACCGGCCCCCGCAGCGCCGCAGCTCACCCGGCCCCGCACCCCCCAGCGCTCAGTACGCCACCCCCACCCCCTGCCCCACCGCCTCCCGGGCGTCGATCAGGGACAGCATCGCGTGGGCGACGTCCGCGCGGCCGATGAAGCGGCCCTTGGGCGGGAAGCCGCCGACCACCGTGCGGTACCGGCCGGTGAGCGGCTTGTCCTGGAGCCGGGGCGGCCGGACGGACGTCCAGTCCGTGTCGCTGCGGGCCAGCGCGGCCTCCATCGCGCGCAGGTCGGTGTAGACGTCCTTCAGGACCGCCGAGACCAGCGCCCGCATCCCGCGGTCCAGGGCGCCGTCGTGCTCCGGGGCCGGGCCGACCGGGCCGGCGCTGACCACCAGCAGCCGGCGCACGCCCTCCGCCTCCATGGCACCCAGCACCGTCCCGGTCAGCCGGGCCGCCACCCCGGCGTCCGCGCGGCTGCGCGCGCCCAGGCCGGACAGCACCGCGTCCCGGCCGCGCACGGCGGCACGCAGCTCCTGCGAGCCGGCCAGGCCGCTGCGGACGACCTCCAGACGCTCGCCGGCCAGGCCGAGCCGGGCCGGGTCCCGGACGACCGCGGTGACCTCGTGCCCGGCGTCCAGCGCCTGACGGACCAGCTCACGGCCGATCCCTCCGGTGGCACCGAAAACGGTGAGCTTCATGGCGGCTCCCCCTGACTTCCTCTGCTCGCGCTGGTGGGTGAGTACTTACTCACCTTGTCGTCTCCTAGAGTGGGCAACCGCTCACCCACCCGTCAAGACCGACAGGAGCCCAGGAGCCCCATGGAGACGCAACCGGCGCGGGTCCGCCTCCTGGACGCCGCGCACGAGCTGATGCTCACCGTCGGACTCGCCCGCGCCACCACCAAGGAGATCGCCCGCGCGGCCGGCTGCTCCGAAGCGGCCCTCTACAAGTACTTCGACAGCAAGGAGGAGCTGTTCGTACGGGTCCTCACCGAGCGCCTGCCCCGGCTCACCCCGCTGCTCGACCGCCTCGCCGCCGCACCGGGCCAGGGCACCCTGGAGGAGAACCTCACCGAGATCGCCCGCCAAGCGGCCCTCTTCTACGAGCAGAGTTTCCCGATCGCCGCCTCCCTGTACGCCGAGACCCAGCTCAAGCGGCGGCACGACGACACCCTGCGCGCCCTCGGCTCCGGACCGCACCTGCCCATCCAGGGACTGGACGCCTACCTGCGCGCCGAACAGGCCGCCGGCCGGGTCCGGGCCTGCGCCGACACCTACGCCGCCGCCTCACTCCTGCTGGGCGCCTGCGCGCAGCGCGCCTTCGCCTACGACGCCACCGACAGCGGCCTGCGGCCGGCGGTGGACGAGTTCGCCGCCCGGCTCGTGACGACCCTGCTGGGCGGCATCGGCGCCCCGGAGTCCGCCGGCTGACCTCAGGCCGCCGGCCGGGTCAGCCAGTCGTCCACGCTCGCCAGCAGCCGCGCCTTGACCTCCGGCGGCGCCGCCGAGCCCCGCACCGACTGCCGGGCCAGCTCCGCGAGTTCGGCGTCGGTGAAGCCGTGGGAGTGGCGGGCGATCTCATACTGGGCGGCCAGCCGGGAGCCGAACAGCAGCGGGTCGTCGGCGCCGAGCGCCAGCGGGACGCCCGCCTCGAAGAGGGTGCGCAGCGGCACGTCCTCCGGTTTCTCGTACACACCGAGCGCCACGTTCGAGGCCGGGCACACCTCGCAGGTCACGCCCCGGTCGGCCAGCCGCTTCAGCAGCCGCGGGTCCTCGGCGGCCCGCACCCCGTGCCCGATCCGGGTGGCGTGCAGGTCGTCCAGGCAGTCCCGGACCGATGCCGGGCCGGCCAGCTCGCCACCGTGCGGCGCCGACAGCAGACCGCCCTCGCTCGCGATGTGGAAGGCCCGGTCGAAGTCCCGCGCCAGGCCCCGCCGCTCGTCGTTGGAGAGCCCGAACCCGACCACGCCCCGGTCCGCGTACCGCACCGCCAGCCGGGCCAGCGTGCGCGCGTCCAGCGGGTGCTTCATCCGGTTCGCGGCGACCACGACGCGCATGCCGAGCCCGGTCTCCCGGGACGTCGTCTCGACCGCGTCCAGGATGACTTCCAGGGCCGGGATCAGACCGCCGAGCCGGGGCGCGTACGACGTCGGGTCCACCTGGATCTCCAGCCAGCCCGAGCCGTCCCGCAGATCCTCCTGCGCGGCCTCCCGGACCAGGCGCTGGATGTCCTCCGGTGCGCGCAGGCAGGAACGCGCCGCGTCGTACAGCCGCTGGAAGCGGAACCAGCCCCGTTCGTCGGTGGCCCGCAACTGCGGTGGTTCCCCGCTGACCAGGGCTTCCGTCAGGGTGTCGGGCAGGCGTACGCCGTGCTTGTCGGCCAGTTCCAGGACGGTCGCCGGGCGCATCGACCCCGTGAAGTGCAGGTGGAGATGGGCCTTCGGCAGCTCAGAGAGATCACGTACACGCTCCATTCCCAGATCCTGCCGTACGTCACGGGCGTCCCGGTAGCCGTTTCCCCCTTCGAGGTCTTGCCCGCACACAGAAGCGGGCCGCCTCCCCGGAGGGAGACGGCCCGCGCGCGTGCGGTCCGGGACTAGTCCCGCGCCTCCGCCAGCAGCTTCTGGATCCGGCTCACGCCCTCGGCGAGGTCCTCGTCCCCGAGCGCGTAGGACAGCCGCAGATAGCCCGGCGTGCCGAACGCCTCGCCCGGGACGACCGCGACCTCGGCCTCCTCCAGGATCAGCGCGGCCAGCTCGACCGTGTCCTGCGGGCGCTTGCCGCGGATCTCCTTGCCGAGCAGCGCCTTGACCGACGGGTAGGCGTAGAACGCGCCCTCGGGCTCCGGGCACAGGACGCCGTCGATCTCGTTGAGCATCCGCACGATCGTCCGGCGGCGCCGGTCGAACGCCTCGCGCATCTCCGCCACGGCCTCCAGACCACCGGAGACGGCGGCCAGGGCGGCGGCCTGGGCGACGTTGGAGACGTTCGAGGTGGCGTGCGACTGGAGGTTGGTCGCGGCCTTGACGACGTCCTTCGGGCCGATGACCCAGCCCACGCGCCAGCCGGTCATGGCGTACGTCTTGGCCACGCCGTTGACCACGATGCACTTGTCGCGCAGCTCGGGCAGCAGGGCCGGCAGGGACACCGCGGCGGCGTCGCCGTAGACCAGGTGCTCGTAGATCTCGTCGGTGAGCACCCACAGGCCGTGCTCGACGGCCCAGCGGCCGATGGCCTCGGTCTCGGCCTCGGAGTACACCGCGCCGGTCGGGTTGGACGGGGAGACGAAGAGGACGACCTTCGTGCGCTCCGTGCGCGCCGCCTCCAACTGCTCCACCGAGACGCGGTAGCCGGTCGACTCGTCCGCGACGACCTCCACCGGGACACCGCCGGCCAGCCGGATCGACTCCGGGTACGTCGTCCAGTACGGCGCCGGGACGATGACCTCGTCGCCCGGGTCGAGGATCGCGGCGAACGCCTCGTAGATGGCCTGCTTGCCGCCGTTGGTGACCAGGATCTGCGAGACGTCGGGCTCCCAGCCGGAGTCGCGCAGCGTCTTCGCGGCGATCGCGGCCTTCAGCTCGGGCAGGCCGCCGGCCGGCGTGTAGCGGTGGTACTTGGGGTTCTTGCAGGCCTCGACGGCCGCCTCGACGATGTAGTCCGGGGTCGGGAAGTCGGGCTCACCGGCGCCGAAGCCGATCACCGGACGCCCGGCGGCCTTCAGGGCCTTGGCCTTGGCATCCACGGCGAGGGTGGCGGACTCGGAGATCGCGCCGACTCGGGCGGAGACCCGGCGCTCGGTGGGAGGGATTGCAGCGCTCATGCCGCCCATCGTTCCAGACCGGAAACGCCCCCGGCACACGGGTTTCACAGACTGAACAGCGGAGGGTCGAGGCGTGAACACGGGTCCGGTTCCGGCCCGTGGCCTGGACGATCTTCGGTCACCCGGTCCCAGCGGCCGCTTTCTGTTCGACGCCGGGCCGCGGAACACGTACACTCTCACCTCGTTGGCCTTCGGCAGCCGTCGCCATGCCGGTGCACACCGGGCACCGGGCTGGATGCGGTACGTTGGGGGACACGCAAAGGGTCGTAGCTCAATTGGTAGAGCACCGGTCTCCAAAACCGGCGGTTGGGGGTTCAAGTCCCTCCGGCCCTGCTACACACACCGCCAGGATGTGTGCGCTTGTACGTACAGCAATGCACCGCCGTGCGGCTCAGAAACCGGGCGCGGCACGGCCACGACCCGGGATCAGGTGAGGACTATGACGGACGCCGTGGGCTCCATCGACACGCCTGATGCCCAGGACGAGGTGCCGGAGTCCAAGAAGAGGGCCCGCAAGGGCGGCAAGCGCGCCAAGAAGGGCCCGCTCAAGCGCCTGGCCACCTTCTACCGCCAGATCATCGCGGAACTCCGCAAGGTCGTCTGGCCGACGCGCAATCAGCTGACCTCGTACACCACCGTGGTGATCTTCTTCGTCGTCATCATGATTGCCCTGGTGACCGTGATTGACTATGGGCTCAACCACGCGGCCAAGTACGTCTTCGGCTGAGCCAAGAGCGAAGGGCGCCGTGGCACCGGCGCCCGTTTTCGCATGTTCCACCCCTATGTATCCAGGAAGAAGCAGCCATCGTGTCTGACCCGAACCTGAACGACGACGCCACCGAGCCCCGCGGGCTGGCTGCCGAGACGGCGGATGACGAGCTCGACATCGTCGAGGGCGCGGACGAGCAGGACGAGTTCGAGGCTGCCGAGGCCGAGGCGGGTGAGCCGGCCGAGGAGGCCGCCCTGCACGCCGAGGCCGCCGAGACCGCCGAGGACGGGGACGACGAGGCAGGCGAGGCCGACGACGAGGTGTCCGGGGACGCCGACGACGCGGAGGCCGCCGACGCCGAGGAGGCCGAGGAGGAGCCGGCCGCTCCGGTCGACCCGGTCGAGGCCCTGCGCGAGGAACTGCGCACCCTGCCCGGCGAGTGGTACGTCATCCACACCTACGCCGGTTACGAGAACCGCGTGAAGACCAACCTGGAGCAGCGCGCCGTCTCGCTGAACGTCGAGGACTACATCTTCCAGGCCGAGGTGCCGCAGGAAGAGGTCGTCCAGATCAAGAACGGCGACCGCAAGACGATCAAGCAGAACAAGCTGCCGGGTTACGTCCTGGTCCGCATGGACCTGACCAACGAGTCCTGGGGCGTCGTCCGCAACACGCCGGGCGTCACCGGCTTCGTCGGCAACGCCTACGACCCGTACCCGCTGACCCTGGACGAGATCGTCAAGATGCTCGCCCCGGAGGCCGAGGAGAAGGCCGCCCGCGAGGCCGCCGAGGCCGAGGGCAAGCCCGCCCCGCAGCGCAAGGTCGAGGTCCAGGTGTTGGACTTCGAGGTCGGCGACTCGGTCACCGTCACGGACGGTCCGTTCGCCACGCTCCAGGCGACCATCAACGAGATCAACCCGGACTCGAAGAAGGTCAAGGGCCTGGTGGAGATCTTCGGCCGCGAGACGCCGGTCGAGCTGTCCTTCGACCAGATCCAGAAGAACTGACGGCACACGTCCCGCAAGCGCCCCCGCCCGTACACACCGGGCCGGGGCGCTTCCGTCGTACCGGGGCCGCCTGTGTCCGGCACGACACCGCCGTGAGGCGGTGGCGGCGCGCGTCCCGTCGTACGCCGTCCGCCTCCCGGCGGCCTGGCCGCGCACCGCGGAGCCGGTCGCGGCCGCCCCTGTACGAGCCCCCGTGCAGGCCGTCTGACCTGGACGATTTCTTGTCCCGAGGGGACAGCGGCTATCGTTGGGCGGTATGCCATCTGCTGGATCATGCATCGGCGTGTAATCCGGATGAAGCGGATGGCCATCAACCTCTCAGCAAGGACCCGGAGAGAGCATGCCTCCCAAGAAGAAGAAGGTCACGGGGCTTATCAAGCTCCAGATCCAGGCCGGCGCCGCCAACCCGGCTCCGCCGGTCGGCCCGGCGCTGGGTCAGCACGGCGTCAACATCATGGAGTTCTGCAAGGCCTACAACGCCGCGACCGAGTCGCAGCGCGGTTGGGTCATCCCGGTGGAGATCACGGTCTACGAAGACCGTTCCTTCACCTTCATCACCAAGACGCCGCCGGCCGCGAAGATGATTCTCAAGGCCGCGGGCATCGAGAAGGGCTCGGGCGAGCCGCACAAGACCAAGGTCGCCAAGATCACCGAGGCGCAGGTCCGCGAGATCGCCCAGACCAAGATGGCCGACCTGAACGCGAACGACCTGGACGCCGCGGCGAAGATCATCGCCGGTACCGCGCGTTCCATGGGCGTCACGGTCGAGGGCTGACCCCACCCCAGCAGTCATGCGGCCGTGAGCGGCCGCACGTGGCAGGGCCTGCTCGGCCCCAGGACCACGACTCCTTTCAGAACACACAGGAGCAAGTTGTGAGCAAGCGCAGCAAGGCTCTCCGCGCTGCGGACGCCAAGATCGACCGGGAGAAGCTGTACGCCCCGCTCGAAGCCGTCCGTCTCGCCAAGGAGACCTCCACGACCAAGTTCGACGCCACCGTCGAGGTCGCCTTCCGTCTGGGTGTCGACCCGCGCAAGGCCGACCAGATGGTCCGTGGCACCGTGAACCTTCCGCACGGCACCGGTAAGACCGCCCGGGTCCTGGTCTTCGCGACCGGCGACCGTGCCGAGGCCGCGCGTGCCGCGGGCGCCGACATCGTCGGTGCCGACGAGCTGATCGACGAGGTCGCGAAGGGCCGTCTGGACTTCGACGCCGTCGTCGCCACCCCGGACCTCATGGGCAAGGTCGGCCGCCTCGGCCGCGTCCTCGGCCCGCGTGGTCTGATGCCGAACCCGAAGACCGGCACCGTCACCCCCGACGTGACCAAGGCCGTCACGGACATCAAGGGCGGCAAGATCGAGTTCCGCGTCGACAAGCACTCGAACCTGCACTTCATCATCGGCAAGGCGTCCTTCGGGGACGACAAGCTGGTGGAGAACTACGGCGCCGCGCTGGACGAGATCCTCCGTCTGAAGCCGTCCGCCGCCAAGGGTCGCTACATCAAGAAGGCCGCCATCACCACCACGATGGGCCCCGGCATTCCGGTCGACCCGAACCGCACCCGCAACCTCCTCGTCGAGGAGGACCCGGCCGCCGTCTGAGCCCCGGCTCAGCCTGGTAGCCGCGTCAGGTACGCGTAAAGAGAAGGGCGGGCCCTGGAACCTCCGAGGTTCCGGGCCCGTCCTTTCTCTGTGCGACCTTTCGTACGACTGTCAGTGGCCTGGGTTACGGTGCAGGCACAGGACACGCAATAGGGGTGGGACAGATGAACAGCACGACCATGCGCCGGGCGGCCCTTTCCATCGCGGTGGCGGCCGCGCTGACCGGACTGGCCGCCTGCGGCACCGACTCCGGCAAGGACGGCGACAAGGCGGGCGGCAAGGCGATACACGTCAGCCCCATCGCGGCCCTGCGCTCTGTGGAGAAGTCCACCGACAAGGCCGACTCGGCGAAGGTGCGCTCCACCACCTCCGTCGGCGACCTGATGTCGATGAGCGCGGACGGCGCGCTCAGCTGGAGCGACGGACTCAAGGGCAACCTCACCATCACCTACACCGGCGGGCAGATGGCCGAGCTGATGAAGAAGGCCGGCACCCAGTCGATGGAGACCCGGTATCTGCCGGACGCCTACTACGCCCACATGAGCGACGCGTACGCCCGGCAGACGGGCGGCGGCACGCACTGGATCAGGTACGCGTACGAGGACCTCGCCAAGGTGGGCGGCGCGTCCGGTTCGTACATGAAGGACCAGCTCCAGACCGCCACCCCGAACCAGTCCGTGCGGATGCTGCTGGCCTCCGGTGACGTCAAGAAGGTCGGCGAGGAGACGCTGTCCGGCGTCCACGCCGTGCACTACTCGGGCACGGTGAACGTGGCCGACCTCGCCGGCAAGACCAGCAACCTCAGCGCCGACCAGCTCGCGGCCCTGAGGAAGCAGCTCAGCCAGGCCGGTGTCACCAAGGACACCATCGACATCTGGATCAACGACCAGGACCTGCTGGTCAAGAAGTCCGAGAAGGCCAAGACCGCCAACGGCGTCATGAGCAACACGACGTTCTACAGCGACTACGGCGTGAAGGTCACCGCTCAGGCGCCGCCGGCCGGCGACACCAAGGACTTCGCGGACATGCTGAAGTCCGGCGGCACGGCAACCGGCAGCGCCACGGGCACCCCTTCCTGACCCTTCCGGCCACCCGGGGCCCCACCGCACCGGTGCGGGCCCGCTGCCCCCGCTGCCCGCCAGGGGCCGCATAGCCCCCTGGCGGGGCCGTGACCTTCCGCATGGCTCGCAAGCCCGCACAACGGCCTCCACGGGGCGTGCTGCGGCAGCGGGGCCCGCGGCGGCGAGCGGCAGTGTCTTCCGCGCGGGCGGTTCCCGCCGACCGGACCGGACGCTCCGGCGGCTCTCGCCCGGAGCCCGCCGACCGAGCCGGACGTTCTGGCGGGCTTCCGCCCGGGACACGACGGCTGCGGGGCGCCCGCGCACGGCCGGAGGCTTCCGCCCACAGCGCGACGCCCCGGCGCGTCCCGCCCGGGGCACGATGACGCCGGGGCGGCCCGCGCACGGCCGGCGGTTCCCGCCCGGCGGGCGACGCCCCTGGCCCGCTCCGCGCGGGGCCGGCGGTTCCCGCCCGGCTGGACTAACGGGCCGGACGTTCCGGTGGCTTCCGTCTGGGGTCCGACGGCTCCGGGGCGCCCCGCGTACGGCTGGTGGTGCCCGGCCGGCCGGTGACGCCCCTGGCGCGCACCGCGCGGGGCCGGCGGTTCCCACCCGGCTGGACTAACGGGCCGGACGTTCCGGTGGCTTCCGTCCGTGGCCCGACGGCCGTGGGGCGCCCGGCGCGCGGCTTGCGCTTACAGTGCGACGCCCCCGGTGCGTCCCGCCTGGGGCACGATGACCCCGGGGCGCACGGCCTGCGCGGTCGGCGGTTCCCGCCCAGCTCGATTACTGGACCGGACGCCCGGGGTCCGACGACCGGGCCGGACGTTCGGCGGCTTCCGCCCGGGGCGTGACGGCTCGGGGGCGCCCCGCGTACGGCCGGCGGTTTCCGCTCACAGTGCGACGCCCCCCGTGGCGTCCCGTCCGGGGTACGACGACTCCGGGGTGCCCCCGCGTACGGCCGGCGGTTCCCGCGCGGGCCCGACGACCGGGTCCGACGCTCCGGCGGCTTCCGCCCGGGACGCGACGGCTCCGGGGCGCCCCGCGTGCGGCCGGCGGTTCCCGCCCGGGACCCGAGGACCGGGCCGGACGGTCCGGCGGCTTCCGCCCGGGGTCCGACGGGTGCGCCGCGCACGGCCGGCGGCTCCCGCCCGGCTCGACTACCCGACCGGACGTTCCGGTCGCTCCCGCCCGGGGCCCGACGGCCGAGCCGGACGTTCGGCGGCTTCCGCCCGGGGCCCGACGGCTCCGGGGTGCCCCCGCGTACGGCCGGCGGTTCCCGCCCACAGCGCGACCCCCCGACGCCTCCCGCCGGGGCCCGACGATCAGGCCCGACGCTTCGGCGGCTTCCGCCCGGGGCGCGACGACTCCGGGACGCCCCGCGTGTGGCCGGCGGCCGCCCACAGCGCGACGCCCCCCGACGCTTCCCGTCCGGGGCATGATGACTCCGGGGCGCTCCTCGCGCGGCCGGCGCGTCCCGTCCGGCACGCGACGTCCGGCGCGCCCCGCGCGCGGATGGCGGGTTCCGCCCGCGGTGCGACGACCCCGCCGCGTCCTGCCCGGGGTCCGGTGATCCCGCCGTGCCCCGCCCACGGCCGGCCCCCTACCGCTCGCGGTCCGGTCGATTTGCTCTGGTGTGCCGTGGTCGCGTAGTGTCCTTCTCGAAGCCAAAGACCGCTGGTCGTTGCCGTGCGCTCGTGTGAGGGTGCGGTGGCCGAAGGATCCGCTGAAAAGTGGGCGACCCGCGCAGGTGACGTGGAAGAACTCCCGGAGTGCGCTCGCCGAGCGTGTGCGTCCCGGTCGAGTCCGCCCCGTGCGCCTGCGCCGGGGCGTTTCGTTTTACCCAGTCCTCCTTCGGGTCCGCGCGGTCCGAATCACCCGGAAGGAGGCCGAGGCTCTATGGCGAGGCCCGACAAGGCTGCCGCGGTTGCGGAGCTGACGGACAAGTTCCGCAGCTCCAACGCCGCCGTGCTGACCGAGTACCGCGGTCTCACCGTGGCGCAGCTCAAGACGCTGCGCCGGTCGCTCGGTGAGAACGCCCAGTACGCCGTGGTGAAGAACACGCTGACCAAGATTGCGGCCAAGGAGGCCGGGATCACGCTGGAGGACCAGCTCTTCGCTGGCCCGACGGCCGTCGCCTTCGTCACCGGTGACCCGGTGGAGTCGGCGAAGGGTCTGCGTGACTTCGCCAAGGACAACCCCAATCTCATCATCAAGGGCGGTGTCCTTGATGGTAAGGCGCTGTCCGCCGACGAGATCAAGAAGCTCGCGGACCTCGAGTCCCGCGAGGTTCTGCTCAGCAAGCTGGCCGGTGCCTTCAAGGCGAAGCAGTCCCAGGCTGCCTCCGTCTTCCAGGCGCTGCCGTCGAAGCTCGTCCGCACCGTGGACGCGCTGCGCGCCAAGCAGGCCGAGCAGGGCGGTGCCGAGTAATTCGGCTCGCTTTCTGACCCGCGTCACAGGAGCGGGTCGCAGCGGGCCGACGTACGCCCGCCTTATCCAGTACATCCGGCACCTGCCGATTTGAGTGGAAGGACCGCCATCATGGCGAAGCTCACCCAGGACGAGCTGCTTGCCCAGTTCGAGGAGATGACCCTCATCGAGCTCTCCGAGTTCGTGAAGGCCTTCGAGGACAAGTTCGACGTCACCGCCGCCGCTGCCGCGCCGGTCGTCGTCGCCGGTGGTGCCGCTGGTGGCGCCGCCGCCGAGGCCGAGGAGGAGAAGGACGAGTTCGACGTCATCCTCACCGGCGCCGGCGAGAAGAAGATCCAGGTCATCAAGGTCGTGCGTGAGCTGACCTCGCTGGGTCTGAAGGAGGCCAAGGACCTCGTCGACGGCACCCCGAAGCCGGTCCTCGAGAAGGTCAACAAGGAGCAGGCCGAGAAGGCCGCCGAGTCCCTCAAGGCCGCCGGCGCCTCCGTCGAGGTCAAGTAAGACCTTCGCGACCGCACCAGCGGCTCCCGGGGCTGTACGGCCGTAGCGCCGTAGCACCGTAGGGCTGTAACGCGAACGCACCGCAGGGCGATCATCCATCCGGGTGGTCGCCCTGCGGCGTTCGCCGGGGCCCGGCCCCGGCTGCCTTGCACCTGTGTTCGTGAGAGGTAAGGTGATCTTCGTCGTGTCCCCGGATGCCCCGGTTCCGGCGAGGAGCCCTTGACGAACCGCACGCAGCGCGCAATTCTCAGGACGCGTCGTCACAAGGATCCGAATCCGAGGCATGGATCGACGGCGAAGAGGGCAGTATCAACGTGCGTTGAGGGCAGGATGCCGAGGGCTTTGACAAGGGCGTTGAGCACAACGAGGGTCTTCGAAAACCCGCACTGGACATCAGTGTGCCAAGTGGCTACACTGACCCTTTGCGCTGCCTGTTAGCTGCCCCCTGCCCGTCACCAGGGGTCTGCCCTCACTTGAGCACAGTCGACCGACCCTACTGACCTGGGGTTTCCGTCCCTGTGTAGCAGGAGAGGGACCGGTACGCGCGTAGTGAGTCCGAGCCCTCGGAAGGACCCCCTCTTGGCCGCCTCGCGCACTGCCTCGACCGCGAATACGAACAACGGCGCCAGCACCGCCCCGCTGCGCATTTCCTTTGCAAAGATCAAGGAGCCCCTCGAGGTTCCGAACCTGCTCGCGCTGCAGACCGAGAGCTTCGACTGGCTGCTCGGCAACACCGCCTGGCAGAGTCGGGTCGAGGAGGCTCTGGAGAACGGTCAGGACGTCCCCACCAAGTCCGGTCTGGAGGAGATCTTCGAGGAGATCTCGCCGATCGAGGACTTCTCCGGGTCGATGTCGCTGACGTTCCGGGACCACCGCTTCGAGCCGCCGAAGAACTCCATCGACGAGTGCAAGGAGCGCGACTTCACGTACGCCGCCCCGCTCTTCGTCACCGCCGAGTTCACCAACAACGAGACCGGCGAAATCAAGTCCCAGACCGTCTTCATGGGCGACTTCCCGCTCATGACGAACAAGGGCACCTTCGTCATCAACGGCACCGAGCGTGTCGTGGTGTCGCAGCTGGTCCGTTCCCCCGGTGTCTACTTCGACTCCTCCATCGACAAGACGTCCGACAAGGACATCTTCTCCGCCAAGATCATCCCGTCCCGGGGTGCCTGGCTGGAGATGGAGATCGACAAGCGCGACATGGTCGGTGTCCGCATCGACCGCAAGCGCAAGCAGTCGGTCACCGTGCTGCTGAAGGCGCTCGGCTGGACCACCGAGCAGATCCTCGAGGAGTTCGGCGACTACGAGTCGATGCGCGCCACCCTGGAGAAGGACCACACCCAGGGCCAGGACGACGCGCTCCTCGACATCTACCGCAAGCTGCGCCCGGGCGAGCCCCCCACGCGCGAGGCCGCGCAGACGCTGCTGGAGAACCTCTACTTCAACCCCAAGCGCTACGACCTCGCCAAGGTCGGCCGCTACAAGGTGAACAAGAAGCTGGGTACGGACACCCCGCTGGACGCGGGCATCCTGACCGTCGAGGACATCATCTCGACGATCAAGTACCTGGTGAAGCTGCACGCCGGCGAGACCGAGACCACCGGTGACAACGGCGACACGGTCGTCGTCGAGACCGATGACATCGACCACTTCGGCAACCGCCGCCTGCGCAGCGTCGGCGAGCTCATCCAGAACCAGGTCCGCACGGGTCTGGCCCGGATGGAGCGCGTCGTGCGCGAGCGCATGACCACCCAGGACGTCGAGGCGATCACGCCGCAGACCCTGATCAACATCCGGCCGGTCGTCGCCTCCATCAAGGAGTTCTTCGGCACCAGCCAGCTGTCGCAGTTCATGGACCAGAACAACCCGCTGTCTGGTCTGACGCACAAGCGCCGTCTGTCGGCGCTCGGCCCCGGTGGTCTGTCCCGTGAGCGGGCCGGCTTCGAGGTCCGTGACGTGCACCCCTCGCACTACGGCCGCATGTGCCCGATCGAGACGCCCGAAGGCCCGAACATCGGTCTGATCGGCTCGCTCGCCTCCTACGGCCGGGTCAACGCGTTCGGTTTCGTCGAGACCCCGTACCGCAAGGTCATCGACGGCCAGGTCACCGACGAGGTGGACTACCTGACCGCCGACGAAGAGGACCGCTTCGTCATCGCGCAGGCCAACGCGCCGCTGACCAACGAGCTCCGCTTCGAGGAGAGCCGCGTGCTCGTCCGCCGCCGTGGCGGCGAGGTCGACTACGTCGGCCCCGAGGACGTGGACTACATGGACGTCTCGCCGCGCCAGATGGTGTCGGTCGCGACCGCCATGATCCCCTTCCTCGAGCACGACGACGCCAACCGTGCCCTCATGGGCGCGAACATGATGCGCCAGGCCGTCCCGCTGATTAAGTCGGAGTCCCCGCTCGTCGGCACCGGCATGGAGTACCGCTCCGCCGTCGACGCCGGCGACGTCGTCAAGGCCGAGAAGGCCGGTGTGGTCCAGGAGGTCTCCGCGGACTACATCACCACGGCCAACGACGACGGCACGTACATCACGTACCGCCTGGCCAAGTTCGCCCGCTCCAACCAGGGCACCTCGGTCAACCAGAAGGTCATCGTCAACGAGGGCGACCGCATCGTCGAGGGCCAGGTCCTCGCCGACGGCCCGGCCACCCAGAACGGCGAGATGGCCCTCGGCAAGAACCTGCTCGTGGCGTTCATGCCGTGGGAGGGTCACAACTACGAGGACGCGATCATCCTGTCGCAGCGCCTCGTGCAGGACGACGTCCTCTCCTCGATCCACATCGAGGAGCACGAGGTCGACGCCCGTGACACCAAGCTGGGCCCCGAGGAGATCACCCGGGACATCCCGAACGTCTCCGAGGAGGTCCTCGCCGACCTCGACGAGCGCGGCATCATCCGCATCGGTGCCGACGTCGTCGCCGGCGACATCCTGGTCGGCAAGGTCACGCCCAAGGGCGAGACCGAGCTGACCCCGGAGGAGCGCCTGCTGCGCGCCATCTTCGGCGAGAAGGCCCGTGAGGTCCGCGACACCTCGCTGAAGGTCCCGCACGGCGAGATCGGCAAGGTCATCGGTGTGCGCGTCTTCGACCGCGAGGAGGGCGACGAGCTGCCGCCGGGCGTGAACCAGCTCGTCCGCGTCTACGTCGCGCAGAAGCGCAAGATCACCGACGGTGACAAGCTGGCCGGCCGGCACGGCAACAAGGGTGTCATCTCCAAGATCCTGCCGATCGAGGACATGCCGTTCCTGGAGGACGGCACCCCGGTCGACATCATCCTCAACCCGCTGGGTGTGCCGTCCCGAATGAACCCGGGACAGGTCCTGGAGATCCACCTCGGCTGGCTCGCCAGCCGCGGCTGGGACGTCTCCGGCCTCGCGGAGGAGTGGGCCCAGCGGCTCCAGGTGATCGGCGCCGACAAGGTCGAGCCCGGCACCAACGTCGCCACCCCCGTCTTCGACGGTGCCCGTGAGGACGAGCTGGCGGGTCTGCTCCAGCACACCATCCCGAACCGGGACGGCGAGCGCATGGTGCTCCCGACCGGCAAGGCGCGGCTGTTCGACGGCCGCAGCGGTGAGCCGTTCCCGGACCCGATCTCGGTCGGCTACATGTACATCCTGAAGCTGCACCACCTGGTCGACGACAAGCTGCACGCCCGCTCGACCGGCCCGTACTCGATGATCACGCAGCAGCCCCTGGGCGGTAAGGCCCAGTTCGGCGGCCAGCGGTTCGGCGAGATGGAGGTGTGGGCACTTGAGGCCTACGGAGCCGCGTACGCGCTCCAGGAGCTGCTGACCATCAAGTCCGACGACGTCACCGGCCGCGTGAAGGTCTACGAGGCCATCGTCAAGGGCGAGAACATCCCCGAGCCCGGCATCCCCGAGTCCTTCAAGGTGCTCATCAAGGAGATGCAGTCGCTCTGCCTGAACGTGGAGGTGCTGTCGAGTGACGGTATGTCCATCGAGATGCGCGACACCGACGAGGACGTCTTCCGCGCTGCGGAGGAGCTCGGTATCGACCTGTCCCGGCGCGAGCCGAGCAGCGTCGAAGAGGTCTGACGGGAGTCCGGCGGGGCTCTGACCCATCAGGGCCCCGCCGACCCCCAGGCCCCCGTTTCAGACCACAGACTTAACAAACCCTGAGAGGGATTGACGCATAGTGCTCGACGTCAACTTCTTCGACGAGCTCCGGATCGGTCTGGCTACCGCTGACGACATCCGTCAGTGGAGCCACGGCGAGGTCAAGAAGCCCGAGACCATCAACTACCGCACCCTCAAGCCCGAAAAGGACGGACTCTTCTGCGAGAAGATCTTCGGTCCGACCCGGGACTGGGAGTGCTACTGCGGCAAGTACAAGCGCGTCCGCTTCAAGGGCATCATCTGCGAGCGCTGTGGCGTCGAGGTCACGCGTGCCAAGGTGCGCCGTGAGCGGATGGGCCACATCGAACTGGCCGCGCCCGTCACCCACATCTGGTACTTCAAGGGTGTCCCCTCGCGCCTCGGCTACCTGCTGGACCTGGCGCCGAAGGACCTCGAGAAGGTCATCTACTTCGCGGCGTACATGATCACGTACGTCGACGAGGAGCGCCGCACCCGCGACCTGCCCTCCCTGGAGGCGCACGTCTCGGTCGAGCGCCAGCAGATCGAGAACCGCCGTGACGCCGACCTGGAGGCCCGGGCCAAGAAGCTGGAGGCCGACCTGGCCGAGCTGGAGGCCGAGGGTGCCAAGGCCGACGTGCGCCGCAAGGTGCGCGAGGGCGCCGAGCGTGAGATGAAGCAGCTCCGCGACCGCGCGCAGCGCGAGATCGACCGCCTCGACGAGGTGTGGAGCCGGTTCAAGAACCTCAAGGTCCAGGACCTGGAGGGCGACGAGCTGCTCTACCGCGAGCTGCGCGACCGCTTCGGCACGTACTTCGACGGTTCGATGGGTGCCGCGGCGCTGCAGAAGCGCCTGGAGTCCTTCGACCTGGAGGAGGAGGCCGAGCGCCTCCGCGAGATCATCCGCACCGGCAAGGGCCAGAAGAAGACCCGCGCCCTGAAGCGGCTGAAGGTCGTCTCCGCGTTCCTGCAGACCTCCAACAGCCCCAAGGGCATGGTCCTGGACTGCGTCCCGGTCATCCCGCCGGACCTGCGTCCGATGGTGCAGCTGGACGGTGGCCGCTTCGCGACCTCCGACCTGAACGACCTGTACCGCCGTGTCATCAACCGCAACAACCGCCTGAAGCGGCTTCTCGACCTCGGCGCGCCCGAGATCATCGTGAACAACGAGAAGCGCATGCTCCAGGAGGCCGTCGACGCGCTCTTCGACAACGGCCGCCGCGGCCGCCCGGTCACGGGCCCCGGCAACCGTCCGCTGAAGTCGCTGTCCGACATGCTCAAGGGCAAGCAGGGCCGTTTCCGGCAGAACCTGCTCGGCAAGCGAGTCGACTACTCGGCGCGTTCCGTCATCGTCGTCGGCCCGCAGCTGAAGCTGCACCAGTGCGGTCTGCCCAAGGCGATGGCGCTGGAGCTGTTCAAGCCGTTCGTGATGAAGCGCCTGGTCGACCTGAACCACGCGCAGAACATCAAGAGCGCCAAGCGCATGGTGGAGCGCGGCCGCACCGTCGTGTACGACGTCCTCGAAGAGGTCATCGCCGAGCACCCGGTGCTGCTGAACCGTGCTCCCACCCTGCACCGCCTCGGCATCCAGGCCTTCGAGCCGCAGCTGGTCGAGGGCAAGGCCATCCAGATCCACCCGCTCGTCTGCACCGCGTTCAACGCGGACTTCGACGGTGACCAGATGGCCGTGCACCTGCCGCTGTCCGCGGAGGCGCAGGCCGAGGCCCGCATCCTGATGCTGTCCTCGAACAACATCCTCAAGCCGGCCGACGGCCGTCCGGTGACGATGCCGACCCAGGACATGGTCCTCGGTCTGTTCTTCCTCACCACCGACGGCGAGCTGCGTGACACCAAGGGCGAGGGCCGCGCGTTCGGCTCCACGGCCGAGGCGATCATGGCGTTCGACGCCGGTGAGCTGGCGCTGCAGTCGCCGGTCGACATCCGCTTCCCGGTGGGCACCATCCCGCCGCGCGGCTGGACCCCGCCGGCCCGCGAAGAGGGCGAGCCCGAGTGGCAGCAGGGCGACTCGTTCCGCCTGCGCACCACGCTGGGCCGCGCGCTCTTCAACGAGCTGCTGCCCGAGGACTACCCGTTCGTCGACTACTCGGTGGGCAAGAAGCAGCTCTCCGAGATCGTCAACGACCTGGCCGAGCGCTACCCCAAGGTCATCGTGGCGGCGACGCTCGACAACCTGAAGGCGGCCGGCTTCTACTGGGCGACCCGTTCCGGTGTCACCGTGGCCATCTCCGACGTCGTCGTTCCCGAGGCGAAGAAGGAGATCGTCAAGGGCTACGAGGCGCAGGACGAGAAGGTCCAGAAGCAGTACGAGCGCGGTCTGATCACCAAGGAAGAGCGCACGCAGGAACTCATCGCGATCTGGACCAAGGCGACCAACGAGGTCGCCGAGGCGATGAACGCGAACTTCCCCAAGACGAACCCCATCTTCATGATGGTTGACTCGGGTGCCCGAGGAAACATGATGCAGATGCGGCAGATCGCCGGTATGCGTGGTCTGGTGTCGAACGCGAAGAACGAGACCATCCCGCGTCCGATCAAGGCCTCGTTCCGTGAGGGCCTGTCCGTGCTGGAGTACTTCATCTCCACGCACGGTGCGCGTAAGGGTCTGGCGGACACCGCTCTGCGTACGGCCGACTCGGGTTACCTCACCCGTCGTCTGGTCGACGTCTCGCAGGACGTCATCATCCGCGAGGAGGACTGCGGCACCGAGCGCGGTCTGCGGCTGCGGATCGCCGAGCGCGGCGCCGACGGCGTGCTGCGCAAGGCGGAGGACGTCGAGACGTCCGTGTACGCGCGCTGCCTCGCCGAGGACATCGTGGTCGAGGGCCAGGTGCTGGCCCCGGCCGGCACCGACCTGGGCGACGTCCTCATCGAGGAGCTGGTCGGCCGTGGCGTCGAGGAGGTCAAGACCCGCTCGGTCCTGACCTGCGAGTCCGCCGTCGGCACCTGCGCGATGTGCTACGGCCGTTCGCTCGCCACCGGCAAGCTGGTCGACATCGGTGAGGCGGTCGGCATCATCGCCGCCCAGTCCATCGGTGAGCCCGGTACCCAGCTGACGATGCGTACCTTCCACACCGGTGGTGTGGCCGGTGACGACATCACCCAGGGTCTGCCGCGTGTCGTCGAGCTGTTCGAGGCCCGTACGCCCAAGGGTGTCGCCCCGATCTCCGAGGCGAGCGGCCGCGTCCGCATCGAGGAGACCGAGAAGACCAAGAAGATCGTCGTCACGCCGGACGACGGCAGCGACGAGACGGCGTACCCGATCTCCAAGCGTGCCAAGGTCCTGGTCCGCGAGGGCGACCACGTCGAGGTGGGCCAGCAGCTCACCGTGGGTGCCACCAACCCGCACGACGTGCTGCGCATCCTGGGCCAGCGTGCCGTCCAGGTCCACCTGGTCGGCGAGGTCCAGAAGGTCTACAACTCGCAGGGTGTGTCGATCCACGACAAGCACATCGAGATCATCATCCGGCAGATGCTGCGCCGCGTGACGATCATCGAGTCCGGTGACGCCGAGCTGCTGCCCGGCGAGCTGGTCGAGCGCTCCCGCTTCGAGCAGGAGAACCGTCGTGTGGTCCAGGAGGGCGGTCACCCGGCCTCCGGTCGTCCGCAGCTGATGGGTATCACCAAGGCCTCGCTGGCGACGGAATCCTGGCTGTCGGCCGCCTCCTTCCAGGAGACGACCCGAGTCCTGACGGACGCGGCGATCAACGCCAAGTCCGACAGCCTCATCGGCCTCAAGGAGAACGTCATCATCGGTAAGCTCATCCCGGCCGGTACGGGTCTGTCCCGCTACCGCAACATCCGGGTCGAGCCGACCGAGGAGGCCAAGGCCGCGATGTACTCGGCCGTCGGCTACGACGACATCGACTACTCGCCGTTCGGCACCGGCTCCGGCCAGGCCGTCCCGCTGGAGGACTACGACTACGGTCCGTACAACCAGTAAGCGAGCAGTCTGAAGGGCGGCCACTCCGTGACGGGGTGGCCGCCCTTCGGCGTGTCCGGGCGCGCTCAGCGGCGCGGCGGCGCGGCGTGGGGCGGCGGTGCGAGGTACGGCGGCGGTGCGAGGTAGGGCCGGAGGCGGTGCAGCCGGGTGTGGTAGTCCGGGTGCGAGGTCAGCAGCTTGGCGAGCGGGCTCCGGGCGACCGGGACACCGCCGTTGCGGGCGGTGAGCGCGGCGCGGACCTGCTGTTCCTCGTGGTGCATCTTCTCCAGGACCGCCGCCAGCATGGGAGCGAAGCCGAGGGCCGCCGCGTGCTGGTCGGCGCGCAGCTCGGCCCGCCGGCCGACGGCGGCGAGGGCGTACGGCACCGCGAGGATCAGCAGCGGCAGGCCGTACAGGAAGCTGATCGTGGCGAACGCGAAGACGCCGACGATCGCGGTGAAGGAGACGACGCCCGCGCAGGAGAAGGCCCGGGACAGCTTGTACAGCACGGCGGTCACGGTCCGCAGCAGCCGCCAGGCGAGCCGGCCCGGCAGCGCGTACCAGTAGCCGAGCAGTCCGGCCCAGGCGTGGCCGCCGACGTGGTGGCCGAGTTCGTGCGCCAGGACGGCGGCGAGTTCCCCGTTGGGCAGCCGGTCCAGGGCGAACCGGGTGACGCCGACGATGTGTCCGGCCGCGGCGACCGCGTTCAGGTGGTCGCTGTCCTCGACCCACAACTCGTAGGAACGGCCGTCGACCCCGGCGCGGGCCGTCACCTCGTGCCAGACCGGTTCGAGTGTGGCGCGTTCCCGGGGAGTGGGGTAGCGCAGCCGGAGAACATGGCGCGCGAGGGCGCTTTCGGTGGGGCGGTGGAAGACGAGCGCGCCGCTGGCCAGCCAGACCAGGACCACCAGGAAGCCCAGGCGGCCGAAGAGGAGCGAGACCAGGGCGACGACGAGGAGGCTGCCCAGGAGGTTCGGCAGGTGCAGCAGGAGGCTCCCGACGGCGGTGGCGTCGGTACGGCGCTGCTGGGCGGCGATGTGCACCCGGCCGTGGTCGGTGCTGATGTGGTGCGGGTGCCGGGGATCGCCGGCACCGATGTCACCCGGCCCGCCACCCGGCGGCAGCGGTGGCACGGACGGCGGGTACGGCGGGGGAGCCGCGGGAGGAGCCGGGCGGGCCGGGGCCTGCGGGGGCGCCGGGGCGGCGGCGTGCGGCGGCCGGGGGTACGACGGGTACGAGGGCGGCGGGGAGGACGGGTACGACGCGGCGGCCGGGTACGGCGGGTACGCGGGCGCGGGATGGCTCGGGGATGCGGGCGGGTGGCGGGGCGGCTCGGGGTACTCCGGTGCGACGGGCGGGTGGGTCATGCTGGCGTTCCTTCGGTGGAGGGGGACGGCGGCCGCGGTCCGGTCAGCCGAGCAGCAGCGAGGCGGGCACCAGGGCCGTACCGGCGCAGAACGCGATCAGGCCGGAGCGGATCCACTGGTGCTTCCGGGCGGCGATCCCGCTGTTCTCGGCCAGCGAGGCGAGCAGACCGGCGGCGGGGTCGCGGAGGGTGTCGTCGACCGCCGTCTCCAGCCGGCCCGCGCGTGCGGCCTGCCGGATGTCGCCGAAGTACGACAGCGGCTGCCCCGGCGCCCAGGAACCCGGCCGGTAGCGCGGCAGGACGGCGAGCAGCAGGGCGAACAGCGAGAACAGCAGGCAGACGATCCCGGCCCACCACAAGGCGGCCCCGGCGGCGGAGAGCCGGCCCGGGGTCCAGTCCCGGCCGGCCAGCACCCCGCTGAGCAGTCCGGCGGTCATCCCGAGCGCGGCGACCAGCACGGCGGCCTTGCTGTCGGCCCGGGCTATCTCGGTGCGCAGGTCGGCGAGCAGGCGCTCGCACAGCCGCAGCCGGGCGAGCGCGGGGTCGGCGGTGCCGTCCGGGGGCGCGGGAGCCGTCATACGGCGGCCCCGCCCTCGGGGGCCGGCAGAGGCTGCTCCGGTGCCCCGGCCGCCGGCGGCTGCGGGGGAGCGGTCGGCACGGAGCCGTACCCGGGCGGCGGCTGCCAGCCGGCGGCCGGGGCCGGCGGCGAGGTGGGCATGGGCGGCGGGTACCAGCCGCCGGGCTGCGCCGGATACCCAGCCGGTGCCGCCTCGGCCTCCTGGGCGGGCTGAGCCGCCCGCGGCGCGTACGGCGCCTGCGGGGCCGCGTACGGAGGCTGGGGAGCCGCGTACGGAGGCTGAGGGGCCGCGTACGGGGTCTGGGCGGTCGCGTACGGAGGCTGCGGGGGAGAGTACGGGGCGTGCGGAGGAGCGTACGGAGGCTGCGGGGTCGCGTACGAGACCTGCGCGGGCGTGTACGGAGCCTGTCGGGGCGGGTACGGCGGCGTGTAGGGCGGGGTGTGCGGCGGCGTGTACGAGGGCTGCGGCGGGACCTGCGGCACCGCCTCCTGCCCGACCCCCTGTCCGGCTTCGGCGTCCTGCCCGGCGGCCGGCACTGGCGGGTTCTCCGCTGCCCCCGGCGACGGACTCTTTCCGGCCGGCGCCTCGTCGTCGTCCTGCGCATCGCCCGCCTCGTCGGAGGAGACCGCGGTGCCGTCGGTGATCGCGCCCGGCACCGGCCCGGCACCCGGCGCCGGGCCCGGCGGTACCAGCGGCGGGTTCTGGGCCACGCCGGGCAGGCGCTGGTTGAGGATGTCCGTGACCGTGCGCAGGGCCAGCTGCTTGGGGCCCTCCAGCTCGAACTTCTCCGCGTTGTCGCCGGCCAGCAGCTCCTTCACCAGGTCCATCTGGGCCTGGATCATGCGGAGCTGGTCCTCCCGCATGGCGGTCATGACCAGACCGGTGTCCTGCGGGTGCTCGGCGAGATGCAGGGCCCAGGCCTGTACTCCGCCCTGCTGGAGGTGCCACTGGTAGAAGGCCACCTTCTGGGCCTCGTACTGCTGCATCGCCAGGGCGTGCTGCGCCTGCTGCACGGCGAGCTGGTGCTGCTGCGCGCCGTGCAGCATGGCCTGTTCCTGCTGCCAGTGCTGCTGCTGCAGCGCGAGTTCCTGGTGCTGGCGGCCGTAGTCCATGGCGCGTTCCAGGTGCAGCCGGTCCTGTGCCCGGGCCCGGTGGTCCAGTTCGGTGTCGATCTCGGCGCCCCGCCGGGCCACGCGGATCTGCTCGACGGCGGAGTGGTCGATCGCCAGGAGCCGCTGCTGGTGCTCGATGGCGGCCTGGTCCCGCCGCAGCCGCAGGGTCCAGGTGACCTGGAGGCCCACCTCCGAGCCGAGCGGTTCGAGCGGGGTCAGGGCGGTCAGCAGCTCCCGTTCGGCCGCCCCGCTGTCGGCGATGGCGAACCGGCGGGACACCGGCCGGGCCGCCTGCTGGAGCGTGCCGGCGAGCAGCCCCGGCACGTCCCGGTGGCCGCTGCGCACGAACCGGGCCGGATCGAGCACCTGCCAGGAGAAGTCGACCTCGGCCGTGAACTCGAACGCGTCGTTGTCACTCGGCAGGGTGAACGTGCCGGTGAAGGGATGCACGCCCATGTCGACCTCGTACACGGCCGTGTAGCGGCGGGCGGCGATCTCGGCGCGGGTGGGGCGGTGCGGCGGGAGGAACGCGTCGTAGCCGCCCTTCGGGGTGGCGAACACCAGCGCGTGGTCGATGCGGACGACGTGCTTGAGCGAGAGTTCGAAGCGGGAGAGCTGCCGCACGGTGAGCACCGGGTCGGACAGCCGGCTGTGCCGGTCCGCCGGCTGCTGCCACTCGGGCGGGCGGGAGAAAGCGGGCATGGTGGGTCTCCTCGGGGACGTGCTCGGTCGTGCGCGCGGACGGTCCCGTGCGCGGAAGGGACCGTCAGCGGGGCGGGAGCGTGGTCAGCAGGCGGGTGGCGACCCGCGGGGGCGGCGCGCCGTCCCGGCCGGGCATGGTGCGCAGCAGATGGCCGAGCCGCCGGTGTTCGGTGGGCGTGGTGACGAGGTGCGGCAGCAGGGCGGCGAGCGCCCACTCGGTGGCGGGCGACCGCTCGGCGGTCAGCACCCAGTCGCCCAGGGTCTTGAGCGCGTCCCGGGTGGTGTGCCGGTCCGCGAGCGCCTCGCGCCACAGGAAAGCCAGGCCGCCGGCGGCGCCCGAGCCGTCGGCGGCCGCGCCGGCGTACCAGGCGAGGACGGCCGGCCGGTCGTCCTCGTCGCCGTCCTCCGCCGGGCGGCCGCAGGCGTTGACGAAGGCCGTGAGCGTGAGCGCGCGCACCGCGGGGTCGTCGTCGAGGTGCGTCAGCAGCTCCACGAGGACCTGGTCGTGCGCGGGGGAGAGCAGCAGCAGCGCGACCGCGTCGGACAGTTCGCGCACCATCTCCGCGTCGGACTCCTCGGGTCCGCCGGGACCGTCGTGCAGGCGGCGGGCGGCCTCGCGCAGCGCGGCGAGCGCCTGCCCGGGCAGCTCCGGGCCGATCAGTGCGTACGCCCGGGCCGCCACCCAGGTCAGGGCGCGGTCGTCGGCCCTGGACCAGTCGTCCAGGATGCGCGGGATGTTGGGCGTGCCGACGAGGTGGGCCAGGGCGAGGGAGTTGACCGCGACCAGCCGGTGCCGGAACAGGCGGGAGGTGGCCCAGGGCTCGATGACCAGGGCCATCGCGGAGGGCAGATCGGTGCGGGCGAGGACGGCGGCGGTGGCGGCGGCGCGGGTGCGGACCAGCGGGCGGCCGTCGCCGGCGAGCCGGCGGAGCCATTCGATCAGCGCGGGCCGGGCCGACGGATGACCGGTCCACACCAGGCGCAGCAGCACGAGGGAGACCCGCTCGTCGAGGAACTTCGCCTTGTACTGGGTCACCGGGCCCCACTCGGTGTGCTCGTCCTCCTCGTAGCCCTCCGCGCGGGCGAGCTGGAGCCGTTTGTCGATGTGGGTGCCGAAGACGGGGACCTCGGCGGGCTGGTGCGGGTGCTGGGTCTTGAGTAGCTGGCGGTAGAGCAGGTCGCTGAGTTCGGCGGTCAGCGCGTACGGGCCGCCGTCGAACGCGGCGAGGGCCACCAGGAACGCCTTGTCCCGCAGGTGGAGCGTGCTCTCGTCCTCCTCGAACCACTCCTGGATCTGGTTCTCCAGTGAGGCGCGGGAGAACGCCCCGACCGCGTCCTCGGTCACCTCGGCGGCGGCGTGGCGGGCCAGCAGCCGGGCGAAGCCGGCCGTCTCGCGCAGCCGGTGGCGGCGGGCCAGGAAGTCGCCGACCGCCGGGAGGCGGAGCAGGCCGGCGGCGGTGTCCGGGTCCACGAGCGTGCGCAGGTGCGCGGCCAGCACCTCGGCCCCGGCCGGCGGCTCCCAGCGGACGTCGTCGACGTCGTCCAGTACGGCGGTGTGGCTCACGGTGATCACCAGGTACGCGTCCTGCTCCGCGAGCCGGCCGCGTGCGGCCAGGAGGTGCGGTTCGCGCAGCGGGTTCCCGCGCCGGGTGGCCAGGTCGCCCAGCACATAGCCGCGCACCTGTCCGTCCGAGCCGGTGAGCCGGTCGGCGAGGGAGCCGGGGGCGGTGTCCCGGTCCAGGACGTGCACGGGTACGGCGCCGAGCCGGTGCAGCAGCACCAGCGCCGCCGTCCTGCGGCCGGAGAAGCGGGCGCCGGACAGCACCAGCACGCGGTCGCGGCGCAGCCGGTCCAGCAGCTCCCGGACGGTCTCCTCGGCGGCGGTGAACGACGCGTCCAGCCGCTCCAGCCGCTGCGGCGGCACCTCGCCGGAGACGGCGGCCGCCCCGGACAGGCCGGCGAGACTCCAGTGGATCTCCGTCTTGCCGCCGAGGAACACGTCGCCGGTGATCTGGTTGCCGGCCAGGTTGTTCTGGTCGCCGTGCACGGTGCCGCCGCCGAACCGGGTCCGGGCGCCGATGTTCATGGTCCGGGGGCTGTGGTCGGCCAGGTCGCGCCGGGCGGCCCACGGGTCCTGCGGCTGGTCGCGCTCCTCGTTCTCCTCGCCGGCGTCGGCGGCCGGGTGCTGCTCCGCGGGCGCCTCGCCGGGAGCGGGCTCGGCGGCGGGGCCGGCCGGGGAGCCGGGGTCCGGCTGGGCCTCGCTCACGCGTCCTCACCCCGGTCCCGGCCGCGGCCGCCCAGCCGGACGGTCCCGGTGATCTGGTTGCCGGTGACGTTGTTCTGGTCGCCGTGCACCGTGCCGCCGCCGATCGTCACGGGGCCGCGGAAGCAGGGGCCCGGTGCCGGGGCGGGCCACCGCGCCTCGGGCGCCGGGTGGTTCCCGGCGGCGGTGGCCCGGGGTGGCGCGGCCGGCGCCGGGCGGTCCCCCGATCCGCCCGGCGCCGGCTCCTCCCCCCGGTCACCGTGGTCCGTGCCGGTCCCCGGCGCGCGGCCGGCCGCCCCGCCCGTCGCGCCGCCGGGTACCGGTCCGTACAGCCAGGCCGTGAGCGGCCCGTTCTTGCTCGCCACGGTCGTCCGGTGGAAGCCGTCGGCCGGGACACCGGGGTGGTCGTGCCGGACGACTCCCGTGTACAGGGCGTCCGAGACGCACAGCGCGAAGTCGTCGGCGCGCTCGCGCAGCGCACGGCGCAGCACCTCGGCGTCCAGCAGCCGGACGGCGTGGTTCAGGTCCGAGCCGACCCAGCCGGCGTGTTCGTCGATGGCCACGAAGCCGCTGGCGACGACTCCGCGCAGCCGGATCTGCGCCGAGCTGGACGCCATGCGGTTGAGCGCCCGCAGCTGGACCGGCACCTCGGTGAGCAGGGCCCGCAGCAGCGCCGTGACGGAGGCGTTGGCGTCGATCAGCTCCATCACCGAGTCGCCGCGGTCGGCGCGCAGCCGCAGCGTCTCGTCGATGTCGGCGCTGCGCAGCGCGCGGTCGGTGATGTCGTAGAGCATCCGGCGCAGGTAGGCCTGCTCGACGTCGTCCCGGTGGCTGAACCTCTCGATGTCCAGCAGCAGGATCGTGCGGATCACGGGATCGGCGGTCATGGCGGCCTCTCGGACGGGGGCGGTGTGCAGGGCAGCAGCGTGGCCGCCGGAAGGCCGCGGTGGTGAGGGCGGATGACCCACACCGACTGTGACCGTGTGCACAGAACGACCCCCGGGACGCCTGGGGCTCCTGTGACGCCCGTGATGTCCGGGGAAAGCCCGCCGCCCGCGCCGTCACTCCTCGCGGGGACCCGGGAGCGGCGGGACAGACGGGTTGGACGGGTCGGACGGGACAAACGGGGCCGGTGGGGCCGGCGGGCCGGCCGGGGCCGTCGCGGTGATGCGGCGCAGGATGTCCGGGCGGCGGATGAGCAGGGTGCGCCGGCCGGTGACCACCGCCTCCTTGTCGCGCAGCTCCTTCAGCAGCCGCTGCACCATCTCCCGGGAGGCGCCGACGGAACCGGCGAGTTCCTGCTTGCTGAGCGGGACGGCCAGCTCGATGCCGTCCGGGACGCGCCGGCCGTGGGTGCGGGCGAGGTCGAGCAGCAGCACGGCGAGCCGTTCCCGCACGCTCAGCGACGCGAACTCCAGCCGGCGCCGGTCGGCCGCGCGGGTGCGGTCCGAGGTGAGCCCGAGCAGGGCGAAGGAGGCGGCCGGGGAGGCGCCCAGGAACTCCCGGAACCGCTCCCGTTCGACGGCCACCGCCCGGACCCGCTCCAGCGCGGTGACCGTCGCCGACCGCGGCCGTCCGGTCAGCGCGGCCGACTCGCCGATGATGTCGCCGGGGCCGCGCAGGGCGAGCAGCGCCTCGTAGCCGTTGGCGGCGGACGCGGTGACCTTGGTCCAGCCGTCGACCAGGAACAGCACGTGCGAGGAGGGCTCGTGCTGGTGCAGCAGGATCACGCGCGCGGTGAAGGTGAGCGCCGTGCCGAGCGCCAGCAGCGCCGAGCGGTCCTCGCTCTCCAGCCTGGCCAGGAACGGCACCCGGTCGTCCAGACCGCCGTCGTCCGGCGAGTACACCGGCGTCCTTGTCGTCATGGTTGTCATGCTCATCCCCCGGAAGTCCGCAGCGGGCGCATCAACGTACTGAACGCGCAAGAGCGCCGGTGGGTGAAGAGCGCGTTTCGGCCAGTCGGGAGGCCGCCGGACAAGCGCGGACGAATCGCGAGGAGCAGACTGGAGGGACCGGCGTGTCGGCGTGAGTCCCATTTGTTTTGACCGAAGTCCATGAGGTAGGTACGCTCAGACCTTGTGCCTGGGGTGTGCCCTGGCTCCTGTGCGTGCCTGTGAACCGTATGGCGAGCCACGAGCGGCCACCGTAATCTGCGCCCTTTTCGCCTTGCGGCGGGGAGTCTCACGGATTCGACACACCCGACCGCGTGGGTCGGCGACGTTCCAGGTTAGCTGTACATCGGCACACAGAAACCGGAGAAGTAGTGCCTACGATCCAGCAGCTGGTCCGGAAGGGCCGGCAGGACAAGGTCGAGAAGAACAAGACGCCCGCACTCGAGGGTTCGCCCCAGCGTCGCGGCGTCTGCACGCGTGTGTTCACGACCACCCCGAAGAAGCCGAACTCGGCCCTCCGCAAGGTCGCGCGTGTGCGTCTGACCAGCGGCATCGAGGTCACCGCTTACATTCCGGGTGAGGGACACAACCTGCAGGAGCACTCCATCGTGCTCGTGCGCGGCGGCCGTGTGAAGGACCTGCCGGGTGTTCGCTACAAGATCATCCGCGGCTCGCTCGACACCCAGGGTGTCAAGAACCGCAAGCAGGCTCGCAGCCGTTACGGCGCCAAGAAGGAGAAGTAAGAATGCCTCGTAAGGGCCCCGCCCCGAAGCGCCCGGTCATCATCGACCCGGTCTACGGTTCTCCTCTGGTGACCTCCCTGATCAACAAGGTGCTGCTGAACGGCAAGCGCTCCACCGCCGAGCGCATCGTGTACGGCGCCATGGAGGGCCTGCGCGAGAAGACCGGCAACGACCCGGTCATCACGCTGAAGCGCGCTCTTGAGAACATCAAGCCGACCCTCGAGGTCAAGTCCCGCCGTGTCGGTGGCGCCACCTACCAGGTGCCGGTCGAGGTCAAGCCCGGCCGTGCCAGCACCCTGGCGCTGCGCTGGCTGGTCGGTTACTCCCGCGCCCGTCGCGAGAAGACCATGACCGAGCGCCTGCTCAACGAGCTTCTCGACGCCTCGAACGGCCTCGGTGCGGCCGTGAAGAAGCGCGAGGACACCCACAAGATGGCCGAGTCCAACAAGGCCTTCGCGCACTACCGCTGGTAGTCGCTACCCACATCGAGACCGAGAGAAGACTGAAGCCTTATGGCTACCACTTCACTTGACCTGGCCAGGGTCCGGAACATCGGGATCATGGCCCACATCGACGCGGGCAAGACGACCACCACCGAGCGGATCCTGTTCTACACCGGTGTGTCGTACAAGATCGGTGAGGTCCACGACGGCGCTGCCACCATGGACTGGATGGAGCAGGAGCAGGAGCGTGGCATCACGATCACCTCTGCTGCCACCACCTGTCACTGGCCGCTGGAGAACGTCGACCACACCATCAACATCATCGACACGCCGGGTCACGTCGACTTCACCGTCGAGGTGGAGCGCTCCCTGCGTGTGCTCGACGGTGCCGTGACGGTGTTCGACGGTGTCGCCGGCGTCGAGCCGCAGTCCGAGACCGTGTGGCGTCAGGCGGACCGCTACGGCGTGCCGCGTATCTGCTTCGTCAACAAGCTGGACCGCACCGGTGCCGAGTTCCACCGCTGCGTCGACATGATCTCCGACCGCCTGGGCGCGCAGCCGCTGGTCATGCAGCTGCCGATCGGTGCCGAGGCGGACTTCAAGGGTGTCGTCGACCTGGTGACGATGAAGGCCTTCGTGTGGTCCGCCGAGGCCACCAAGGGCGAGATGTACGACATCGTCGACATCCCGGACACCCACACCGAGGCTGCCGAGGAGTGGCGCGGCAAGCTGCTCGAGGCCGTGGCCGAGAACGACGAAGAGATCATGGAGCTGTACCTGGAGGGCGAGGAGCCTTCCGTGGAGCAGCTGTACGCCGCGATCCGTCGTATCACCATCGCCTCCGGCAAGGGCACCGGCACCACGGTGACCCCGGTGTTCTGCGGTACCGCGTTCAAGAACAAGGGCGTCCAGCCCCTGCTCGACGCGGTCGTGCGCTACCTGCCGTCCCCGGTCGACATCGAGGCCATCGAGGGCCACGCGGTCAACAACGCGGACGAGGTCGTCAAGCGCAAGCCGTCCGACGATGAGCCGCTGTCGGCGCTGGCGTTCAAGATCATGAGCGACCCGCACCTCGGCAAGCTCACCTTCGTCCGCGTGTACTCCGGCCGTCTGGAGTCCGGCACCGCCGTGCTGAACTCCGTCAAGGGCCGCAAGGAGCGCATCGGCAAGATCTACCGCATGCACGCGAACAAGCGTGAGGAGATCGACTCGGTGGGCGCCGGCGACATCGTCGCCGTCATGGGCCTGAAGCAGACCACCACCGGTGAGACGCTCTGCGACGAGAAGAACCCGGTGATCCTGGAGTCCATGGACTTCCCGGCGCCGGTCATCGAGGTCGCGATCGAGCCCAAGTCCAAGGGTGACCAGGAGAAGCTGGGTGTCGCCATCCAGCGTCTCGCGGAGGAGGACCCCTCCTTCCAGGTGCACACCAACGAGGAGACCGGCCAGACCGTCATCGGCGGTATGGGCGAGCTTCACCTCGAGGTCCTCGTGGACCGCATGAAGCGCGAGTTCAAGGTCGAGGCCAACGTCGGCAAGCCGCAGGTGGCCTACCGTGAGACGATCCGCAAGGCCGTCGAGCGCGTCGACTACACCCACAAGAAGCAGACCGGTGGTACCGGTCAGTTCGCGAAGGTGCAGATCGGCATCGAGCCCCTCGAGGGCGGCGACACCTCGTACGAGTTCGTGAACAAGGTGACCGGTGGCCGTATCCCGAAGGAGTACATCCCTTCGGTGGACGCCGGTGCGCAGGAGGCCATGCAGTTCGGCATCCTCGCCGGCTACGAGATGACCGGTGTCCGGGTCATCCTCCACGACGGTGCCTACCACGAGGTCGACTCCTCCGAGCTCGCCTTCAAGATCGCCGGTTCGCAGGCCTTCAAGGAGGCCGCGCGCAAGGCCAGCCCCGTGCTGCTCGAGCCGATGATGGCCGTCGAGGTCACCACGCCCGAGGACTACATGGGTGAGGTCATCGGCGACATCAACTCCCGCCGTGGCCAGATCCAGGCCATGGAGGAGCGGGCCGGTGCCCGCGTCGTCAAGGGCCTGGTGCCCCTGTCGGAGATGTTCGGCTATGTCGGCGACCTCCGCAGCAAGACGTCGGGTCGCGCAAGCTACTCGATGCAGTTCGACTCCTACGCCGAGGTTCCGCGGAACGTCGCCGAGGAGATCATCGCGAAGGCCAAGGGCGAGTAACGCACCGCGTTAACACGCCGTAGGCTTGACTCCGGAGCCTCCAGGGGTATTCCGCCGTGAACGCGGAGGAATACCCCGGGTTCCGGGCCTTTACAGCAAAGATCACCTGGCGCCGATGAAGTAAGGCGTACAGAACCACTCCACAGGAGGACCCCAGTGGCGAAGGCGAAGTTCGAGCGGACTAAGCCGCACGTCAACATCGGCACCATCGGTCACATCGACCACGGTAAGACGACCCTCACGGCCGCCATTACCAAGGTGCTGCACGACGCGTACCCGGACCTGAACGAGGCCACCCCGTTCGACAACATCGACAAGGCGCCCGAGGAGCGCCAGCGCGGTATCACCATCTCCATCGCGCACGTCGAGTACCAGACCGAAGCGCGTCACTACGCCCACGTCGACTGCCCGGGTCACGCGGACTACATCAAGAACATGATCACCGGTGCCGCGCAGATGGACGGCGCGATCCTGGTGGTCGCCGCCACCGACGGCCCGATGCCGCAGACCAAGGAGCACGTGCTCCTGGCCCGCCAGGTCGGCGTCCCGTACATCGTCGTCGCGCTGAACAAGGCCGACATGGTGGACGACGAGGAGATCCTGGAGCTCGTCGAGCTCGAGGTCCGTGAGCTCCTCTCCGAGTACGAGTTCCCCGGCGACGACGTTCCGGTCGTCAAGGTCTCCGCGCTCAAGGCCCTCGAGGGCGAGCAGGAGTGGGTGGACTCCGTCCTCAACCTGATGAAGGCCGTCGACGAGTCGATCCCGCAGCCGGAGCGCGACGTCGACAAGCCGTTCCTCATGCCGATCGAGGACGTCTTCACCATCACCGGTCGCGGTACGGTCGTCACCGGCCGTATCGAGCGTGGTGTCCTGAAGGTCAACGAGACCGTGGACATCATCGGCATCAAGACCGAGAAGACCACCACCACGGTCACCGGCATCGAGATGTTCCGCAAGCTGCTCGACGAGGGCCAGGCCGGTGAGAACGTCGGTCTGCTCCTCCGTGGCATCAAGCGCGAGGACGTCGAGCGCGGCCAGGTCATCATCAAGCCGGGCTCGGTCACCCCGCACACCGAGTTCGAGGCGCAGGCCTACATCCTGTCCAAGGACGAGGGTGGCCGCCACACGCCGTTCTTCAACAACTACCGTCCGCAGTTCTACTTCCGCACGACGGACGTGACCGGCGTGGTGACCCTCCCCGAGGGCACCGAGATGGTCATGCCGGGTGACAACACCGAGATGACGGTGTCGCTCATCCAGCCTGTCGCCATGGAAGAGGGCCTGAAGTTCGCCATCCGTGAGGGTGGCCGCACCGTGGGCGCCGGCCAGGTCACCAAGATCGTGAAGTAAGCTCCGCTTGCTTCAGGTCGGTATCTGACCTAAGGGGAGGCCCGTACGACTCCGGTCGTACGGGCCTCTTCGGCGTTCCCGGACCCGCCCGGGCCGTCCCGGGGGCGGGCCGGCGGACGGTGCTCGAAAGTATTCGGTGGGTACGACCCGTTCCCCGCCGCCGTTGCCTCGCCCAGTATTTGTCATGCCGCTGAGCAAATAGAGGCGGGTGGGGAACGGGAGGAGTGGCGTATGTCGTCTGCGCACGTCAGCCGCAGGTCGGTCGTGGGCGGGGCGGTGCTGGGCGCCGGACTGGCCGCGGTGCCGGGACCGGCGTCCCAGGCCGCGTCCGGGTCCGGGTCCGGGGCCGGGCCCGGGACCGGGTCGGGGGAGGGGCTGCGGGTGACGGACCCGGGGTCGTACATCTCGTTCACGGGCGGGGTGTTCTCACTGGTGGGCGCACCCGTAGTGGTGAGCCCGGAGGATCACCCCGGGGTCGTACGGGTGGCGGGCGACCTGCGTGACGACCTCGCGCGCGTGACCGGGGTCCGGCCGGGCACGACGATCGGCCGCTTCCCGGTGCTGCTCGGCACGATCGGCCGCAGCCCGCTGATCGACGGCCTGATCCGCTCCGGGAAGCTGGACGTGACGGGGATCAGCGGCCGGTGGGAGACCTCGCTCCAGACGGTCGTGGAGCGGCCGTTGCCCGGGGTGGAGCGGGCCTTCGTCATCGCGGGCAGCGATCCGCGGGGCACGATCTTCGGGGCGTACGACGTCTCCTACGGCATCGGTGTCTCACCCTGGCACTGGTGGGACGACGTGCCGCCGGCGCGCCGGGAGGCGGTGTGGGTGAAGCCCGGCCGCTTCACCCAGGGCAGCCCGGCGGTGAAGTACCGGGGCGTCTTCGTCAACGACGAGAACCCGGCGCTCGGCACCTGGGCGCCGGCGTACTTCGGCCCGGGGAAGGCGCCCGGGTATCCCAACGGTTTCACCGCCGACTTCTACGCGAAGGTCTTCGAGGTCCTGCTGCGGCTGAAGGGCAACTACCTGTGGCCGGCGGTCTGGGGCCGGGCGTTCGCGGAGGACGACCCGGAGAACCACCGCACCGCGGCCCGGTACGGGATCGTCATGGGCACCTCGCACGAGGCGCCGATGATGCGGGGCATCGAGGAGTGGAACCGGCACGCGGGCTCCGGGTCGGACCCTTACGGGGGCACAGGGGAGTGGTCGTACCGGCGCAACGCGGAGGCGGTCCGCGCGTACTGGCGGGCCGGCATCCAGCGCATGGTGGACGAGGGCTTCGAGGGGGTGGTGACCCTCGGCATGCGCGGCAACGGCGACACGAGCCTGCCGGACGGCGACGGCATCGAGCTGATGCAGCAGATCATCGCCGACCAGCGCCGCATCATCGAGGAGGTGACCGGCCGGCCGGCGTCCGAGACGCCGCAGGTCTGGACGCTGTACAAGGAGGTGCAGCGCTACTGGGACCGGGGCCTGCGCGCACCCGACGACGTCACCGTGGTCCTCACCGACGACAACTGGGGCAACATCCGCAAGCACCCGGACGGCCCGCGCCCCGGCGGCTACGGCCTGTACTACCACTTCGACTACGTCGGCGCCGGCCGCAACTACAAGTGGGTCGACACCGCGAACCTGCGCAACGTCTGGGACCAGCTCCACCAGGCGCACGCCTACGGCAACCACGGCCTGTGGGTGGCCAACGTCGGCGATCTCAAGGGCAACGAACTGCCCACGGAGTTCTTCCTGACGTACGCCTGGAACCCGGACGCCTGGCCGCTGGAACGGCTCGGCGCCTGGGAGGAGCGGTATGCCCGGCAGAACTTCGGCGAGGCGCAGGCGGCGGAGATCGCCTCGCTGCTGGCGGCCTACGGCCGGCTCCAGGCCCGGCGCAAACCGGAGCTGCTGAACCGCCGGATCACCCTCTCGGGTGATCGGGTGGTCTACGACGACCGGCAGAGCCCGTACTACTTCGCGCACCGGGAACTGGAGCGGGTCACCGAGGAGTGGCGCGAGCTGGGCCGCCGCGCGGAACGCGTGGAGCGCAGGCTGCCGGAGAGGCTGCGGGACGCGTGGTTCGAACTGGCCGGGTACGCGATCACGGCGACCGCGAACCTGTACGAGCTGCGGGAGGCGGAGTTCACCAACCTGCTGTACGCGGCGCAGGGCCGGGCGGCGGCGAACGAGCGGGCGGCGCGCGCGGAAGCGGCCCTGGCCCGGGACTTCGCCCTGGCCGAGCGGTTCGGCACCCGGGTGGCGGACGGCAAATGGCAGGGGTTCCAGACCCAGCCGCACATCGACTACGGGGACGTCGACCGCTACGGGCCCAACGCGCCCTGGCAGCAGCCCGAGAAGGACAACGTGGCCCTGCCCGACGTCCTCTTCCCGGCGGTGCGGCGCGTGGACCTGCCGGCGGCGGCGGGGCTGGGCGTGTCGGTGGACGGGTCGGAGGACGCGGGCCACTGGTGGCCCGGGGGCGCCTCCGGGGCCGCGTTGCTGCCGCCGTTCAGCCCGTACCAGACCCGTCCGCAGCAGTACGTGGAGGTGTTCAACCGGGGCGCCGAGCCGTTCGCGTACGAGGTGCGGGTGTCGGAGCCGTGGCTGCGGGTGGACCGGCCCCGGGGCCGGGTGGAGCGGCAGGTCCGCCTGGAGGTGGAGGTGGACTGGTCCCGGGCCCCGGCCCGCCGCGCCGAGGCCACGCTGACGGTGACCGGCGCCGGGACCTCGGTGACGGTGGGCTGCGTGGCCGAGGGGACCCCGGTGCACGGCGCGCGGGGCTTCGTGGAGGCGGGCGGCTATGTGGCGGTCGACGCCGGGCACTACGACCGGGCGGTCGGCCGGTGGCGCCGCGTCGACGGCATCGGCCGCACGGGCGCGGGCATGACGCCCTGGCCGGTGACGTCCCCGTCCCGCACCCCGGGCGGCTCCTCGCCCCGCCTGGAGTACGAGGTGACCCTGCTGTCCGCGCCGGCCGAGGTGACCGTCTGGGCGTACCTCTCCCCGCGCAACCCGGCGCTGCCCGGCGTCCAGGGCCTGCTCTACGGCGTCTCCCTGGACGACGGTCCGGTCCGCACGGTGGACATCACGGCGGGCGCGGACGACGGCGCGCTGAACACGGTGTGGGCCCGCAACACATCGGACAACGTCAACCGCACGTCCACCCGCCACACGGTGACCGCACCGGGCGTCCACCGCCTGAAGTTCTGGATGGTCGACCCGACGGTGGTACTCCAGCGCCTCCTGATAGACACGGGCGGCCTGCCGGAGCTGTACCTGGGCCCACTGGAGAGCGGGAGGGCCTGAACTTCCTCCAGGTCGTCTTGTCGCGCCGAGCGCAGGCACGCCTCCCGGGCGGGAGGGGTGGGGCTTGGCCGGGTCCTTTCACCCTCGTCCTCCTCCTGGCGGGAAACCGCCCGTGGCACCGGAGCGCGGCGCGCCGGATCCCGGTGCGGGCAGGACGACCTCGGCCCAGACGGTCTTGCGCGGGCGCCGGCCCAGGGTGACGCCCCAGCGGTCGGAGAGGGCTTCGACGAGCAGCAGCCCGCGCCCCGACTCGCCGTCCTGCGCCGTGCACCGCAGCCGGGGGAGACGGTCGTCGCGGGTGTCGGTCACCTCGATGCGCAGCCGGTCGCCGACGACGTGGAGCAGCAGCTGGAAGTCGCGTCCGGGCACGCGGCCGTGGGTGGCGGCGTTGGCCGCCAGCTCGGCGATGATCTGCGTCGCCGTCTCCACGGGCAGCCCACAGGTGCGCAGGTGCTGTTCGGCGAGCAGCCGGGCCAGCCGGGCGCCGCGCGGCGTGGACGACAGCCGGACGTCGAAGGTGCGGAAGTGGACGCCGAGTTGGTTTTCAGGGGCAGCCATTTCATGGTTCACATCACTGAGCGTGGCCGGATCTGCTTCCGTGGGGGAGTGATAACGCCCGTACGTACGGTGACTGTCCTCGCTTTGTCTCGGCTGTCTCGGCTGTCCCGGCGTTGTACGAGTACGAGTGCGCGTTGGAGGAGGAGCGATGAGCGAGGGCGTGGACGAGGCGGGCTGGGACATCGAGCCGGGCGACGAGATGGAGCCACTGGTGCAGGCGGTGGGCCGCCTGATCAAGGTCTGCCGGGAGGCGGCGGGCCTGACCGTGCCCGAGCTGGCGGGGTCCCTGGGCTACGGCGAGGACATGATCCGCAAGATCGAGCGCGGCGCGCGTATCGCCCGCCCGGAGTTCCTGGACAGGGTGGACACGTTCCTGAAGGCACAGGGGCACGTGCGGTCCTTCATGGACGACATGAGCAAGGCCCGGTACCCGAAGAAGGTACGGGAGCTGGCGGAGCTGGAGAGGCGGGCGGTGGAGATGCTGTCGTATGGGAACCACAACATCCATGGCCTGCTTCAGACGCCGGAGTACGCGCGCGCGCTGTTCGAGATGAGGCAACCCGCCTACGGCCAGGACGTGGTGGAGCGAGAGACTGCCGCGCGCATGGCTCGTAAGGCCGTCTTCCAGCGGGAGCCCGCCCCCACACTCAGTTTCGTTCTGGAGCAGGTGACGCTCGAACGTCCCTACGGTGGGAAGATGGTGCTGCGCCGACAACTCGAACACCTCTTGGAGGTAGCGCAGTTGAGGAATGTCACGCTGCAGGTCATGCCGACCGACCGGGAGGAGAACGCCGGAGCGTCGGGCCTGGTCGAGGTGCTGAAGTTCGCCGACGGAACGGCGATCGGGCGCTCCGACGGCGCTTTCAACGGCCGTCCGGTCTCCAACCCCAAGGATCTTCGAATCCTGGAACTGCGCTATGGCATGATCCGGGCGCAGGCTCTCACGCCGAGGGAGTCGCAGGCTTTCATCGAGCGAGCGCTGGGGAGACTATGAGCACGGCGGACCTGCACTGGTTCAAGAGCAGCTACAGCAGCAGCAGCGAGGCTGGCGACTGCATTGAGGTCGCTCTGACCTCCGCCGCCATCCACGTCCGCGATTCGAAGAACACCGAGGGCCCCCGGCTGGCCGTCGCCCCGGGGGCCTGGGCCGGCTTCGTGGCGTACGCCGCGCGGAACGCCTAGGGGAGACCATGAGGACCGTCGACCTGCACTGGTTCAAGAGCAGCTACAGCAGCAGCAACGAACCCGGCGACTGCGTCGAAGTCGCCTCCACCCCTGCCACCATCCACGTCCGCGACTCCAAGAACGCCGAAGGCCCCCGGCTGGCCGTCGCCCCGGCGGCCTGGGCCGACTTTGTGACGTACGCCGCTCGGAACGCGTAGGCAACCCCGGATTCGGCCCGCGCCGGTTTGACCTACGTCACTCCCGGGGTAATCTCTTCGGCTCGATTGGCGGAGGGGCTGCTCTGTGTGGCAGACTGTCCGAGTTGCTCGGTCGAGTGTTGATGCTGCGCGCCTCCCGCCGGGAGGACCGGAAGCGAGTCCCACAGTACTCGTCGCCCTAACTGCCCTCGGGCAGCGCTGGGGCGGACGTACGGGAATCTTCCGGGAAGTGTGAGCGCGATACCGGCCAGGCGCCCGGTGGGCCCGAGGCTCCCGGTCCGCGGTTCCGGAAGGGCCGTGTCAATCCCGCAGGGATGATGTCCGGACAAGGGACATCTGTGTCAGCGGGAGAGCGACACGCCCGACCGCGTGGGTCGGAGGACCGAGAGTCACGCAAAAGAAACACCGGGTTCCAGAGCGTTAGAGAGACAGGACTACTGAGTAGCCATGGCGGGACAGAAGATCCGCATCCGGCTCAAGGCCTACGACCACGAGGTCATCGACTCTTCGGCGAAGAAGATCGTCGAGACGGTGACGCGCACTGGTGCGTCGGTCGCGGGCCCGGTGCCGCTGCCCACTGAGAAGAACGTGTACTGCGTCATCAAGTCGCCGCACAAGTACAAGGACTCGCGCGAGCACTTCGAGATGCGCACGCACAAGCGCCTGATCGACATCCTCGACCCGACCCCCAAGACCGTTGACTCTCTGATGCGACTCGACCTCCCGGCCGGTGTCGACATCGAGATCAAGCTCTGAGGCCGGTGATCTGAAAGATGGCTAAGCAGATCAAGGGCATCCTGGGCGAGAAGCTCGGCATGACGCAGGTGTGGGACGAGAACAACCGTGTTGTTCCGGTCACCGTCGTCAAGGCCGGCCCCAACGTCGTCACCCAGGTCCGCACGAACGACGTCGACGGCTACGAGTCCGTCCAGATCGCGTTCGGCGAGATCGACCCGCGCAAGGTGAACAAGCCCCTCAAGGGCCACTTCGCCAAGGCCGACGTCACTCCCCGCCGCCACCTCGTCGAGATCCGTACCGCTGACGCCAGCGAGTACACCCTCGGCCAGGAGATCACCGCCGAGGTGTTCGAGGCCGGCATCAAGGTCGACGTGACCGGCAAGAGCAAGGGCAAGGGCTTCGCCGGTGTCATGAAGCGTCACAACTTCAAGGGCCTCGGCGCCGGACACGGCACCCAGCGCAAGCACCGCTCGCCCGGTTCCATCGGTGGCTGCGCCACCCCGGGCCGCGTGTTCAAGGGCCTCCGCATGGCGGGTCGCATGGGCAACGAGCGGGTCACCACCCAGAACCTGACCGTCCACGCCGTTGACGCGGAGAAGGGTCTGCTGCTCATCAAGGGCGCGGTTCCCGGTCCGAACGGCGGCCTCGTCCTGGTCCGCACCGCGGCCAAGGGGGCCTGAGGTAACCGATGAGCACTGTTGACATCCTTTCGCCGGCGGGCGACAAGGCCGGTTCCGTCGAGCTCCCCGCGGAGATCTTCGACGCCAAGGTCAGCGTCCCGCTGATCCACCAGGTCGTCGTCGCGCAGCTGGCCGCTGCCCGCCAGGGCACGCACAAGACCAAGACCCGCGGTGAAGTCCGTGGTGGCGGCAAGAAGCCGTACCGCCAGAAGGGCACCGGTCGCGCCCGTCAGGGTTCGACCCGCGCGCCGCAGTTCGCCGGTGGTGGCGTCGTGCACGGTCCCGTGCCGCGCGACTACTCGCAGCGCACCCCGAAGAAGATGAAGGCCGCCGCCCTGCGCGGTGCCCTCACCGACCGGGCGCGTCACAACCGCATCCACGTCGTCTCCGGCGTGGTCGAGGGCGCGAACATCAGCACGAAGGCCGCCAAGAGCCTGTTCGGCAAGATCAGCGAGCGCAAGAACCTGCTCCTGGTCGTCGACCGCTCCGACGAGGCCGCGTGGCTGTCCGCCCGCAACCTGCCCCAGGTGCACATCCTGGAGCCGGGCCAGCTGAACACGTACGACGTTCTCGTCTCGGACGACGTGGTCTTCACCCAGGCCGCTTTCGAGTCCTTCGTCGCCGGCCCGAAGGCCAACGACACCGAAGGGAGCGAGGTCTGATGGCCATCCGTCACCCCGCTATCGCCTCGAAGGCCGCCAAGGCCGCCAAGGCCGCGCGCGTCGCCAAGGCGCGTCGCCACGCCACCGAGGGCAAGAACACCGTCGAGACCCCGCTGAGCAAGTCGTACACGGACCACCGTGACGTCCTGCTGAAGCCGGTCGTCTCGGAGAAGAGCTACGCGCTCCTCGACGAGAACAAGTACACGTTCATCGTCGACCCGAACGCCAACAAGACCCAGATCAAGCAGGCCGTCCAGGCGGTCTTCGACGTCAAGGTCACCGGGGTCAACACGATCAACCGCGCCGGCAAGCGCAAGCGCACGAAGACCGGCTTCGGTCAGCGTGCCGCCACCAAGCGCGCGATCGTGACCCTCGCCGAGGGCGACCGTATCGACATCTTCGGCGGTCCGACCGCGTAAGCGGTCAGGATCGTCCGATATCGGACGAGGACTGAGAAATGGGAATCCGCAAGTACAAGCCGACGACTCCTGGCCGTCGTGGCGCCAGCGTCGCCGACTTCGTCGAGGTCACGCGGTCCACGCCGGAGAAGTCGCTGGTTCGCCCGCTGCACAGCAAGGGCGGCCGTAACAACGCCGGTCGTGTGACCGTTCGCCACCAGGGTGGCGGACACAAGCGCGCCTACCGAGTGATCGACTTCCGTCGTCACGACAAGGACGGCGTGCCGGCGAAGGTCGCGCACATCGAGTACGACCCCAACCGCACCGCGCGCATCGCGCTGCTGCACTACGCGGACGGCGAGAAGCGCTACATCCTCGCCCCGCGCAACCTGCAGCAGGGCGACACCGTGGAGAACGGTCCCGGGGCCGACATCAAGCCGGGCAACAACCTGGCCCTCCGCAACATCCCGGTCGGTACCACGATCCACGCGATCGAGCTCCGTCCCGGTGGCGGTGCCAAGTTCGCCCGCTCCGCCGGTGCCTCCGTGCAGCTGCTCGCGAAGGAGGGCGCCTACGCCCACCTGCGCATGCCGTCCGGTGAGATCCGCCTGGTCGACGTCCGCTGCCGCGCCACCGTCGGCGAGGTCGGCAACGCTGAGCAGAGCAACATCAACTGGGGCAAGGCGGGCCGCAAGCGGTGGCTGGGCGTTCGCCCGACCGTCCGTGGTGTGGTCATGAACCCGGTGGACCACCCGCACGGTGGTGGTGAGGGCCGGACCTCCGGTGGCCGCCACCCCGTGTCCCCGTGGGGCAAGAAGGAAGGCCGTACTCGTTCGCCCAAGAAGGCGTCGAACAAGTACATCGTCCGCCGCCGCAAGACGAACAAGAAGCGCTAAGGACGGGTTGAGATGCCTCGTAGCTTGAAGAAGGGGCCCTTCGTCGACGACCACCTGATCAAGAAGGTGGACGCCCAGAACGAAGCCGGCACCAAGAACGTCATCAAGACCTGGTCCCGTCGCTCGATGATCGTCCCGGCCATGCTCGGTCACACGATCGCGGTGCACAACGGCAAGACCCACATCCCGGTGTTCGTCACCGAGTCGATGGTCGGCCACAAGCTCGGCGAGTTCTCGCCGACGCGCACCTTCCGGGGTCACGTCAAGGAAGACCGGAAGTCGAAGCGCCGCTAGTAGCGGATCGCATTCAGACACGTAAGTAACTGAAGGGACAACCATGGAAGCCAGGGCCCAGGCGCGGTACATCCGCGTCACGCCCATGAAGGCCCGCCGCGTGGTGGACCTCATCCGTGGCATGAACGCCACGGAGGCCCAGGCCGTCCTGCGATTCGCTCCGCAGGCCGCCTCGGTGCCGGTGGGCAAGGTGCTCGACAGCGCCATCGCCAACGCCGCGCACAACTACGACCACACCGACGCCGACAGCCTCGTCATTTCCGAGGCCTACGTCGACGAGGGCCCGACCCTGAAGCGGTTCCGGCCGCGTGCCCAGGGCCGTGCCTACCGGATCCGCAAGCGGACCAGCCACATCACCGTGGTCGTCAGCAGCAAGGAAGGAACCCGGTAATGGGCCAGAAGGTAAACCCGCACGGGTTCCGGCTCGGTGTCACGACCGACTTCAAGTCGCGGTGGTACGCCGACAAGCTGTACAAGGACTACGTCAAGGAAGACGTCGCCATCCGTCGGATGATGACGTCCGGCATGGAGCGCGCCGGCATCTCCAAGGTCGAGATCGAGCGCACCCGTGACCGCGTGCGGGTGGACATCCACACCGCCCGCCCGGGCATCGTCATCGGCCGCCGCGGCGCCGAGGCCGACCGCATCCGCGGTGACCTGGAGAAGCTGACCGGCAAGCAGGTCCAGCTGAACATCCTCGAGGTCAAGAACCCGGAGACGGACGCTCAGCTCGTGGCCCAGGCCGTCGCCGAGCAGCTCTCCTCCCGCGTCTCCTTCCGTCGGGCCATGCGCAAGAGCATGCAGTCCGCCATGAAGGCCGGCGCCAAGGGCATCAAGATCCAGTGCGGTGGCCGCCTCGGCGGCGCCGAGATGTCCCGCTCGGAGTTCTACCGCGAGGGCCGTGTGCCCCTGCACACGCTCCGTGCGAACGTGGACTACGGCTTCTTCGAGGCCAAGACGACCTTCGGCCGCATCGGTGTGAAGGTCTGGATCTACAAGGGCGACGTCAAGAACATCGCCGAGGTCCGCGCCGAGAACGCTGCGGCCCGTGCGGGTAACCGCCCGGCCCGTGGTGGCGCCGACCGCCCGGCCCGTGGTGGCCGTGGCGGCGAGCGTGGCGGGCGCGGTCGCAAGCCGCAGCAGGCTGCCGGCGCCGAGGCCCCCAAGGCCGAGGCTCCCGCCGCCGCTCCGGCTGAGAGCACCGGAACGGAGGCCTGACCGTCATGCTGATCCCCCGTAGGGTCAAGCACCGCAAGCAGCACCACCCGAAGCGCAACGGTATGTCCAAGGGTGGAACGCAGGTTGCGTTCGGCGAGTACGGCATCCAGGCGCTGACCCCGGCCTACGTCACGAACCGCCAGATCGAGGCGGCTCGTATCGCGATGACCCGTCACATCAAGCGTGGCGGCAAGGTCTGGATCAACATCTACCCGGACCGTCCCCTCACCAAGAAGCCGGCCGAGACCCGCATGGGTTCCGGTAAGGGTTCGCCGGAGTGGTGGATCGCCAACGTCAAGCCCGGACGTGTGATGTTCGAGCTGTCGTACCCCAACGAGAAGATCGCCCGTGAGGCGCTGACTCGTGCGGCCCACAAGCTGCCGATGAAGTGCCGGATCGTCAAGCGCGAGGCAGGTGAAGCGTGATGTCGGCCGGTACCAAGGCGTCCGAGCTGCGCGAGCTGGGCAACGAGGAGCTTCTGGCGAAGCTCCGCGAGGCCAAGGAAGAGCTGTTCAACCTCCGCTTCCAGGCGGCCACGGGTCAGCTCGAAAACCACGGTCGGCTGAAGGCCGTCCGTAAGGACATCGCGCGGATCTACACCCTGATGCGCGAGCGTGAGCTGGGCATCGAAACGGTGGAGAACGCATGAGCGAGAGCAACGTGACTGAGAACAAGGAAGCGCGCGGCTTCCGCAAGACCCGCGAGGGTCTGGTCGTCAGCGACAAGATGGACAAGACCGTCGTCGTCGCCGTCGAGGACCGTGTCAAGCACGCGCTGTACGGCAAGGTCATCCGCCGTACGAACAAGCTCAAGGCGCACGACGAGCAGAACGCCGCGGGTGTCGGCGACCGTGTCCTCCTCATGGAGACCCGGCCGCTGTCCTCGACGAAGCGCTGGCGCGTCGTAGAGATCCTCGAGAAGGCCAAGTAATTCCTGCGGGGCAGACCCCGCAGGTCAGTTCCGCCAGGCTCCGGGGGCCGCTGAGAGGCGGCCCCCGGGGAACCGGCAGACGATCAGGAGATAGACGTGATCCAGCAGGAGTCGCGACTGCGTGTCGCCGACAACACTGGTGCGAAGGAGATCCTTTGCATCCGTGTGCTCGGTGGCTCCGGTCGCCGCTACGCGGGCATCGGTGACGTCATCGTCGCCACCGTCAAGGACGCGATCCCCGGTGGCAACGTGAAGAAGGGTGACGTCGTCAAGGCGGTCATCGTTCGCACCGTCAAGGAGCGCCGCCGTCCGGACGGCTCGTACATCCGCTTCGACGAGAACGCCGCCGTCATTCTGAAGAACGACGGCGACCCTCGCGGCACCCGCATCTTCGGCCCGGTGGGCCGGGAGCTGCGCGAGAAGAAGTTCATGAAGATCATCTCGCTCGCGCCGGAGGTGCTGTAAGCATGAAGATCAAGAAGGGCGACCTGGTCCAGGTCATCACCGGCAAGGACAAGGGCAAGCAGGGCAAGGTCATTGCCGCTTACCCGCGCGAGGACCGTGTCCTGGTCGAGGGTGTCAACCGGGTCAAGAAGCACACGAAGGCCGGTCCGACGGCCGGCGGCTCCCAGGCCGGCGGCATCGTGACCACCGAGGCGCCGATCCACGTCTCCAACGTCCAGCTGGTCGTGGAGAAGGACGGCAACAAGGTCGTCACGCGTGTCGGCTACCGCTTCGACGAAGAGGGCAACAAGATCCGCGTTGCCAAGCGGACGGGTGAGGACATCTGATGGCTACCACCACCACTCCGCGCCTGAAGCAGAAGTACCGCGAGGAGATCGCGGGCAAGCTGCGTGACGAGTTCAAGTACGAGAACGTCATGCAGGTTCCCGGCCTCGTCAAGATCGTGGTCAACATGGGTGTCGGCGACGCCGCCCGTGACTCGAAGCTGATCGAGGGCGCGATCCGCGACCTGACCACCATCACCGGTCAGAAGCCGGCCGTCACCAAGGCCCGCAAGTCCATCGCGCAGTTCAAGCTGCGCGAGGGTCAGCCGATCGGTGCCCATGTCACGCTCCGTGGCGACCGCATGTGGGAGTTCCTGGACCGCACCCTGTCGCTGGCGCTCCCGCGCATCCGCGACTTCCGCGGCCTGTCCCCGAAGCAGTTCGACGGCCGTGGCAACTACACCTTCGGTCTCACGGAGCAGGTCATGTTCCACGAGATCGACCAGGACAAGATCGACCGCGTCCGGGGTATGGACATCACCGTGGTGACCACGGCGACCAACGACGAAGAGGGCCGTGCCCTTCTCCGTCACCTCGGCTTCCCGTTCAAGGAGGCGTGAGCGAGATGGCGAAGAAGGCTCTCATCGCGAAGGCTGCTCGCAAGCCCAAGTTCGGTGTGCGTGGCTACACCCGCTGCCAGCGCTGCGGTCGTCCGCACTCCGTCTACCGCAAGTTCGGCCTCTGCCGCGTGTGCCTTCGTGAGATGGCTCACCGCGGCGAGCTGCCGGGCGTGACCAAGAGCTCCTGGTAATCCCTGACCACAGGGATTCTGGGACCTCTCGGTAAGCAAACCGGACCGGCAGGGCCCGGCACCCGCATGCCTTAGGCTTGTGGGGTTGGGCTCTGCCGCCCCGGATCGCCCGCGGACATCCGTCCGCTGAAAGATTGCTTACTACGCCGTAGGTCCCCGCGCCGCACCCGTCCCGTCTGCAGAAGTACGGGGAGAGGGATGGCGCATATAGGAAACCCCGGCGAGAAAGGCCACAGGCCAATTCATGACCATGACTGATCCGATCGCAGACATGCTGACGCGTCTGCGGAACGCGAACTCGGCGTACCACGACTCGGTGTCGATGCCGCACTCCAAGATCAAGTCTCACATCGCGGAGATCCTCCAGCAGGAGGGCTTCATCACGGGCTGGAAGGTCGAGGACGCCGAGGTCGGCAAGAACCTCGTCCTGGAGCTGAAGTTCGGCCCCAACCGTGAGCGCTCCATCGCGGGCATCAAGCGGATCTCCAAGCCCGGTCTCCGGGTGTACGCGAAGTCCACCAACCTGCCGAAGGTGCTCGGCGGCCTGGGCGTGGCGATCATCTCCACGTCGCACGGGCTCCTCACCGACAAGCAGGCCGGCAAGAAGGGCGTGGGTGGGGAAGTCCTCGCCTACGTCTGGTAGCAGAAGGGAACGGAGGAAACAGCTATGTCGCGCATCGGCAAGCTCCCCATCGCGGTTCCCGCCGGCGTGGACGTCACCATCGACGGCCGGACGGTTTCGGTCAAGGGCCCCAAGGGCTCGCTGACCCACACCGTTGCCGCGCCCATCGACATCGCTAAGGGCGAGGACGGCACCCTCCAGGTGACGCGCCCGAACGACGAGCGTCAGAGCAAGGCCCTGCACGGCCTCTCGCGCACGCTGGTGGCGAACATGATCACCGGCGTGACCCAGGGTTACGTGAAGAAGCTCGAAATCAGCGGTGTCGGTTACCGAGTGACCGCCAAGGGTTCCAACCTGGAGTTCGCTCTCGGTTACAGCCACCCGATCGTCGTCGAGGCCCCCGAGGGCATCACCTTCAAGGTGGAGAACCCGACCCGTTTCTCGGTCGAGGGCATCGACAAGCAGAAGGTCGGCGAGGTTGCGGCCAACATCCGCAAGCTGCGCAAGCCCGACCCGTACAAGGCCAAGGGCGTCAAGTACGAGGGCGAAGTCATCCGCCGCAAGGTCGGAAAGGCGGGTAAGTAAGCCATGGCATACGGGCAGAAGATCCTCAAGGGCGACGCCTACAAGCGCGCCGCGATCAAGCGCCGTCACATCCGGATCCGCAAGAAGGTGTCCGGTTCGGCGGAGCGCCCCCGTCTGGTCGTGACCCGCTCCAACCGCCACATCGTGGCGCAGGTGATCGACGACCTGAAGGGCCACACCCTGGCGTCGGCGTCCACTCTGGACGCGTCGATCCGCGGTGGCGAGGGCGACAAGTCCGCGCAGGCCAAGCAGGTCGGCGCCCTGGTCGCCGAGCGTGCCAAGGCCGCCGGTGTCGAGGCCGTCGTGTTCGACCGAGGCGGCAACCAGTACGCCGGGCGCATCGCCGCCCTGGCGGACGCCGCCCGCGAGGCCGGGCTCAAGTTCTGAGCCGCTTGTAGCTAGCGGAAAGAGAGAGGTAATCCAATGGCTGGACCCCAGCGCCGCGGAAGCGGTGCCGGTGGCGGCGAGCGGCGGGACCGGAAGGGCCGTGACGGCGGCGCTGCTGCCGCCGAGAAGACCGCGTACGTCGAGCGCGTCGTCGCGATCAACCGCGTCGCCAAGGTTGTGAAGGGTGGTCGTCGCTTCAGCTTCACCGCGCTGGTCGTGGTGGGCGACGGTGACGGCACCGTGGGTGTCGGATACGGCAAGGCCAAGGAGGTGCCGGCCGCCATCGCCAAGGGCGTTGAGGAGGCCAAGAAGCACTTCTTCAAGGTCCCCCGCATCCAGGGCACCATCCCGCACCCGATCCAGGGTGAGAAGGCGGCCGGTGTCGTGCTGCTCAAGCCGGCGTCGCCGGGTACCGGTGTGATCGCCGGTGGTCCGGTGCGTGCCGTGCTCGAGTGCGCCGGTATCCACGACGTGCTGTCGAAGTCGCTCGGCTCCGACAACGCGATCAACATCGTGCACGCGACCGTTGCGGCCCTCAAGGGCCTGCAGCGTCCCGAGGAGATCGCGGCCCGCCGCGGTCTGCCCCTGGAGGACGTCGCTCCTGCGGCCCTGCTGCGTGCGCGTGCCGGGGCGGGTGCGTAATCATGGCGCAGCTCAAGATCACGCAGGTCAAGTCCTACATCGGCAGCAAGCAGAACCACCGTGACACTCTGCGGTCGCTTGGTCTCAAGGGGATCAACACCGTGGTCGTCAAGGAGGATCGTCCCGAGTTCCGCGGCATGGTGCACACCGTCCGCCACCTCGTGACGGTCGAGGAGGTCGACTGATCATGGCGGAGAACAACCCGCTCAAGATCCACAACCTCCGTCCCGCCCCCGGCGCCAAGACCGCCAAGACCCGTGTCGGTCGTGGTGAGGCGTCGAAGGGTAAGACGGCCGGTCGTGGTACCAAGGGCACGAAGGCCCGCTACCAGGTTCCGGAGAGCTTCGAGGGTGGCCAGATGCCGCTCCACATGCGTCTCCCGAAGCTGAAGGGCTTCAAGAACCCGTTCAAGACCGAGTACCAGGTCGTGAACCTCGACAAGCTGGCCGCGCTCTACCCCGAGGGTGGCGAGGTCACCGTCGAGGGCCTGGTGGCCAAGGGTGCCGTTCGCAAGAACAGCCTCGTCAAGGTCCTCGGCCAGGGCGAGATCTCCGTGGCGCTGCAGGTGACGGTCGACGCCGTCTCCGGCTCCGCCAAGGAGAAGATCGCCGCTGCCGGCGGCACGGTCACCGAGCTCGTCTGAGTCCTTCGGACGACGCCTCGATGATGTAGACGATCCCGACCGGGGATACCTCACAATGAGGTATCCCCGGTTGGTCGTTCCTAGGGGGGCAGTGTCGCCGGTATGGTGGCCTGCACTGTTCTTTTTCGTATTCGTCGAACCTCAGACCGTCACCCTTGACGCAGTTGCGCGGGGGTCGCAGGAGGCACCGTGCTCACCGCGTTCGCCCGGGCGTTCAGGACGCCCGACCTGCGCAAGAAGCTGCTCTTCACGCTGGGCATCATCGTGGTCTACCGCGTCGGTACCCACATCCCGATCCCCGGCGTCAACTACCAGGCCGTCCAGCAGTGTGTGACCGAGGCGCAGGGCAACCAGGGCCTGTTCGGCCTCGTGAACATGTTCAGTGGCGGCGCCCTGCTGCAGATCACGGTCTTCGCGCTCGGCATCATGCCGTACATCACGGCCAGCATCATCCTTCAGCTGCTGACCGTGGTCATCCCGCGCCTGGAAGCCCTGAAGAAGGAGGGCCAGGCGGGCACGGCGAAGATCACGCAGTACACCCGTTACCTCACCGTGGCGCTCGCGATCCTCCAGGGCACCGGTCTGGTCGCCACCGCCCGCAGCGGCGCCCTCTTCAACGGCTGCTCGGTCGCCACGAGCATCGTCCCGGACCAGGCGATCTTCACGACCATCACCATGGTCATCTGCATGACCGCCGGCACCGCCGTCGTGATGTGGCTCGGCGAGCTGGTCACCGACCGCGGCATCGGCAACGGCATGTCGATCCTGATGTTCATCTCGATCGCCGCGACCTTCCCGTCCGCGCTGTGGGCCATCAAGAAGCAGGGCACGCTGGCCGGCGGCTGGATCGAGTTCGGCACGGTCATCGCGGTGGGCCTGGTCATGGTCGGGCTCGTCGTCTTCGTCGAGCAGGCCCAGCGCCGCATCCCGGTGCAGTACGCCAAGCGGATGATCGGCCGCCGCTCCTATGGCGGTACGTCCACGTACATCCCGCTCAAGGTGAACCAGGCGGGTGTGATCCCGGTCATCTTCGCCTCCTCGCTGCTCTACATCCCGGCGCTCGTGGCGCAGTTCGCGGGAGGCAAGTCGGGCTGGAAGACCTGGATCGAGCAGAACCTCACCAAGGGCGACCACCCGATTTACATCACTACGTACTTCTTGCTCATCGTTTTCTTCGCGTTCTTCTACGTCGCTATCTCCTTCAACCCCGAGGAAGTAGCCGACAACATGAAGAAGTATGGTGGCTTCATCCCGGGCATCCGGGCTGGCCGACCGACCGCTGAGTACCTGAGCTACGTGCTCAACCGGATCACCTGGCCGGGTTCGCTGTATCTGGGTCTGATCGCTCTCGTACCGACAATGGCGTTGGTGGGCTTCGGGGCAAGCCAGAACTTCCCGTTCGGCGGGACCAGCATCCTCATCATCGTGGGTGTCGGCCTCGAGACGGTGAAGCAGATCGAGAGCCAGCTCCAGCAGCGCAATTACGAAGGGTTCCTCCGCTGATGCGTATCGTCCTCGTCGGGCCGCCGGGTGCCGGTAAGGGAACGCAAGCCGTCCGGCTCGCAGAGAAGCTGGCCATCCCGCACATCTCCACGGGAGACCTGTTCCGGGCCAACATCAGCCGGCAGACGGAGCTGGGCCGACTGGCGAAGTCCTACATGGACGCCGGAAACCTCGTCCCGGACGAGGTGACCATCGCGATGGCCAAGGACCGGATGGAGCAGCCGGACGCGGCCCAGGGCTTCCTGCTGGACGGCTTCCCGCGCAACGTGCAGCAGGCCGGCGCGCTGGACGAGCTGCTGCGCACGGAGCGCATCACGCTGGACGCCGTGCTCGACCTGGAGGTCCCCGAGGACGAGGTCGTCAAGCGGATCGCCGGCCGGCGCATCTGCCGCAACGACTCGGCGCACGTCTTCCACGTGACCTACAGCCCGCCGAAGCGGGACGGCGTCTGCGACGTGTGCGGCGGCGAGCTGTACCAGCGCGACGACGACTCCGAGGACACCGTCCGCAAGCGGCTCGAGGTCTACCACACGCAGACCGAGCCGATCATCGACTACTACAAGGCGCAGGGCCTGGTCGTCACGATCTCCTCCCTGGGCCCGGTGGACGAGATCACGCAGCGGGCCCTGGAGGCCCTCAAGCGCGAGAAGGCCGAGAAGTAGCTCCCGGCCCTCCCGGCCGCGGTGCCCTCCCTGGGCGCCGCGGCCGTACTGTTGTACAGGTACACCCAGCCGACGTGAGTGACGGAGAGCGCAGGCCCCCATGGTGCAGATCAAGACCCCCGAGCAGATCGCGAAGATGCGGGCGGCGGGCCTGGTCGTAGCCGCCATCCACGCGGCCACGCGCGAGGCCGCGGTGCCCGGCGCGACCACCCGGGACCTGGACGAGGTGGCCCGCAAGGTGCTCGCCGAGCACGGCGCCAAGTCGAACTTCCTCGGCTACGGCGGCTTCCCGGCCACCATCTGCACCTCCGTGAACGACGTCGTGGTGCACGGCATCCCCTCCGACGACGTCGTCCTCAAGGACGGCGACATCATCTCCGTCGACTGCGGCGCGATCGTCGACGGCTGGCACGGCGACGCGGCCTACACGGCGTTCGTGGGCTCCGGGCACGCCCCGGAGCTGATCGAGCTGTCCCGGGTGACCGAGGAGTCGATGTGGGCCGGCATCGCGGCCATGAAGCAGGGCAACCGCCTGGTCGACATCTCCCGGGCGGTCGAGACGTACATCCGCCGCCAGCCCAAGCCGGGCGGCGGCCGGTACGGGATCATCGAGGACTACGGCGGCCACGGCATCGGCACCGAGATGCACATGGACCCGCACCTGCTGAACTACGTCGACCGCCGCCGCGGCAAGGGCCCCAAGCTGGTGCCCGGCTTCTGCCTGGCGATCGAGCCGATGGTCTCGCTCGGCACCCCGAAGACCGAGGTCCTCTCCGACGACTGGACGGTCATCACGACCGACGGCACCTGGTCCTCGCACTGGGAGCACTCCGTCGCCCTGACCGAGCAGGGCCCGCTGGTCCTGACGGCTCCCGACGGCGGCCGGGCCAAGCTGGCCGAGTACGGCGTCACGGCCGCTCCGGACCCGCTCGCATAGGGATCACCCCGTTGGGGCAGACTTCCTCGATTCGCCTTTCCGGGTGCGCCGACGTAGACTGACTCGTCGGCTCTTGTGCACCCGCATGCCTGCATGCTCACAAACGGTGCACGTCAGAGTCGATCAAGGTAGTCGATTCGAAGGGCGAAGCGTGGCCAAGAAGCAAGGTGCCATCGAGATCGAGGGCACTGTCGTCGAGTCTCTTCCGAACGCCATGTTCAAGGTCGAGCTCCAGAACGGCCACCAGGTCCTGGCACACATCAGCGGCAAGATGCGTATGCACTACATCCGCATCCTCCCTGACGACCGGGTCGTGGTGGAGCTGTCTCCGTACGACCTGACGCGTGGCCGGATCGTCTACCGGTACAAGTAGATCTTGCCCGAGCCCCGGGCCCGCCCGGAGCGCTGGCACTGACCCGGAGAACCTCACCCCATGAAGGTCAAGCCGAGCGTCAAGAAGATCTGCGACAAGTGCAGGGTGATCCGCCGTCACGGCCGGGTCATGGTCATCTGCGAGAACCCGCGCCACAAGCAGCGCCAGGGCTGACGCACGACCACCCTCTGCACCGCTATCGCAGAGTTTCGCGCGACGCGAGCTGAATATGTTCATACGCAGAACCCGAGCGGTCCAGCTCGACACCCCCGGTTCGGAGGCCGGGGACCCGGTTCGTACCTAGTACGGCGGCCGGGAGCCGGTTCTGTGGAAGACCTCCGAAGATTCACCAGGAGCCATTGAATGGCACGCGTTTCCGGTGTCGACATCCCGCGCGAAAAGCGCGTGGAGATCGCGCTCACCTACGTGTTCGGCATCGGCCGGACCCTTTCCAAGGAGACGCTGGCTGCGACCGGCGTCGACCCGAACACCCGCGTCCGCGACCTGACGGAAGAGCAGCTCGTCGCGATCCGCGAGTACGTCGACAACAACATCAAGACCGAGGGTGACCTCCGTCGCGAGATCCAGGCCGACATCCGCCGCAAGGTCGAGATCGGTACCTACCAGGGTCTCCGTCACCGTCGCGGTCTGCCCGTCCGCGGTCAGCGCACCAGCACCAACGCCCGTACCCGCAAGGGCCCGCGTCGCGCCATCGCCGGCAAGAAGAAGCCGGGCAAGAAGTAGTCCGCAGCGGACACCTGTCCACGGTCTTCGCTGTAGGACCGACCACCTCCCGTAGGAGTTAATAGATGCCCCCCAAGGGTCGTCAGGGCGCTGCCAAGAAGGTGCGCCGCAAGGAAAAGAAGAACGTCGCTCACGGCCACGCGCACATCAAGAGCACGTTCAACAACACGATCGTCTCGATCACGGACCCGTCCGGCAACGTGATCTCCTGGGCCTCCGCCGGCCACGTCGGCTTCAAGGGCTCCCGGAAGTCCACGCCGTTCGCCGCGCAGATGGCCGCCGAGTCGGCCGCCCGTCGCGCGCAGGAGCACGGCATGCGCAAGGTCGACGTGTTCGTGAAGGGCCCGGGCTCCGGTCGCGAGACCGCGATCCGCTCCCTCCAGGCCACGGGTCTCGAGGTCGGCTCCATCCAGGACGTCACCCCGACCCCGCACAACGGCTGCCGTCCGCCGAAGCGCCGCCGCGTCTGAGGCTCCGGCTGTCTGTGGTCCCGGGCGGTACGGCTCTTTCGGGTCGTGCCGCCCGTACCCTTGCAGTACCCGCGCTTTTCACCGGGCGCGGTTTCCGTCGGGCGTCAAATAGCGGGCGTCCACGAAAGAAGGATCTGATCCACACATGCTGATCGCTCAGCGTCCCTCGTTGACCGAAGAGGTCGTCGACGAATTCCGCTCCCGGTTCGTGATCGAGCCGCTGGAGCCGGGCTTCGGCTACACCCTCGGCAACTCCCTGCGCCGTACCCTCCTGTCCTCGATCCCCGGTGCCGCCGTCACCAGCATCCGGATCGACGGCGTGCTGCACGAGTTCACCACCGTGCCGGGCGTCAAGGAGGACGTCACCGACCTGATCCTCAACATCAAGCAGCTGGTCGTCTCCTCGGAGCACGACGAGCCGGTCGTGATGTACCTGCGCAAGCAGGGCCCGGGTCTGGTCACCGCCGCCGACATCGCGCCGCCGGCCGGTGTCGAGGTGCACAACCCCGACCTCGTCCTCGCCACGCTCAACGGCAAGGGCAAGCTGGAGATGGAGCTGACCGTCGAGCGCGGTCGCGGTTACGTCTCCGCCGTGCAGAACAAGCAGGTGGGCCAGGAGATCGGCCGTATCCCGGTCGACTCCATCTACTCGCCGGTTCTCAAGGTCACCTACAAGGTCGAGGCCACGCGTGTCGAGCAGCGCACCGACTTCGACAAGCTGATCGTCGACGTCGAGACCAAGCAGGCGATGCGTCCGCGTGACGCCATGGCCTCCGCGGGCAAGACGCTGGTCGAGCTGTTCGGTCTCGCCCGCGAGCTGAACATCGACGCCGAGGGCATCGACATGGGTCCGTCCCCGACGGACGCCGCGCTCGCCGCCGACCTCGCGCTGCCGATCGAGGAGCTGGAACTCACCGTCCGCTCCTACAACTGCCTCAAGCGTGAGGGCATCCACTCCGTGGGCGAGCTGGTCGCCCGCTCCGAGGCCGACCTGCTGGACATCCGCAACTTCGGTGCGAAGTCCATCGACGAGGTCAAGGCGAAGCTGGCCGGCATGGGCCTGGCCCTGAAGGACAGCCCGCCCGGATTCGACCCGACCGCCGCCGCGGACGCCTTCGGCGCCGACGACGACGCGGACGCCGGGTTCGTGGAGACCGAGCAGTACTGAGGCTCTCCCCGAGCGTTTTCCGGGAGCGACCCCCGCGGGCCGTTCCCGGATCTCCGACAGACAACCGTCTGCTCGGATACTGACTCCGGTACCTGATACGGCCGGGGCAGACACACAGGAGAAAGAACATGCCGAAGCCCACCAAGGGTGCCCGTCTGGGCGGCGGCGCCGCGCACGAGAAGCTCCTCCTCGCGAACCTGGCGAAGAGCCTCTTCGAGCACGGCCGCATCACCACCACCGAGGCGAAGGCCCGCCGCCTGCGGCCGTACGCCGAGCGTCTGATCACCAAGGCGAAGAAGGGCGACCTTCACAACCGCCGCCAGGTGCTCCAGGTCATCACGGACAAGAGCATCGTCCACACGCTCTTCACCGAGATCGGCCCGCGCTACGAGAACCGTCCCGGTGGCTACACCCGCATCACCAAGATCGGTAACCGCCGTGGCGACAACGCGCCCATGGCCGTCATCGAGCTGGTCGAGGCGCTGACGGTGCAGCAGAACGCCGTGGGCGAGGCCGAGGCCGCCACCAAGCGCGCGGTCAAGGAGTCCGAGGAGGCCAAGGTCGAGGAGACCAAGGCCGAGGAGACCGAGGCTCCGGCCGAGGAGTCCAAGGACGCCTGAGGCTCCGCCTGACGTGAAGCGGGTCCGCCCTTCGGGGCGGGCCCGCTTTCGCGTACTTGAGAGGATGTTTCCGTGAGTGACGAAGTACAGCCCGGGCATGTCCGTATCCGTCTCGACCTCTCCTATGACGGCACCGCCTTCCACGGCTGGGCCAAGCAGGCCGGCGGCAAGCGGACCGTGCAGGGCGAGATCGAGGACGCGCTGCGTACGGTGACGCGGTCGACGCAGACGTACGAGCTGACCGTGGCCGGGCGGACCGACGCCGGGGTGCACGCCCGCGGGCAGGTGGCGCACGTGGATCTGCCGGCCGGGCTGTGGGCCGAGCACCGCGAGAAGCTGCTGAAGCGTCTTGCCGGGCGGCTGCCGAAGGACGTGCGGGTGTGGCGGCTGGCCGAGGCGCCGGCCGGGTTCAACGCCCGGTTCTCGGCCGTCTGGCGGCGGTACGCCTACCGGGTCACCGACCACCCGGGCGGGGTCGACCCGCTGCTGCGCGGCCATGTCCTGTGGCACGACTGGCCGCTCGACGTGGACGCCATGAACGAGGCCGCCCGGGCGCTGCTCGGCGAGCACGACTTCGCCGCCTACTGCAAGCGGCGCGACGGCGCGACCACGATCCGTACGCTCCAGGAACTGAGCCTGGTCCGGGACGGCGACGGGGTCATCACCGCGACCGTGCGGGCCGACGCCTTCTGCCACAACATGGTGCGGTCGCTGATCGGCGCGCTGCTGTTCGTCGGGGACGGGCACCGGGGGCCCGAGTGGCCGGGGAAGGTGCTGGCCGCGGGGGTGCGGGACTCCGCCGTGCATGTCGTACGGCCGCACGGGCTGACGCTGGAGGAGGTCGGCTATCCGGCCGACGAGCTGCTGGCGGCCCGGAACAAGGAGGCACGCAACCGGCGATCCTTGCCCTCAAGCCCGGGTTGCGAAACCTGTTAGTTACGTTCCTTTTCGCTCCGCTTATGCCCCATGTCGGAACTTACCGGGTGTAAACCGACGTAACGGCCCTTACGCGTTTCATACCTCTCGGATACAGTTGCGCCTCCCGGCCAGAGGTTCGAACAGGGGTGGCCGGGGTTGGCTGGGGGGTCGACGGGTCGCATGCGACCCGGGGTGGGACAACGGAATGACATCAGTGGGTCCCGTGCGGACCGGGGGGCGTCGCGCGGTGCGGCCGGGCGGCGGGCGGCGACGGGCCGGGCGGGGCGGGAACGCCGCGCTGGGACTGCTCCCGCTCCCGCCGACGGACAAGGAGAAGTACTCCTACGCGCACCGGCACCTGTGGATCCTGACGATCAGCTCGCTGATCAGCTTCTGCTGCCTGGTGGTGAGTCAGTTCAAGCTGGCGGCGTCCACCCCGGTGCTGTGGATCTACACGCCGCTGCTCGTGTTCACGGTCGTCTACTACCTGGTGTCGCTGCGCGTGAACGGCTTCACCCGGGACTTCGACATCGCCCACCACCGGCGGCTGGTGCAGGGGTGGCGGCCCGCGGTGTACCCCACCGTGGACGTGTTCCTGCCGGTGTGCGGCGAGCCCATCGAGGTGCTGCACAACACCTGGCGGCATGTGCGGGCGATGGCCGACCGGTATCCCGGGGTCTGTGTGCCGTTCGTGCTCGACGACGGCGCGAGCCCCGAACTGGCGGCCATGGCCCGGGACTTCGGGTTCCGCTACGGCACCCGGGAGAACCGGGGCTGGTTCAAGAAGGCCGGCAACCTGCACTTCGGCTTCGCCCGGTCCGACGGCGAGTTCATCCTCATCCTGGACGCGGACTTCACCCCGCGCGCCGACCTGCTGGAGGAGCTGCTGCCGTACCTGGAGGACGATCCCCGGATCGGCATCGTCCAGTCCCCGCAGTACTTCCGCGTGCTCGACTCCCAGAACTGGATCGAGCGCGGCGCGGGCGCGGTGCAGGAGCTGTTCTACCGCTCCGTGCAGGTGTCCCGGCAGGGCAGCGACGGCGCCATCTGCGTCGGCTCCTGCGCGGTCTACCGGCGGGCGGCCCTGGAGACCAACGGCGGCACCACGCTGATCGAGCACTCCGAGGACGTGCACACCGGCTTCGACCTGCGCGGGCTCGGCTGGGACCTGCGGTACGTGCCGGTCGCGGTGTCCACCGGCGTCTGCCCGGACACCGCTGGCGCCTTCTTCAACCAGCAGTACCGCTGGTGCTCGGGCTCCATGAGCCTGCTCGGCAGCAGCAAGTTCTGGCAGCGCAGGATCAAGCTGTCCAGCCGGCTGTGCTACATGTCCGGGTTCTTCTACTACATCCACACCGCGCTGTTCACCTTCGCGGCCCCGGTCATCCCGATCGTGCTGCTGCTGGTGATGCCGGAGAAGCTGAAGGCCGAGCACCTGCTCCTGGTGCTGCCCAGCATCCTCTACACCACGATCGTCTTCCCGATGTGGCACCGGTCGCCGTACCGGCTGGAGGCGTGGGCGGCCCGGATGATGTACGGCTGGGCGCACGTCTTCGCCATCTGGGACATCCTGCGCAAGAACCGCATGGGCTGGCAGCCGACCGGTTCCTCCGGCGCCAAGAAGAACAAGACCCGGCGGTTCTGGATCGGCATGTGGGCGTGGAGCGGCGGCACGGCGCTGGTCTGGGTCACCGCGGCGGTGTACCGGACGTTCACCATGCACGCCCCGGACTTCGCCCTGATCCTGTCCTCCGGGCTGTTCTACGCGCTGGTCGTCGGCCGCGTCCTGGTGCAGCCGCGGTCCGGGGCGGAGGCCGTCTGATGCGCCCGAGGCAACGATTCCGCAGGGTCCGCGCGGCCCTGGCCGGCGCCCTGGCCGGTGTCCTCGCGCTCGGCGGCTGCGGGCTGCTCGGCGACGACTCCGGCGGCTCGCCCGGCGCCGGCGCCGCCCCGCACACCGCGCAGAGCCCCGCCAAGGACATCCCGTACGACGTCACCCCGCTGCTGAAGCCCGCCAAGAAGTACCTCGGGGTGGCGGTGCCCGGCGCGCCGACCTCCATGAAGAACGTCGACGTGTACGCGCGCCGGACCGGCAGGCAGCCCAACCTGGTCGAGTACTACGCCGGCTGGGGCGACGGCTTCGACGCCAGCGGGGTGCGCCGGGCCTGGGCCGAGGGCGCGCTGACCCTGATGTCCTGGGAGCCCTTCCGCACCCCGCTCACCGACATCGCGGCGGGGCGGTCCGACGGGTACATCAAGGCGTACGCGGCCTCGGTCCGCCGGCTGAACCTGCCCGTGGTGATCGACTTCGCGGACGAGTTCAACGGCCACTGGGAGAAGTGGGGCACGGACGACGTGACCCCGGCCCAGTACGTGGCCGCCTGGCGGCACATCCACCAGACCTTCGTCGAGGCCAGCGCCACCAACGTCATCTGGGCCTGGGCGCCCAACATCGTCAACCCGGTCCGGAGCGTGCGGCTCCAGCCGTACTACCCGGGTGACGCCTACGTGGACTGGATCGGCCTGATCGGCTACTTCACGCTCGGCGAGGACAACTCCTTCGACGGCGTCTTCGGGCCGACCCGGGACCAGATCCGCACCTTCACCACGAAGCCGATGCTGTTGCTGGAGACCGCGGCCATGCCCGGCGAGCGGCGGCGGGCCGACGTCCGCAACCTGTTCGCGGGCGTCAAGGCCGACGACGACATGCTCGGCTTCGTCTGGTTCGACTACAAAAAGCGCGCCGACTGGCGGCTGGAGGCGAGTCCGCTGGCGCTCGAGGAGTTCAAGCGCCTGGCCGCCGACGACCGTTTCGGCTTCGACGTACGGAAGCCGTGATGAGCTCTCGACCCGAGTACTACACGCCGCAGCCCTTCGACCCGTACGCGGAGGAGGAGCAGCAGCAGGGCGGCTGGTTCAACTCCGACGGCTACATCCCGCGCCAGCCGCACGGCTACGACCCGCGACCACCGGAGCACGACCGGCAGCCGCAGGGGCACGACCGGCAGCCGCCGGGGCACGGGCAGCCGCAGGGCCATGACATCCCGCAGGACTACGCCCACGCGCCGGGTTACGACGTGCCGCAGGGCTACGGCCACGCGCCGGGCCTCGACGTGCCGCAGGAGTACGGCCACGCGCCGGGCCTCGACGTGCCGCAGGGGTACGAGCACCCGCAGGTGCACGGCGTCCCCCAGGGGTACGACGTGCCGCAGGACTACGGGTACGACCCGCGGACCTACCCCTACCAGCAGGCGGACGACCAGCCGGCGCCCGCCCCGCCGGCGGAGTCCGAGGAGCCGGCCGGGCCCGGCTACCACGTGCCCGAGACGCCCGAGGTCGGCTGGGACATGGCCGCGAGCCGGCGCCGCGCCTGGGTCAGCCGGGCCGTGCTGCTGTGCGTCCTCGCCGTCCAGGCGGTGCTCTCGCTGCGCCTGTCCAACACCGCGTTCCAGGACGAGGCCCTGTACCTGGCGGCCGGGCACGCCGAACTCCAGCACCTGCTGCACGGCACCCCGCTGCCCCTCGACTACGGCGCCTACTTCTCCGGCTCGCCGCAGCTGTACCCGGTGCTCGCCGCCGTCGCCGACGACGCCCTCGGGCTGACCGGCGCCCGCCTGCTGAGCCTGGCGTTCATGCTGGGCACCACCGGCCTGCTGTACTCGTTCAGCCGGCGGCTGTTCAACGAGCGGGCCGCGCTGGCCGGGGCGGCGCTCTTCGCCGTGGTGCAGTCGACCGTCGTCATGGGCTACTTCGCCACCTACGACGCCGCCGCGGTCTTCCTGCTGGCCCTGGCCACCTGGATCGTCGTCCGCACCGACCGGGCGCCCGTGCCCGCCGTGCTGCTCGCCGCGCCCGTGGCCGCCCTCGCCGTCGGCGTGAAGTACGCGGCCGCCCTGTACGTACCGACCATCATCGTGCTCGCGCTGCTCACCGGCCGGCCGCACAAGGGCCGCACGGCGTTCTGGCGGATGCTGCTGCTCGCGCTCGGCGTCGGCGTGCTGCTCGCGGCCGGCATGTACGGCACCGACCTGATGGACGGCGTCCGCAAGACCACCACCAACCGCGACCACGGCTCCGACGGCACCGCCTTCCTGCTGCGGCGGTCGGCGGAGTGGGGCGGGCTGATGTTCCTCACCGCCGTCGGCGGCGCGGTCTCCTACGTGCGGCGCAGCCGTATGAACGAGTCCCCGGCCGCCCTGCGGCTCGGCAGCCCCGGCCGCCGCCGGCGGGCCCTGCTCGGCCTGGTGCTGTGCGGCACGGCCCTGCTCGCGCCCGCCTACCAGGTGCACCTGGGGACCGTCGTCTCGCTGTTCAAGCACGTCGGCTTCGGCCTGCTCTTCGCCGCGCCGATGGCCGGCGTGGGCGTGACCCGGCTGATCGGCGCCCACTTCCGCTACCCCCAGCTCGGCATCATGCTGTGGACGGCGACGCTCTGCCTCGGCATCTCGCAGGCCGACTGGCGCTACGGCGTCTGGCCCGACTCCTCGAAGATGATCCAGGTCATCGGCTCCCACGTGGACGGCAAGGGCCACTACCTCGCCTCCACGCCCGAGGTGCCCGTCTACTACCTGCGCGACAAGACCAGCCACCGGCAGTGGCAGGGCGTCTTCGCCCTGGAGTACACGGACAAGAAGGGCACGTACCACCAGGGGGACGCGGCCTACCGCGCGGCGCTGCGCGACGGCGAGTTCGACCTCGTCGTCCTGGACGGCCTCACCAACCCCCGGGTGGACGACATCGTCGCGCACGCGGTCAAGGGCAACCGGCACTACCGGCTCCTCGCCGACCTGCCCTTCCGCAACTCCAGCGGTACCGGTCACTACCGCGTCTGGATCAAGACCGCCTGAGCGCGGGCCCGAAGCGAGAAAGGCGGGAGGGACAGCGATGGATCACGGCGAGACACGGGTCACCGTGGTGATGCCGACGTACAACGAGGCGGCGAACCTGCCGGGCATGGCCGAGGCCGTGCTCGGGCTGCCGCTGGACGGCCTCCGGCTGAAGGTCGTCGACGACTCCAGCCCGGACGGCACCGGGCGGATCGCCGAGGAACTGGCCGAAAAGTACAACGGCGGCGGCCGGCACCGGATGAGCGTGCTGCACCGCACCGAGAAGGACGGGCTGGGCCGGGCGTACACGGCCGGGATGTCCGCCGCGCTGGCGGAGGGCGCCGCCTACGTCGTCCAGATGGACGCCGACGGCAGCCACCCGGTGGACGCCGTGCCCCGCATGCTGGAGGCGGCGCTCGGCCGCGGCGCCGGTCTGGTGGTCGGCAGCAGGTACGTCGAGGGCGGTTCGCTGGACGAGCGGTGGGGCGCCCACCGGGTGCTGCTGTCCCGGTTCGCCAACCGCTACGCGCGCGCCATCCTGGGCACCGAGATCCAGGACATCACGGCCGGATTCAACCTGTGGGCGGCGGCGACCCTGCGGGACGTCGGCCTGGAGTCCGTGGACAGCGCCGGCTACAGCTTCCAGGTGGAGCTGAAGTACCGGGCCGTCCGGGCCGGGCACACGGCGGTGGAGGTCCCGATCCGCTTCACCGAGCGGACGGAGGGTGCCTCCAAGATGACGTTGCGCACCCAGTTGGAGTCGGCGGTGCTGCCGCTGCGGCTGCGGATGAAGCGCTATTAGCCGGCGCTCCGGGCCCGCCGGCGCTCCGGGCCGCTCGGCGGCCACCACGAAGGCTGCCGGCCACCGCCAGGGCCAGCGGTCGCCGCCGGCGTTACCGGCCGGTGGCAGCCGCCGCTTCGGCCTGCCCGCGGCGGTGGACCTGGTTCACGGTGAACTGGGCCAGGGCGTTGCCCGCGCCGAAGACGTCGGTGTCCTTCTTGGTGACGTCCTTGCCGCTGGTGAAGCCGGAGATCGTGAAGTAGGCGTAGCGGCCGTAGGCGTTGCGCGTGGAGCGGCAGAAGGCTCCGTCGCAGAACGGCTTGACGCCGCCGGTGCCGAACAGCGAGCGGACGATGCTGCGGTCGTCGGTCTGGGCCTTGGCCTTCGCGGCCCGCGTCGCGTCGTCGAAGACGGCGACGCCCACGGTGACCGAGATGCCGCCCTTGGTGTAGGTGACGCGCATCAGGCGGGTGCAGCCGTTGGCGCTGAGGATGCCCGGCAGGGTGCCGCCGGCGGCGGAGGCGCAGTTCGTGGTGTCGGCCGTGGCGCCCTTGCGGTACACGGCGTCGCCGAGCGTGAGCTGCTTGCCCGGGAAGAGGGTGTCGGGGCCGAGCGGGGCCGTGTCCTTCTTCGCGCTGGAGATGAAGTCCTCGGGATCCAGCGGCGGCGGCGCGCTGGTCGGCGCGAAGGACGGCGTTCCGCCGGCGGCCCCGGGGATGGAGGCGCTGGGGGGCAGGCTGCCGGGACCGGCCTGGGGGTCACCGCCGTCCGCGGAGACCACCGCCATGGCGACCGCCGTGCCTATCGCGGCCGTGGCGAGGACGCCGCCGGCTATGAAGAGCAGCTTGCGGCGCTTGTTCCGTGTCTCCGAGGCCTCGGCGAGCGCGGCCCAGTCGGGCGTCCCGTCGTCGGCTCCGCTGTTCCACGGCTGCTGGGAATGCGGTTTCCAGGGATCCCACTGAGACTGGGGTCCCCCCTGCCCGTAACTCATGGGGCGCATCTTAGACGGGGGGCCACCCGTGTGGGGTCCGCCGTCCGGCCCGCCTCGTTTTGACCCGTCCGGGGGCCGACAGGTAACCTACTTCTTCGTTGTGTATTGGCTTGCTCATTCTCACGGGACGGGCCCTTACACCGGTCCACCGGGCCGATGACCAGCGACCCCACGCACGCGGTTTGCGTCGCCGCCGTGGGTCAAGGCTGTCGTGATCGTTTCGGTGACCTTGTTTAGGACCATTCACTCGAAGCGAAGGCTACGAACCGTGCGTACGTACAGCCCCAAGCCCGGCGATGTGACGCGCCAGTGGCACGTCATCGACGCTCAGGACGTTGTCCTGGGTCGTCTCGCCACCACTGCTGCCACCCTCCTCCGGGGCAAGCACAAGCCGATCTACGCACCGCACGTCGACACTGGTGACTTCGTCATCATCATCAACGCCGACAAGGTGCACCTGTCCGGCAACAAGCGGACCCAGAAGATGGCGTACCGCCACTCCGGCTACCCGGGTGGTCTGCGCTCCGTCCGCTACGACGAGCTGCTCGACAAGAACCCCGAGAAGGCCATCGAAAAGGCCGTCAAGGGCATGCTCCCCAAGAACTCCCTGGGCCGTCAGATGCTCTCGAAGCTGAAGGTCTACAAGGGTGACCAGCACCCGCACGCTGCCCAGCAGCCGGTGCCGTTCGAGATCACCCAGGTCGCGCAGTAAGTCCGGCCACCCCCTAAGACTGAACAGAATCTGAGGAGAATCGTGGCCGAGACCACTGCCGAGCAGCCGCTCGAAGAGCTTGACATCGACAGCTACACCACCGAGTCCGAGGTTCCCGTCGAGGGCGAGTACACCTCGGAGTCCCTGGCCTCCCGCTTCGGCGAGCCCCAGCCGGCCGCCGGCCTGGGCCGCCGGAAGAACGCCATCGCCCGCGTCCGGATCGTCCCGGGCACCGGCAAGTGGAAGATCAACGGTCGCACCCTCGAGGACTACTTCCCGAACAAGGTGCACCAGCAGGAAGTCAACGAGCCGTTCAAGGTCCTGGAGCTCGAGGGCCGTTACGACGTCATCGCCCGCATCGCGGGTGGCGGTGTCTCCGGCCAGGCCGGTGCCCTCCGCCTCGGTGTCGCCCGTGCGCTGAACGAGGCGGACGTCGACAACAACCGCGGTCCGCTGAAGAAGGCCGGCTTCCTGCGCCGCGACGACCGCGCGGTCGAGCGGAAGAAGGCCGGTCTGAAGAAGGCCCGCAAGGCTCCGCAGTACAGCAAGCGCTAAGCTCGCTGCCTGCTCGTACGTGGTACGGGCTTCGGCCCCGCGTACTCCGAACGCCCCGGCGGCACGCCACACGTGCCCCCGGGGCGTTCGCTTATCTCAGCCAAGGGCGTATAACGGCACAAGACGCTCAAAGGCTTGTGTGATCGGAAGGCCGGGGCGCCTGCCACTCGACGCGGCGCGGTCCGCCTCCGACATCGATGCTTCCTCAGGAGGACAAGTGGGACGACTCTTCGGCACGGACGGCGTGCGCGGTGTCGCCAACGCGGATCTCACGGCCGAGCTGGCGCTCGGCCTCTCCGTCGCCGCGGCGCACGTGCTGGCCGAGGCGGGCACCTTCGAGGGCCACAAGCCGACGGCGGTCGTCGGACGGGACCCGCGCGCGTCCGGGGAGTTCCTGGAGGCGGCCGTGGTGGCCGGCCTGGCCAGCGCGGGCGTGGACGTCCTGCGGGTCGGCGTGCTGCCGACGCCCGCGGTGGCGCACCTGACCGGCGCGCTCGGCGCCGACCTCGGCGTGATGCTCTCCGCCAGCCACAACGCCATGCCGGACAACGGCATCAAGTTCTTCGCCCGCGGCGGCCACAAACTCGCCGACGAGCTGGAGGACCGGATCGAGGCGGTGTACGAGTCGCACCGGCACGGCGAGCCGTGGCAGCGCCCGACCGGCGCCGGCGTCGGCCGCGTACGGTCGTACGCCGAGGGCGCCGAGCAGTACATCGCCCATCTGCTGTCGGTGCTGCCCAACCGGCTCGACGGACTGAAGATCGTCCTGGACGAAGCGCACGGCGCGGCCTCGGGGGTCTCGCCGGAGGCGTTCTCCCGGGCGGGCGCCGAGGTCGTCACGATCGGCGCCGAACCGGACGGCCTCAACATCAACGACGGCTGCGGCTCGACCCATCTGGACAAGATCAAGGCCGCGGTCCTCGCACACGGCGCGGACCTCGGCATCGCGCACGACGGTGACGCCGACCGCTGCCTGGCCGTGGACCACACCGGCGAGGAGGTCGACGGCGACCAGATCCTCGCCGTGCTCGCGCTGTCCCTGCGGGAGAAGTCCGTGCTGCGGGCCGACACCGTCGTGGCCACCGTGATGTCCAACCTAGGCTTCAAGCTGGCGATGGAACGCGCGGGCATCCGGCTCGTGCAGACGGCCGTCGGCGACCGGTACGTGCTGGAGGAGATGAAGGAGCACGGCTACGCCCTCGGCGGCGAGCAGTCCGGGCACGTCATCATCCTCGACCACGCCACCACCGGTGACGGCACGCTGACCGGGCTGTTGCTGGCGGCGCGGGTCGCGGAGACCGGACGCCGGCTCGGCGAGCTGGCCTCCGTGATGGAGCGGCTGCCGCAGGTCCTCATCAACGTGCCGGACGTGGACAGGACGCGGGTGGGCACCTCCGCCGACCTGGCCGCCGCCGTCGCCGAGGCCGAGCGCGAACTCGGAGCCACCGGGCGGGTGTTGCTGCGCCCCTCCGGTACCGAGCCGCTGGTGCGGGTGATGGTCGAGGCCGCGGACATCGAGCAGGCCCGGTCCGTCGCCGGACGCCTGGCCGACGCGGTGAAGGCGGCGCTGGGCTAGTCCTGGGACAGGGCGCGGGACGGTGTGGCGCGGGCTCGTCCCGCGCCACACCGTCCCGCGCTCTCAGGCGTGCTGCCGCCGGCGCTGCCAGAAGAACTTCTGGGCCAGCAGCGTCAGCGTCCCGGCGACGACGATGCCCAGCAGGTTCAGCAGGAGCTGTTCCGAGGAGCGCAGGGCCTGGTGGGTGTCGCTGTAGACCAGGGCCACGGCCGCGTTGGCCGCCGCGGGCACGGTCGTCACCGAGATCGCCACGCCCACCAGGGCGCCCGACTTGGCGGAGGTCAGGGAGAGGGTGCCGGCGATGCCGGCGAGCACGGCCACGACGAACGAGAACCAGTCGGGGGCGTAGATGAAGCCGGTGTTGGGCCGGTCGCCCTCCAGCCGCGCCTTGCTGAACAGCCCGACGGCGTCCATCAGCAGGCTGAACCCGAAGGTCAGCGCCATGGCCGCGGCGAAGCCCGCCAGCAGCGCGAGCAACGAGCGCCAGGCCAGGCGCGGGTGACGCCGTACCAGGGCCGTGCAGATGCCGGCCAGCGGGCCGAACTCCGGGCCCACCGCCATCGCGCCCACGATCAGGATCGCGTTGTCCAGGACGACACCGCAGGCGGCGATCATCGTGGCCAGCGTGATGAACGCGAGGTAGGTGACCGTCAGCGTCGACTCCTCGTGGGTGGCCTCGACCAGGCCCTCCCAGAGCACCGCGTCCGCGCCCTCGCCGGGTGCGTCCCGCTCGGCCTCCTCGGCCCGCCGGGACAGCGACAGGCCGATGTCGTCCACGGCGACCGAGCCGGTCTCGGCCAGGCCCAGCCGGCGCAGCCCGGCGATGAGTCCGTCCCCCGCCTCGCGCGCCACGTCGCACAGCACGAGGTCCCCGGCGGGGTCGCGTGCGGCGCCGGGGAGCACCACCAGGTGGGCCGTGCCCACCGTCTTCTCGATCAGGCGGACCACGTCGTCGGTCGTGTCCGCCGGAGTGATCAGGCGCAGATGCAGCATGGCGCCCATCCAACCGGACCGGTCACAGCTTGCGCAGCCGCAGCCGCTGCACCTTGTGGTCCGGGCCCTTGCGCACGATGAGGGTGGCCCGGCCGCGGGTGGGCGCGATGTTCTCCACCAGGTTCGGCTTGTTGATGGTCCGCCAGAGCATGCGCGCGTAGTCGAGGGCCTCCTCCTCGGAGACCTGGGTGTACTTGCGGAAGTACGACGACGGGTCCTGGAAGGCCGTCCGGCGCAGCTTCCCGAAGCGGCTGAGGTACCAGCGCTCGATGTCCTCGGCGCTCGCGTCGACGTACACGCTGAAGTCGAAGTAGTCGGCGAGTCCGACCCGGGTGCGGCCGTCCTTGCCGGGCAGGGCGGGCTGGAGGACGTTCAGGCCCTCCACGATCAGGATGTCCGGGCGGCGGACCGTGAGCCGCTCGTCCGGGACGATGTCGTAGATGAGGTGGGAGTAGACCGGCGCGGACACCTCGCCCTTGCCGGCCTTGATGTCGGCGACGAACCGGGTGAGGGCCCGGCGGTCGTAGGACTCGGGGAATCCCTTGCGCGCCATCAGGCCGCGTGCCTCCAGCTCCCGGGTGGGCAGCAGGAAGCCGTCCGTCGTCACCAGCTCCACCCGCGGGTGTTCGGGCCAGCGGGACAGCAGGGCCTGGAGCAGCCGGGCCACCGTGGACTTGCCCACGGCCACCGAACCGGCGACCCCTATGACGAACGGGGTGCCGGACTGGGAGCCCTTCTCCCCGAGGAAGGTGTTCAGCGCGCCGCGGAGGCCGTCGGTGGCGCCGACGTAGAGGTTGAGGAGCCGGGAGAGCGGGAGGTAGATGTCCCGCACCTCGTCCAGGTCGATCACGTCGCCGAGACCGCGCAGCTTCTCCACCTCCTCGGCGGTGAGTGGCAGCGGCGTCTTGTCACGCAGCGCGCTCCACTCGGCGCGGGTGAGATCGACGTATGGAGTCGCCTCCGGCCTGTGCCGGTGGGCGCTCCGGGGCATCGAGGAGACCGGTGAGATCACAGTCCATTGTTAACGGAGTCTGAACGGGACGGCGGGGTGGGGTGTGTCACGTGTACGGGCACGGAGTGCGTCGCGGGTCTTCGTGCGGCGGTGGGAAATTCTGAAATCGGGCAGGATGAGGGCGTTTCTGATCGGTTCCGGCGCTTAGGCTGCCGCTCATGTGCGGAATCGTGGGATACGTAGGGTCACAGTCGGCGCTCGATGTCGTGATGGCCGGGCTGAAGCGGCTGGAGTACCGCGGGTACGACTCGGCCGGTGTCGCCGTACTCGCGGACGGCGGGCTGGCCGCCGCGAAGCGGGCCGGGAAGCTGGTCAACCTGGAGAAGGAACTGGCCGAACGGCCGCTGCCGGCCGGTTCCACCGGGATCGGGCACACCCGCTGGGCCACCCACGGCGGTCCCACGGACGGCAACGCGCACCCGCACCTGGACAACGCCGGCCGGGTCGCGGTGGTCCACAACGGCATCATCGAGAACTTCGCGGTGCTGCGCGCGGAACTCGCCGGGCGCGGGCACGAGCTGACCTCCGAGACGGACACCGAGGTCGTCGCCCACCTGCTGGCCGAGGAGTTCTCCTCCTGCGCGGACCTCGCCGAGGCCATGCGGCTGGTGTGCCGCCGGCTGGAGGGCGCGTTCACGCTGGTCGCGGTGGTCGCCGACGAGCCGGACGTGGTGGTCGGCGCCCGCCGCAACTCGCCGCTGGTGGTGGGCGTCGGCGAGGGCGAGGCGTTCCTCGCCTCCGACGTCGCCGCGTTCATCGCCCACACCCGCTCCGCGGTCGAACTGGGCCAGGACCAGGTGGTGGAGCTGCGCCGGGACGGCGTCACGGTGACCGGCTTCGACGGCCGGCCCGCCGAGGTCCGCTCGTACCACGTGGACTGGGACGCCTCCGCCGCCGAGAAGGGCGGCTACGACTACTTCATGCTCAAGGAGATCGCCGAGCAGCCCAAGGCCGTCGCCGACACCCTGCTCGGACGCATCGACCCGGCCGGCTCGCTGACCCTGGACGAGGTGCGCATCAGCCCCTCCGAACTGCGCGAGATCGACAAGGTCGTCATCGTCGCCTGCGGTACGGCCTTCCACGCCGGCCTGATCGCCAAGTACGCCATCGAACACTGGACCCGCATCCCCTGCGAGGTCGAGCTGGCCAGCGAGTTCCGCTACCGCGACCCGATCCTGGACGGCCGCTCCCTGGTGATCGCCATCTCCCAGTCCGGCGAGACCATGGACACCCTGATGGCGCTGCGGCACGCCCGCGAGCAGGGCTCCAAGGTGCTGGCGATCTGCAACACCAACGGCTCGACGATCCCCCGCGAGTCCGACGCGGTGCTCTACACCCACGCGGGCCCCGAGGTCGCCGTCGCCTCCACCAAGGCGTTCCTGACCCAGCTGGTCGCCTGCTACCTCGTCGCGCTGTACCTCGGCCAGGTGCGCGGCACCAAGTGGGGCGACGAGATCCAGGCGGTCGTCAGGGACCTGTCCCGCATCTCCGAGGAGGTCGACCGGGTCCTGGAGACCATGGAGCCGGTACGGGAGCTGGCGCGGACCCTCGCGACGAAGGACACGGTGCTCTTCCTCGGCCGGCACGTGGGCTACCCGGTGGCCCTCGAAGGCGCGCTCAAACTGAAGGAACTGGCGTACATGCACGCCGAGGGCTTCGCCGCGGGCGAGCTGAAGCACGGCCCGATCGCACTGATCGAGGAGGACCTGCCGGTGGTGGTGGTCGTACCGTCGCCGCGCGGCCGGTCCCTGCTGCACGACAAGATCGTGTCCAACATCCAGGAGATCCGCGCGCGCGGCGCCCGCACCATCGTGATCGCGGAGGAGGGCGACGAGACGGTGGTCCCCTACGCCGACCACCTGATCCGCATCCCGGCCACGCCGACCCTGCTCCAGCCGCTGGTGGCCACCGTGCCGTTGCAGGTCTTCGCGTGCGAGCTGGCGACGGCGCGCGGCAACGAGGTGGACCAGCCGAGGAACCTGGCGAAGTCCGTCACGGTGGAGTGAGGGCACGCCGGAGCGAGGGGGCGGGGGGGGGGGGGGGGGGGGCGCCCCCCCCCCCCGCCCCGCCCCCCCCCCCCCCCCCCCCGGCCCGCCCCCCCCCCCCCCCGGGGGCGCCCCCCCCCCCGGGGGGGGA
>NZ_JBIROU010000009.1:244577-415896 GCF_044332325.1 Streptomyces sp. NPDC017095
GGGCCCCGCCGTGGACCGGGGGGGGGCCGGGCGCGGGGGGGGGGGGGCCGGGCGGGGGGGGGGGGGGGGGGGGCGGGCCGGCCGCCCCCCCCGGGTCCGGCCGGCCGTCCACCCCGGGTCCGGCCGGCCGCCCGCTCCGGGGCCGGCCGGCCGGTCACCAGTTGATGCAGGTCTTCGGCACCCAGCCGGTCTTCTTGTCGCCGCCGTAGTACCACAGGTTGCTCTTCTTGCCGCAGGCCGTGTACGAGCCGCCCTTGAACGCCTTGCCGTCGTTGCAGACCGCGCCCTTCTTGCCCTTGCCCCAGATGCCGACGGCCGTGGCGGTCGTCTTCGGGGAGGTGCGGACGTTGACGGTCTCCTTGGCCTTGACGTTGACGATCGCCTTGCTGCAGTCCCGGGGCAGGGACGCGGCGGAGGCGGTGCCGGCGGCGGCGACGCCGCCGGTGAGGGCGGTGCCCACGAGGGCGGCGGTGGTGAGCGCGGTGCCCAGAGACTTCAACTTCACAGTGGTTCCTCCCGTTTGCGGTGCACGGGCGTTCCGTCGCTCGACGGAAAGCCGGTCACCCGGAAGGCTACTGGGCACGCGGCTCGCGATGATCTTCGGGTCGGCGGGAGGTCAGTGCACGGAGAAGCCGCCGTCCACATGGACCGACTGGCCCGTGACGTAGGCGGAGGCGCGGCTCGCCAGGAACACCGCCGCGCCCGCGAAGTCCTCGGCGAGCCCGTTGCGGCCGGTCATCGTGCGCGCGGCCAGCGCCGCCACCCGCTCCGGATCGGACGACAGCCGCGCGTTGAGCGGCGTCATCACGAAGCCCGGCACCAGGGTGTTGCAGGTGACGCCGTACGGCGACCAGGCCTCGGCCTGCGAACGGGCCAGCGACTCCAGCGCGCCCTTCGACACGCCGTACGCGCCGCTCTGCACGAACGCCCGGTGCGCCTGCTGGGAGGTGATGTGGATGATCCGGCCGAAGCCCCGCTCCGCCATGCCGGGCCCGAACCGCTGGCCCAGCAGGAAGGGCGCGTCCAGGTTCACCGCCATGGTGGTGTCCCACACGTCCTCGCCCAGCTCGCCCAGCGGCGGACGCAGGTTGATCCCGGCCGAGTTGACGAGGATGTCCGGCTCCCCGAAGACGGCCGCGGCCTCCTCGGCGGCCGCCCGCACCCCCGCGCGCGTGCCCAGATCCGCGCTCACCCAGGCCGCCCGGCGCCCGTCCGCCGTCAACTCCTCGACCGTGGAGACCAGTTCCTCCTTGCGCCGGGCGACGACCACCACCTGGGCGCCGGCCCGTGCGAGCGCGCCCGCGACGGCCCGCCCGATGCCGGAACTGCCCCCGGTCACGACGGCGACCCGGCCGTCCAGCGAGAAGAGGTCGGAGAGATACGTGTGTGACGAGGTCATCCCCGCAGCGTAGGCGACGTGGTGTCGCCCGGGTGCCGCCCGCCGGGGCCGCCGTAGGGTGCTGGACATGAGCATTATCGGGGTGGGCATCGACGTCGCCGAGATCGACCGGTTCCGGGCGTCCCTGGAGCGGACGCCCGGGCTGGCCGACCGGTTGTTCGTCGCCCGGGAACTGCTGCTGCCCAGCGGCGAGCGGCGCGGCATCGCCTCGCTGGCGGCCCGGTTCGCCGCCAAGGAGGCGCTGGCGAAGGCGCTGGGCGCGCCGCCGGGACTGCGCTGGACCGACGCCGAGGTGTACGTGGAGGGCAGCGGGCAGCCCCGCCTGCGGGTGACCGGCACGGTGGCCGCGCGCGCCGCCGAGCTGGGCGTCCGGTCCTGGCACGTGTCGCTCAGTCACGACGCGGGCGTGGCCTCGGCCGTGGTGGTCGCCGAGGGCTGACCGGCGGCCGGCCCGGGTGTGGACGGCCGGGTTTTCGGGGCAGACTCGGTGCCATGCGTACTGCGTACAGCGTGGAGACGGTGCGGGCGGCCGAGCAGGCCCTGATGGCGCGGCTGCCGGACGGCGCGCTGATGCAGCGGGCCGCCGCCGGGCTGGCCGCCGCCTGCGCCGAACTGCTCGGCCGGGTGTACGGCAGCCGGGTGGTGCTGCTCGTCGGCAGCGGCGACAACGGCGGGGACGCCCTGTACGCGGGGGCCCGGCTGGCCCGGCGCGGCGCCGGTGTGACGGCGGTGCCGCTCACGCCCGGCCGCGCGCACGCCGGCGGGCTCGCCGCGCTGCGCCGGGCGGGCGGCAGGGTCGTCCCGGCGGACCGCGCCGAGGAGCTGATCGAGCGGGCCGGCCTGGTCGTGGACGGGATCGTCGGCATCGGCGGCCGGGGCGGCCTGCGGCCGGACGCCGAGCGGCTGGCCGGGGCGGTGGCCCGGTCCCGCGCCGCCGTCGTCGCCGTGGACCTGCCGAGCGGCGTCGACGCCGGCACGGGCGAGGTGCGGGGCGCCGCGCTGCGCGCGGACCTCACCGTCACCTTCGGCGCGTACAAGCCCGCACTGCTGGTGGACCCCGCGCGCGCGTACGCCGGTGTGGTCCGGCTCGTCGACATCGGACTGCGGCCGCCGCCCGCCGACGCCGAGCTGGAGGCCCTGCAACACGCCGACGTGGCACGGCTGTTGCCGTCCCCGTCGGCGGAGAGCGACAAGTACCGGCGGGGCGTCGTCGGGATCGCCGCCGGGTCCGGGCGGTACCCGGGCGCGGCCGTGCTCGCCGTGGCCGGGGCGCTGCGGGGCGGCGCCGGGGCCGTACGGTACGTCGGCCCGGCCGCGGACGCGGTCCTCGCGCGCTTCCCCGAGACCCTGGTCTCCGCCGCCGGGCCCGCCAAGGCCGGCCGGGTGCAGGCGTGGGTGACCGGGCCGGGCGCCGGGGACGACGCGGCGACCGTGGCCGAGGTGCTGGCCGCCGACGTGCCGGTGCTGCTCGACGCGGACGGGCTGCGGCTGGCCGACCGCGAGGCGGTACGGCGGCGTACGGCGCCGACACTGATGACCCCGCACGCCGGAGAGGCCGCCGCGCTGCTCGGGGTGCGGCGCGAGGAGGTCGAGGGCGCCCGGCTGGCGGCGGTGCGGGAACTGGCGTCGGCGTACCGGGCGGCGGTCCTGCTGAAGGGCTCGACGACGCTGGTCGCCGGGCCCGGCGGCGGGCCGGTGCGGGCCAACGCCACGGGCACGCCCTGGCTGGCCACGGCCGGCAGCGGCGACGTGCTGTCCGGGCTCGCCGGGTCCCTGCTGGCGGCCGGTCTTGACCCGGTGGACGCCGGCAGCGTGGCGGCGTACCTGCACGGCCTGGCAGGCCGCTTCGCCGCGACCGGCGCCCCCACGGGCGCCCATGACGTGGCCGCACACATCCCCCAGGCCTGGCGAGAGGTACGCACCTGACCCCGGGGGAGGGGCCGGGCAGCGCCCCGAAGGGGCGCGGGGAACTGCGCGACCGGCCACGACGGTCCGGGGGCCCGGTGACGGGCGTGGGGCCCACGGCGGGATCGAACGGACGGGCATCCGGGGGGAGGGCCGGGCGGCGCCCCCGAAGGGGCGCGGGGAACTGCGCGACCGGCCACGACGGACCCGAGGCCCGGAGACGACCATGGGCCCCACGGCGGAGCCGGACGGACCGCCCCGGTCGCAAGAAGCCCGGGTCCGGTGACGGCCGGGCAAGGGGCACGGTGGAGCCGGGCGGACCGGTGTCCGGGGCCGGAGCCCACCGCCGGGGGCGGCCGGCGGGCTCTGAGAGACTGGGGGCGCCATGACTGAGACAGCAGCTGTGCCGACCGCCGCCCTGCGCGCCCGCGCCGAGATCGATCTGGGCGCCCTGCGCGCCAACGTGGAGACCCTGCGCGCCCGGGCGAAGGACGCCGCCGTGATGGCCGTGGTCAAGTCCGACGCGTACGGCCACGGCGCCGTGGCGTGCGCCCGGGAGGCCGTCGCCGCCGGCGCCACCTGGCTCGGCACGGCCACGGCCGAGGAAGCCCTCGCGCTGCGCGCGGCCGGCCTGTCCGGGCGCGTCCTGTGCTGGCTGTGGGTGCCGGGCGGCCCCTGGCGGCAGGCCATCGAGGCCGACATCGACGTGTCGCTGAGCGCGATGTGGGCCCTGCGCGAGGTCACCGCCGCCGCCCGCGCGGCGGGCCGCCCCGCGCGCGTCCAGCTCAAGGCCGACACCGGGCTCGGCCGCAACGGCTGCCAGCCCGGGGCGGACTGGGCCGAACTGGTCGCCGCCGCCCTGCGCGCCGAGGCCGAGGGCCTGGTCCGGATCACCGGACTGTGGTCGCACTTCGCGTGCGCCGACGAGCCGGGCCACCCGTCCATCGCCGCCCAGCTCACCCGGTTCCGGGAGATGGTGGCGTACGCCGAACAGCGCGGCGTACGGCCCGAGGTGCGGCACATCGCCAACTCGCCGGCCGCGCTCACCCTGCCCGAGTCCCACTTCGACCTGGTCCGCGCGGGCATCGCCGTGTACGGCGTCTCGCCCAGCCCGGAGCTGGGCACCCCGGCGGACTTCGGACTGCGCCCGGTGATGACGCTCAGCGCCGCGCTGGCCCTCGTCAAGCGCGTCCCGGGCGGACACGGCGTCAGCTACGGCCACCACTACGTCACCCCGGGCGAGACCACCCTCGGGCTGGTGCCGGTCGGGTACGCGGACGGCATCCCGCGGCACGCCTCCGGCAGCGGGCCGGTGCTGGTCGACGGCAAGTGGCGGACGGTCGCCGGGCGGGTCGCGATGGACCAGTTCGTGGTGGACCTCGGCGGCGACGAACCCCCGGTGGGCACGGAGGCGGTGCTGTTCGGGCCGGGCGACCGCGGCGAGCCCACCGCCGAGGACTGGGCGCAGGCCTGCGGCACCATCGCGTACGAGATCGTCACGCGCATCGGCAGCCGTGTTCCCCGCGTCCATGTGAACGGGTCCACGTGAGCGCGTCCCGCGTCCCGGTGGACCGGCGCGGGTGAACCGGGTGCGCGGCGGCACCGTCCGCCCCGCCCCTCCAGGCGGACTCCGGCAGGCGAAGAGGAGCGGTACGTGAGCGACAGCAGCGCGGAGGCCGTGGCGGACGTCGTCGCCGCGGCTGCCGCCGCCTCCGCCGCGGGGGCGGCCGGGAGCTGGCGCAGGGCGACCGGCATCGCCGGCGCCGCGGTGGGCGTGCTCGCCGCCGGCGCGGCGGCCGGTGTCGCCCTGGAGCGGATGACGGTGAGCCGCGGGATGCGCCGCAGGGCCCGGCTGGCACTGGACGCGACGGGACCGTACGGCACCCTGCGCGGCACGCCCGGCAAGGCGTACGCCGACGACGGCACCGAGCTGTACTACGAGGTCGACGAGGCCGAGCCCGATCCGGGACCCGAGGTCTCGCCGCGCCGGCGCCGCCTCTTCGGCCGCAAGGCGCCCGCCCCGGTCACCGTGGTCTTCTGCCACGGCTACTGCCTCAACCAGGACTCCTGGCACTTCCAGCGGGCGGCCCTGCGCGGGGTGGTGCGCACCGTGCACTGGGACCAGCGCAGCCACGGCCGGTCCGGGCGGGGCGTGGCCCAGAGCCGGGACCGCGAGCCCGTCACCATCGACCAGCTCGGCCGCGATCTGAAGGCCGTGCTCGACGCCGCCGCGCCGGACGGCCCGCTGGTGCTGGTCGGTCACTCGATGGGCGGAATGACGATGATGGCCCTCGCCGCCCACTACCCCGAGCTGATCCGGGACCGGGTCGTCGCCACCGCCTTCGTGGGCACCTCCTCAGGGCGGCTCGGCGAGGTGAACTTCGGCCTCCCGGTGGCCGGCGTGAACGCGGTGCGCCGGATACTGCCCGGGGTGCTGCGGGCGCTCGGCCAGCAGGCGGAGCTGGTGGAGAAGGGGCGCCGGGCCACCGCCGACCTGTTCGCCGGGATCATCAAGCGGTACTCGTTCGCGGGCCGGGACGTCGACCCGGCGGTGGAACGGTTCGCCGAGCGGATGATCGAGTCCACGCCGATCGACGTGGTCGCCGAGTTCTACCCGGCCTTCACCGAGCACGACAAGACCGAGGCGCTCGCCTTCTTCCGGGGCATACCGGTGCTGGTGCTGGCCGGGGTGCGGGACCTCGTCACGCCCAGCGAGCACAGCGAGGCCATCGCCGGTCTGCTGCCCGACGCCGAGCTGGTGCTCGTGCCGGACGCCGGGCACCTGGTGATGCTGGAGCACCCGGAAGTGGTCACCGACCGCCTCGCCGACCTGCTCACCCGTGCGGGCGCGGTGCCGGCAGGGGCTACCGTAAGTGGCTATGGAACGACCAGCAGCACCAGCAGCACACGAGGCCGCTGAGACCCGGTTGACCATCACCTCGCCCGACCGGATGCGGGAGCTGGGCCGGCGGCTGGCCACGCTGCTGCGCGCGGGTGACCTGGTGATGCTCTCCGGGGAACTCGGCGCGGGCAAGACCACCCTGACCCGCGGGCTCGGCGAAGGACTCGGGGTACGCGGCGCGGTCACCTCGCCCACCTTCGTGATCGCCCGGGTCCACCCGTCCCTCGGCGCCGGCCCGCCCCTGGTGCACGTCGACGCCTACCGGCTCGGCGGCGGCCTGGACGAGATGGAGGACCTGGACCTCGACGTCTCGCTGTCCGACTCGGTGATCGTCGTGGAGTGGGGCGAGGGCAAGGTGGAGGAGCTGACCGACGACCGGCTCCAGGTCGTCATCCACCGGGCCGTGGGCGACACCACGGACGAGGTACGGCACGTGACCCTGACCGGACTGGGCGAGCGCTGGGCCGGCGCCGGCCTGGAGTCCCTGACGGACTGAGGCACACCCGCGAACCCGGGGGCCGTGCCGGACACCCGCCCCCGGCGCCGCACCCGCCCGACGCCCCGCGCCGTTCGTCGCGCCCGGCTACCCACGGGCCACCGGCACGCCGTTCGTCGCGCCCGGCTACGCGGAGGACCGGCGGATGGCGGCCCTCGGCACGCTGATCGTCGCGTCCGGCCGGCGGGTGGCGGCCCTCGGTACCCCGGGCGCCGCGCTCGGCCGGCGGATGACGGTCACCGGCACGCCGGGTGCCGCGCCCGGCCGGCGAATGGCGGTCCTCGGCCCCCTGGCGTCGCGCTCGGCTACTCGCGGGCCACCGACGTGCCGGTCGCCGCGCCCGGCCGGCGGATCACGGCCGTCGGCATGACGGCCCTCGGCACGCCGGGCGTCGCGCTCGGCTACACGGACGACCGGCACCCCGAGCGCCGCGTCCGGCCGACGGATGACGGCCTTCGGCATGGCTGGCGCCGCACCCGCCCGGCGCCCCGCCAGGCTCCCTGCGGAGCGACCACGGAACGGCTGGCGGACCACGGCCGCTCCGGGCGCCGGGCGCCGCGCCCGGCTACCCACGGACCATCGGCGCGCCGTTCGTCGCGCTCGGCTGTTCGTGGGCCATCGGCGCGCCGGTCGCCGTGTCCGGCGGGCGGATGGCGGCCCCCGGCGCGCCGATCGTCGTAGCCGACTGGCGGATCACGACCACCGGCACTCCGGGCGTCGCGCCCGGTTGCTCGCGGGCCACCGGCCGTAGCCGATCGCCGCCGTCGGCTACCGGATCACGACCACCGGTACGCCGATCGTCGCGAACTGCCACAGCGCGTCCCCGTCCGCCCGGCTCTCCCGGATGCCGCCCGTCTTCACGCTCGGGTCGGCCATCATCGTGCCCGAGCCGCTGTTCACCGCCGCGCTGAACCCGATCACCACCCCGTCCACGCTGGTGAACCGCACCACGTGCTCCACGGGCAGCCCGTCCGTTCCGGTGGCCGCGTTCGACCGGGACGTGACCCAGTACGTGCCCGGCACCGGGTCGACGGTGCCCGGACGCACCGGGAAGGTGTGCCGTACCCGGTTCCCGGGCGCGACCAGCCAGACCCGGTCGTCGTCCACCGAGTACACCACCCGTTCACCCGATCCGGAGCCGCCCGGCAGCGCCGTCGGGTTGTGCCGGTCCCGGGGCGCCTTCGTCGCGGCCGCCGCGGACGCGCTCGCCGCCGGTCCGCCGCGCAGAGCCAGGGGAGCGGTCGCCTGCGCCCGGTACGCCAGGAAGCCGACCGTTCCCAGGGCCACCGCGGTGAGGCCGGCCACGATCCCCGAGCTGGTCCCTGCCACCTGCGCCCACCTCTGCGTCGAGCGATATGTCGTACTTCGTACAGACCGTAGCAGCCGGTGAGCGTTCGCCCCGGGCGGCCGTGCGCGAGCCGCGGGAGCCGTAGGCTGTTCGCGTGCTCTTGCTCGCTCTGGATACCGCAACACCCGCCGTCACCGTCGCGCTGCACGACGGCACGGACGTCATCGCCTCGTCGAGCCAGGTGGACGCGCGCCGGCACGGGGAGCTGCTGCTGCCGGCCGTCGACCGGGTCCTGGCCGAGGCCGGACTGAAGCTGGAGGCCGTCACCGGCATCGTCGTCGGCACCGGTCCCGGCCCCTACACCGGGCTGCGCGTCGGCCTGATGACCGCCGACACCTTCGGCCTGGCGCTCGGCGTCCCGGTGCACGGCGTGTGCACCCTGGACGGCCTCGCCTACGCCGCCGACATCGAGGAGGGCCCCTTCGTCGTGGCGACCGACGCCCGGCGCAAGGAGGTCTACTGGGCGACCTACGCCGACTCCCGGACCCGGCTGACCGGCCCGGCCGTGGACCGCCCCGCCGACATCGCCGAGCGGGTCGCGGGACTGCCGGCCGTCGGCGCGGGCGCGCTGCTCTACCCGGACACGTTCCCGGTCGCCCACGAGCCCGCGCACGTGTCCGCCGCCGCCCTCGCCTCGCTCGCGGCCGAGAAGCTGGCCGCGGGCGGGGAACTGTCCGCGCCCCGGCCGCTGTACCTGCGCCGCCCGGACGCCCAGGTCCCCAAGAACTACAAGGTGGTCACCCCCAAGTGACACAGCCGGCCCCTCCCCGACTGCGCGAGATGCGCTGGTGGGACATCGACCCGGTCCTGGAGCTGGAGAAGGACCTGTTCCCCGAGGACGCCTGGTCCCGGGGGATGTTCTGGTCCGAGCTGGCCCACGCCCGGGGCCCGCAGGCCACCCGGTGCTATCTCGTCGCCGAGTGCGACGGCGGCCGGATCGCCGGGTACGCGGGCCTGGCCTCGGCCGGCGAGCTGGCCGACGTCCAGACCATCGCCGTCGCCCGCGACCACCAGGGCACCGGCCTCGGCGCACGGCTGCTGACCGAGCTGCTGCGCGCGGCGACCGCGTTCGAGTGCCACGAGGTGATGCTCGAGTGCCGGGTCGACAACATCCGCGCCCAGAAGCTCTACGAGCGCTTCGGCTTCGTGCCCATCGGCTTCCGGCGCGGTTACTACCAGCCCGGCAACGTGGACGCCCTGGTGATGCGTCTGACCACGGGATCCGACAGCGGCCCGGCCGCGGGATCCGCCCCCGTACAAGGAACCGAGATCAATGACTGACTCACGCGACGAGCCTCTCGTACTCGGCATCGAGACCTCCTGTGACGAGACCGGCGTCGGCATCGTGCGCGGCACCACCCTGCTGGCGGACGCCGTCGCCTCCAGCGTCGACGAGCACGCGCGCTTCGGCGGTGTCGTGCCCGAGGTGGCCTCCCGGGCCCACCTGGAGGCGATGGTGCCGACCATCGACCGCGCGCTGAAGCAGGCCGGGGTCAGCGCCAAGGACCTGGACGGCATCGCGGTCACCGCGGGCCCCGGCCTCGCGGGCGCCCTGCTCGTCGGCGTGTCGGCGGCCAAGGCGTACGCCTACGCCCTCGGCAAGCCCCTGTACGGCGTCAACCACCTGGCCTCCCACATCTGCGTGGACCAGCTGGAGCACGGCCCGCTGCCCGAGCCGACGATGGCCCTGCTGGTGTCCGGCGGCCACTCCTCGCTGCTGCTGTCCTCGGACATCACCTCCGACGTGCGCCCGATGGGCGCCACCATCGACGACGCGGCCGGCGAGGCGTTCGACAAGATCGCCCGCGTGCTCGACCTGGGCTTCCCCGGCGGCCCGGTCATCGACCGGTACGCCAAGGAGGGCGACCCGCGGGCGATCGCCTTCCCGCGCGGCCTGACCGGCCCCCGCGACCCGGCGTACGACTTCTCCTTCTCCGGTCTGAAGACCGCCGTGGCCCGCTGGATCGAGGCCCGGCGCGCGGCCGGCGAGGAGGTCCCGGTCCGCGATGTGGCCGCCTCCTTCCAGGAGGCCGTGGTCGACGTGCTCACCCGCAAGGCCGTGCGCGCCTGCAAGGACGAGGGCGTCGACCACCTGATGATCGGCGGCGGGGTGGCGGCCAACTCCCGGCTGCGCGCCCTCGCCCAGGAGCGCTGCGAGGCGGCCGGCATCCGGCTGCGCGTGCCGCGCCCCAAGCTGTGCACGGACAACGGCGCGATGGTGGCCGCGCTGGGCGCCGAGATGGTCGCCCGGAACCGGGCCCCCTCCGGCTGGGACCTGTCCGCCGACTCCTCGCTGCCGGTGACCGACCCGCACGTGCCGGCCCACGACCATGTGCACGAGGTGAGCAAGGAGAACCTGTACTCGTGACCGTGGCACTGATGTGGGAGGCGCGGGCGGCCGAGGGGCGGGGCGCGGAGCTGCTCGCCTGGGTGCGCGGCCGGCGCCTGGAGCGGGAGCCGCTGCGCCGGGAGATCCTCCGCGCGCCGCAGGACCGGGTGCTGGTCATCACGTGGTGGGAGGCGCCGTACGACGCCCCGCTCCCGGAACTGCCCGACCCGGACCCGGAGCTGGTGACACGGGCCGTGCACCGGTGGCGGTTCGAGGCGGTGGCGGACGGCTGAACTTGCGCCCGGCACCCCCGTCTGCGCTATGATCATCACACAGCGAACGGCCGGAACACCGGCCCGGACGCCGTGCGTTGGTGGTCCAAGGAAAGACGTCCCGCTTCCTGCGGGGAGATGCAGGTGCAAGGCCTGCCCGGCGCTCCACTCGTCACCCCGCCTCCCGGATTCCGGGAGGCGGGGTGTTCGCGTTCCCCCGTCCGGTGCCCTCGGCTGATCGAATCTTTCGCAATGTTTCCCGAATGTTGCGTCGGGCCCTTGGCGTGCGCGGTGCTTCGTGGAGAGGACCCGCGGCGCTACGATCGCGGATATGAAGCCTTCGAAGCCCGCAGAAACACAGACGGCGACCCTCGCCGAGATCGCCCGTGAGGCCGGTGTCTCCGCTCCGACTGTTTCGAAGGTCCTCAACGGCCGTGCCGACGTCGCCCCGGCGACCCGCAGCCGGGTCGAGGAGCTGCTGCGCTCCTACGGCTACCGGCGGCGCCGCGCCGAGGCCTCCCGCTCGCCCCTGATCGACCTGGTCTTCCACGAGCTGGAGAGCGCCTGGGCGATGGAGGTCATCCGGGGTGTGGAGAACGTGGCCAGGGACGCCGGGCTGAGCGTCGTCCTGTCGGAGTCGGCGGGCCGGCTCACCCCGGGCCGGACCTGGGCCGACCAGGTGGCCGCCCGCCGCCCGCACGGCGTGGTGCTGGTGCTGTCCGAGCTGGACGAGTCCCAGCGGGCGCTGCTGACCAGCCGCTCCATCCCGTTCGTGGTGATGGACCCGGCCGGCGACCCGGGCCCGGACGTGCCGTCCATCGGCGCCACCAACTGGCAGGGCGGACTCGCCGCCACCCGGCACCTGGTGGAACTCGGCCACACCCGGATCGGCGCCATCAGCGGCCCGTCCCGCATGATGTGCAGCCGGGCCCGGGTCGACGGCTACCGGGCGGCCCTGGAGACGGCCGGGCTGCCCGCCGATCCCGCGCTCGTGGTGGCCGGCGACTTCCATCACGACGCCGGCTACCGGCTGGGCCTGGAACTGCTGCGCCGCCCGGACCGGCCCACCGCCGTCTTCGCCGGCAACGACCTCCAGGCCCTCGGCCTGTACGAGGCCGCCCGCGAGCTGGGCCTGCGCATCCCCGAGGACCTCAGCGTCGTCGGCTTCGACGATCTCCCGGTGGCCCGCTGGGTGGGCCCGCCGCTGACGACCGTACGGCAGCCGCTGACCGAGATGGCCGAGGCCGCGGCCCGGCTGGTGCTGGAGCTGGGACGGGCCGAGGACGAGCGGGCGACGACCCGGGTGGAGCTGGCGACGAGCCTGGTGGTGCGCTCCAGCACCGCCGCACCGGCGGCCGCCGCCGGGTGAGGACTGCGTTCCGCTCGTGACGCGGCACGCGGAGATCCGCGCGCGTCCGGTGCCGGGCGCGGGCGTCACCGCAGCGGGTGGCCGATCAGCATCGTCGGCGCCCCCGCCACCCGGGTGAGGAAGACGGTGGCCGCGTTCGGCCCCTCCGGCCTGACCTTGCGGCGCAGTTCCTCCGGCTCCACCGCCGAGCCGCGTTTCTTCACGGTGAGCGTGCCGACCCCGCGCTCGCGCAGCAGGGCCCTGAGCCGCTTGAGGTGGAACGGCAGCCGGTCGGTGATCTCGTAGGCGGCGGCGTACGGCGTGGGCCGCGCCTCGTCGGCGGTGATGTAGGCGATCGTCGGGTCGAGGAGCCCGCCGCCGACCTCCTCGGCCACCTCCGCCACCAGATGCGCGCGGATGACCGCGCCGTCCGGCTCGTACAGGTACCGGCCCACCGGCCGCACCGCGGGATCGGGCAGGCCGCGGCCGAGCAGCGTCCGCGGGCCCGGCAGCAGCGTGGCCCGCACCGCGCCCGGCGCCCCGGTCCCGAACCACAGCACCGCCTCCTTCACATCGCCGCCGTCGGAGATCCACTCGGCCTCGGCCTCGGCCGGGACGGTCTCGTGCGGGATGCCGGGGGCGATCTTCAGCGCGGCGCGGGGCGCGCGGCGGGCGGCCTCGACCGCCCAGGACAGCGGCGGCGAGTACGCCTCCGGGTCGAACACCCGGCCGCGTCCGCCGCGCCGGGCCGGGTCCACGAACACCGCGTCGTACCCGGCGGTGTCCACCTCCGTGACATCGGCCTCGCGCACCTCGATGAGCCCGGCCAGGCCCAGCGCCTCCGCGTTCGCCCGGGCCGTCGCGGCGGTCAGCGGGTCGCGGTCCACGGCCAGCACCCGGATTCCCGCCCGCGCCAGCGCGATCGCGTCCCCGCCGATGCCGCAGCACAGGTCGGCGACGGAGGTCACGCCCAGCTCCGTCAGCCGCCGGGCCCGGTACGCCGCCACGCTCGCCCGGGTCGACTGCTCGACCCCGTTCGGGGTGAAGAACATCCGCCCGGCGTCCCCGGCCCCGAACTTCGCCACCGCCCGCTGCCGCAGCCGGGCCTGGCCCAGCGCGGCCGAGACCAGTTCGGCGGGGTGGTCGCGGCGCAGCCGGGTGGCCACCGCGAGTTCCCGCGCGGGCTCGGTGTCGCGCACCTCGTCGAGGAGGGCGCGGCCTTCGGGGGTGAGGAGCAGAGCGAGGTCGTTCACCGGCTCATTGTGGGCCAGTCGGTGGATGACGTGCCCGCTGCGGCGGTGTCGCCCCGGACCGGGGGCCGCGGCCTGGGAGGATCCGGCACCATGCGAGCAGTAGGACAAAATGACAAAATTCCGACACGCGTCGCGCGGGTGGCGGCGGGCTCCACCGCCCTCGCACTGGCCGCCCTCCTGTCCGGCTGCGCCGGCGATCCCGCGCCCGTCACGGGCCACGGCGGCCCCGCCCGTCCGCCGGACGCCCGGGCCCGCCAGGCCGCCGAACACGCCCGGCTGGCCGCCGCCGCCCGGCGCTGGGGCCTCGCCCGCGCCCCGCTCACGCCCCCGGCCCCGCCGGCCCGCAAGCCCGTCATCACGCCCCGCGACGGCTTCGAGGTGGACGGCCAGGAGGAGGACGGCCTCCCGCCGGTCTTCACCACCATCCCCACCCGGCACAAGGTCGTCTTCCTCACCATCGACGACGGCGCCGAGAAGGACCCGGCGTTCCTGCGCATGATGAGCGAGCTGAAGGTGCCGTACACGGCCTTCCTCAGCGACTACCTCGTCAAGGAGGACTACGGCTACTTCCGCCGGATGCAGGCCCAGGGCGTCACCCTGAACAATCACACCCTCACCCACCCCTACCTGCCCGGCCTGTCCTACGAGGAGCAGAAGGACGAGATCTGCGGCATGCAGGCCGTCATCAAGAAGCAGTTCGGCAAGGCGCCCACCGTCTTCCGGCCGCCGTACGGCAACTACAACGGCGACACCCTGCGCGCCGCCCGGACGTGCGGGATCAAGTACGCGCCCATCTGGGACGAGGAGGTGTTCGTCGACCACTGGGAGTACCGCGACTGGGACCGCCGGCTGCACCCCGGCGACATCGTCCTGACCCACTTCCGCGGCCGGGACGACTGGAACGGCACGATGGTGGACGACATGCGCCGCTTCCTGGACAAGGTCACCCGCGAGGGCTACGCCGTGGCCCGCCTGGAGGACTACCTGTGAGGCGCGGGCGGGGCCCGGCCGCGGTCCTCGCCGCGGCCCTGCTCCTGACGGGCTGCGCCCAGTCCGTCGACCCCATCGAACGCCTCGGCAAGAAGGCCGCCGAAGGGGTGCGCCCGCACGCCGCCGCACCCGGCCACGCGTACCGGCGCTGGGGCCTGACCCGCCCGCTCGCCCGCTTCCCGGCGCACCCGGCCCGCCCGCTCGCCGCGCGCCCGGCGGCCCGCGGCCTGCCCGTGGTGGTCGACCGCGTCCCCACCCGCGACCCGGTCGTCTTCCTCACCTACGACGACGGCGCCGACCGCGATCCGCGCTTCGCCGACATGGTCCGCGACCTGCGGCTGCCCCTCACCCTGTTCCCCGGCGACCGCCTCGCCGCGCTCGGGGACCGCCGGCTGGCCCGGCTGCGCGCGCTCGGCGCCGGCATCGGGAACCGCACCGCCGGCCGGCGGGGCCCGGCCGGACTGCCGTACGCCCGCCGACGCGCCGAGATCTGCGGCCGGCAGGACCGCCTGCGCACCCGCCTCGGCGTCCGCCCGCGCTTCTTCCGCCCGGCCCACGGCTCCCCCGACCCGGCCACCCTGCGCGCCGCGGCCGACTGCGGCATCTCCGCGATCGTCCTGTGGCGCGCGGCCCTCACCCCGGCCGGCCTCGTCTGCGCCCACGGCCCCCGCCGCCTCGGCCCCGGCGACATCGTCCTGGTGGAGCCCGGCGAACCGGCGGACGCGCCCCTGCGCGAGCGCACGGCACGGGTGCTGAGGGAGGCTCAGGCCAGGGGCCTGACGGCGGCCCGCCTGGAGGACTATCTGTAACTCCGATTTTTCCGGCAACTCCGGGCCGCGGAACCACCCCCACGCGCTGTTCCGAGGCCGCCGCGCCGCGCGTCATTGGCACTCCGCTTGACCGAGTGCTAATCGCGGTCATAGTCTCAGCTCTGGCACTCAGCAGGTGAGAGTGCCAACAAAAGCGACGGGCAGGTCCGGCACCCGCGACGACGGATCGACCTGGTCGCCACCTCAGACAGTTAACCCCGTGAGATCTCCGAAGGGGGAGGTCGGATCGTGACGACCGCCAGCTCCAAGGTTGCCATCAAGCCGCTCGAGGACCGCATCGTGGTCCAGCCGCTCGACGCCGAGCAGACCACGGCCTCTGGCCTGGTCATCCCGGACACCGCGAAGGAGAAGCCCCAGGAGGGCGCCGTCCTCGCCGTGGGCCCGGGCCGGTTCGAGAACGGCGAGCGTCTCCCGCTCGACGTCAAGGTGGGCGACGTCGTCCTCTACAGCAAGTACGGCGGCACCGAGGTGAAGTACAACGGTGACGAGTACCTCGTCCTCTCGGCTCGCGACGTGCTCGCGATCATCGAGAAGTAATCACCTCAAGCAATCCGCTTGAGCTGCGCCCCTGGCCCCCGAGCCCGATAACAAGCCGGGCGCCCGGGGCGCAGCGTCTTTTCACCTACAGATTCCCGAGAGGGCTCCCGCTGTCATGGCGAAGATCCTGAAGTTCGACGAGGACGCCCGTCGCGCCCTTGAGCGCGGCGTCAACAAGCTGGCGGACACCGTCAAGGTGACGATCGGCCCCCGTGGCCGCAACGTCGTCATCGACAAGAAGTTCGGTGCCCCCACCATCACCAACGACGGTGTCACGATCGCCCGCGAGGTGGAGATCGAGGACCCGTACGAGAACCTCGGCGCGCAGCTGGTGAAGGAGGTGGCGACCAAGACCAACGACATCGCGGGTGACGGCACCACCACCGCCACCGTCCTCGCCCAGGCGCTGGTCCGCGAGGGCCTGAAGAACGTCGCCGCCGGCGCCTCCCCGGCCGCCCTGAAGAAGGGCATCGACGCCGCCGTCAAGGCCGTCTCCGAGGAGCTGCTCGCCTCGGCCCGCCCGATCGACGAGAAGTCCGACATCGCCGCCGTCGCCGCGCTGTCCGCCCAGGACCAGCAGGTCGGCGAGCTGATCGCCGAGGCCATGGACAAGGTCGGCAAGGACGGTGTCATCACCGTCGAGGAGTCCAACACCTTCGGTCTGGAGCTGGACTTCACCGAGGGCATGGCCTTCGACAAGGGCTACCTGTCGCCGTACTTCGTGACGGACCAGGAGCGCATGGAGGCCGTCCTCGAGGACCCCTACATCCTCATCAACCAGGGCAAGATCTCCGCGATCACCGAGCTGCTGCCGCTGCTGGAGAAGGTCATCCAGGCCGGCTCCTCCAAGCCGCTGCTGATCATCGCCGAGGACCTCGAGGGCGAGGCCCTGTCGACCCTGGTCGTCAACAAGATCCGCGGCACCTTCAACGCCGTCGCGGTGAAGGCCCCCGGCTTCGGCGACCGCCGCAAGGCGATGCTCCAGGACATGGCCGTCCTCACCGGCGCCACCGTCATCTCCGAAGAGGTCGGCCTCAAGCTGGACCAGGTCGGCACCGACGTGCTCGGCTCGGCCCGCCGCGTCACCGTCACCAAGGACGACACCACGATCGTCGACGGCAGCGGCAAGTCCGAGGACATCCAGGGCCGCGTCGCGCAGATCAAGGCCGAGATCGAGTCCACCGACTCCGACTGGGACCGCGAGAAGCTCCAGGAGCGCCTCGCGAAGCTGGCCGGCGGCGTGTGCGTGATCAAGGTCGGCGCCGCCACCGAGGTGGAGCTGAAGGAGAAGAAGCACCGTCTGGAGGACGCCATCTCCGCGACCCGCGCCGCGGTCGAGGAGGGCATCGTCTCCGGTGGCGGTTCCGCTCTGGTCCACGCCTCCAAGGTCCTCGAGGGCAACCTCGACAAGACCGGCGACGAGGCCACCGGTGTCGCCGTGGTCCGCAACGCCGTGGTCGAGCCGCTGCGCTGGATCGGCGAGAACGCCGGCCAGGAGGGCTACGTCATCGTGTCCAAGGTCAAGGACCTGGACAAGGGGCAGGGCTACAACGCCGCCACCGGCGAGTACGGCGACCTGATCAAGGCCGGCGTCATCGACCCGGTCAAGGTCACCCGCTCCGCTCTGGAGAACGCCGCCTCCATCGCCTCCCTGCTGCTCACGACCGAGGCCCTGGTCGTCGAGAAGAAGGAAGAGGAAGAGCCGGCCGCCGGCGGTCACAGCCACGGCCACGCCCACTGAGGCGACAGCTTCCGGGCGAAGGCCCGGCACCCCTCGAGGTGCCGGGCCTTCGCCTTGTCCGCCGTTCCCGCGCGTCCGGCGCGCCGGGCCGCCGCACCCCCTGCGCCACGGCCGCTACTGCGGCCCGTACTTGCGGCCCGTGCGGGAGCTGATCCCGCCCAGCAGCCCGCGCGGCGCCACCTTCACCAGACCCATCAGCGCCTTGTAGCGCGGGTCCGGGATGGAGACCGTCCTGCCGCGCGCGAGGTCGGCCAGGGCCGCCGCGACCAGTTTGTCGGCGTCCAGCCACATCCAGCCGGGGATGTTGTCCGTGCCCATCCCGGCCCGCTGGTGGAACTCGGTGCGCACGAACCCCGGGCACAGCGCCATCAGCCGGACCCCGCTGCCCGCCAGGTCCTTCGCCGCGCCCTGGGTGAACTGCACCACCCACGCCTTGGACGCGCCGTACGTGCCGCGCGGGACGAAGGCGGCCACCGAGGCGACGTTCACCACCCCGCCCCGGCCGCGCTCGCGCATCGCCCCGGCCGCCGCCGACGTCAGCCGGAGCACCGCCTCGCAGTGCACCTTGAGCATCCGCAGCTCGTCCGCCATCGACACGTCCAGATAGCGGCCCTTGTTGCCGAAACCGGCGTTGTTGACCAGCAGGTCGACCGGGTTCTTGCGGTCGCCGAGGCGGCCGGCCACCGCCTCGATGCCCTCGTCCCGCGCGAGGTCGGCGGTCAGCACCTCCACCTCGACGCCGTGCCGGTCGTGCAGGTCCGTCGCCTGTTCGCGCAGCCGCCCGGTATCCCGGGCCACCAGCACCAGGTCCTGCCCGTCAGCCGCCAGCCGCCGCGCGAACGCGGCACCGATCCCCGCGGTCGATCCCGTAATCAGAGCCGTTGTCATGGCCCAAGGGTAGTGACCCGGACCGACAGCCTCCGCTGTCCGCGCGCCCCGCGTGGCCGCGCCCGCCGACGGGCGCGGACACGCGGCCGCAGTCGCCGACGCCCCTCAGCCGCCGTGCTCCGCCACGTACTTCCGGGCCTTCTCCAGCGCCTCCGGGTGCAGCGCCGTGCCCGCCGCGAGCAGCCGGGGCAGCAGCTCGTGCTCGGTGGTGGACGCGCGGAACTCCATCGTCGCCGTCACCTCGTGGTCCGGCCGGTACACGATCTCGATCGGATCGCCCGCCCGGATCTCACCCGGCTCGATCACCCGGAGGTAGGCACCCGTCGCGCCCTTCCGGGTGAACCTCCTGACCCAGCCGCGCTCGCCCATGTGGCCCTGGAACGTGGCGCACGGGATGCGGCCGGAGGTCACCTCCAGCACCAGTTCGGCACCGATCCGCCAGCGCTCGCCGATCAGCGCCCCGGAGACGTCCAGGCCGTCCGTCGTCAGGTTCTCGCCGAAGCAGCCGTTGGGCAGCGACCGGCCCAGCTCCCGCTCCCAGTCGTCGAGGTCCTCGCGGGCGAAGGCGTACACCGCCTGGTCGTTGCCGCCGTGATGGCGCAGGTCGCACACCGTGTCCCCGGCCAGTCCGCTCGCGCCGACGCCCTTGGGCCCGGGCGCCGCGACCCGGACCGGGCCCTCGGCCGGTTGCTTGTCGATACCGGTCACACCGTCCGGCTGGTTCGTATAGGGCACCTGCCGGGGCCGGCCCACATTGACGGAGAGCAGCTTCATCCCAGCACGCTAAGCGATCGGCGCCCAAAGCGGCGACGCATTAACAGTGGCGTTATCCAAGGCTGCCTTATGCTCAAGGGGTGATCGAGGCCCGTCATCTCCGTGTCCTGCGCGCCGTCGCCACCACCGGGTCCTTCTCGGCGGCCGGCCGCGAACTCGGCTGCACCCAGCCCGCCGTCAGCCAGCAGATGAAGGCCCTGGAAGCCTCGGTCGGCACCCCGCTGCTGGTCCGCAACGGCCGCGAGCTGCGCCTCACCCAGGCCGGGGAGGCCCTGGTCCGGCACGCCGCGGGCATCCTCGCCGGGCTCACCGCGGCCGAGGAGGAGGTCGCCGCCATCGCCGGCCTGCGCGCCGGCCGGGTCCGGCTGGTCTCCTTCCCGAGCGGCAGCTCCACGCTGGTCCCGACCGCCCTGGCCGCCCTGCGCGCCGCCCACCCCGGCACCCGCGTCTCCCTGGAGGAGGCCGAGCCGCCCCGGTCCGTCGGACTGCTGCGCGAAGGGGACTGCGACGTGGCGCTGGCCTTCCGCTACGAGGGCGCCGCGGTCGCCGAGGACTGGGACGACCTCGTCGTACGCCCGCTGCTGCGCGACCGGCTGGTCGCCCTGGTGCCCGAACGGCACCGGCTCGCGCGCGCGGAGTCCGTGGCCATCGGCGAGCTGGCCCAGGAACCCTGGATCGCGGGCTGTCCGCGCTGCCGCGGCCAGCTGGTGGAGGTGTGCGAGGGAGCCGGGTTCACCCCGCGCATCGACTTCGCCACCGACGACTATCCGGCCGTGGTCGGCCTGGTCGGCGCGGGCCTCGGGGTCGCCGTGCTGCCACAGCTGGCCGTGGAGTCGGTACGGCCGCGCGGCGTGCGCACGGTACGGCTGGAACCGGCGGTACGGCGGGAGATCGTCGCCCTGACCCTGCCCGACCTGGCCCAGGTGCCGGCCGTGTCGGCGACGCTGGAGCAGCTGGCCCGGGCGGCCGGGCGCGGCTGAGGGGCACGGCGCCCGCCCGGGGGCACGCGCGCCCGTGCCCAAGGGGGCGGAACGGATGCGCCGGTCGGCGGTCCGTGAGTGCAGAAACGTTCCTTCAGTGATCCTGGGCGGTCTCCCCGCTGGTGGTGGAGGCGACCACCAGGCGGTTGCGTGCCCGCCCCATCAGCTCCTCGCGCTCGTCCTCGGTCAGGCCGCCCCAGACGCCGTACGGCTCGCGCACGGCCAGCGCGTGCGCCGCGCACTCCGCACGGACCGGGCACCTCATGCAGACCTCTTTGGCCGAGTTCTCGCGAGCGCTCCGAGCCGCCCCGCGCTCGCCCTCCGGGTGGAAGAAGAGCGAGCTGTCCACGCCGCGGCAAGCAGCCAGCAGCTGCCAGTCCCATAGGTCCGCGTTCGGTCCGGGAAGGCGGGAGAAATCTGCCATTACGTGACCCCTTGTCGCCGATCTGGGCGGGTACGGTGCCGACGACCGTACGTCTCCGGTCTAAGGAGATGAAAATATGACTCATTGCGAATCTAGCCCCGGACACTACGAAACGGGAAGAAAAGGGGCCGAATGGGGCATAGGTTGTGATGAAAAGTTGAGAGTCCGTTGAGCATGTCTGCACCGTGTCGGTGCCCTCACATAGAGTGCCGAAGACGGCACGCGGGCCCGTAACTCTTTCGAGTGACCGTCGTTGAGAGTGCGGAGGCGGTTGAAGACAGAAGCGCTCGGGCAGGCGTCCGAGACGGTCGACCGCACAGGTGACGATTCCGTACCAGCCTGGAGGCTCAAGGTGACGCGCATCAGCTGCGGAGGGCGGTCATGACATCCGTCCTCGTCTGCGACGACTCCCCGCTTGCCCGAGAAGCGCTCCGCCGCGCGGTCGCGACCGTGCCCGGTGTCGAGCGTGTGACGACGGCGGCCAACGGCGAGGAAGTCCTCCGCCGCTGGGGCGCCGACCGCTCCGACCTCATTCTGATGGACGTGCGCATGCCCGGCCTGGGCGGCGTGGAAACCGTGCGCCGGCTGCTCTCCGCAGACCCGGGCGCGCGGATCATCATGCTCACCGTCGCCGAGGACCTGGACGGAGTGGCCCTCGCGGTCGCCGCCGGCGCGCGCGGCTATCTGCACAAGGACGCCTCGCGCGCGGAGCTGCGGGCCACGGTGACGCAGGCGCTCGCCGACCCGACCTGGCGGCTGGCCCCGCGCCGGCTGCGCTCGGCCGAGATGGGCGCCGCGCCGACGCTCACCGCGCGGGAGATCCAGGTGCTGGAGGGCATGAGCCACGGCCGCTCGAACGCCGAGATCGGCCGTGAGCTGTTCCTCTCCGAGGACACCGTCAAGACGCACGCGCGCCGCCTGTTCAAGAAGCTGGGCGCCTCGGACCGGGCCCACGCGGTGGCCCTCGGCTTCCGCTGGGGACTGGTCCGCTGACCGGTCCGGCCGGGCTTGCGGTCCCGTCCCGCGCACGGCTCCCCGCCGGGCCGGCCGACGGGACGGCGGGAGCCCGCCGGAGCCCGCCGGGGAGCGGGCGCGCTCCGGCCCGGCCGCCGGGGTGCCCCGGTGAACCCCGGCCGGGTGGCACCCCGGCGGCGCGTGCGGTCGCGCCGACGCCGACGGGCGGCCCCGGCGCCGTGCCGGGCCCGTGCGGCCGCCGCACGGCTCCCGCGCGGCCCGCGCGCGCGTGCGCGGCGGAATCCCGCGGGCGGGACGGCGGTGCCGTACGCTCCGGACGGCCGCCCGGTCCGCCGTACGCCCGGACAGCGCACCGTACCCCCGTGGTGGTCCGCGGGGCACCGCGGCACGAGAGGGGTCCGGCGCGGCCCCACAGGGTCTGCGCAAGGCGGCCCGCCGGACGCGCGCTGCTCGTTTCGGCGCGGATGCCGCATCCTTGGTGATGTGGAGTCTCTCGGGGACGAGTCGGTCGAGCGGAAGGGGAGGGCGCAGGGGATGAGTGCCGGCGCACCTGCTCATAACGCTTCGGTGCACAACCACGGGCGCGATGCGACGGACCGGACGGCCGCAGGGCACCATGGACCGATGCGCGACGACGAGGCGGGCACGGCCCACGGCGGGATCGGTGCGCTCGTGCATCGTGCCGTCGACGGGGACGAGCAGGCCACGCACGATCTGCTCGCCCGGGTCCACCCGCTGGCGCTGCGCTACTGCCGCACCCGGCTGTCGCGGCTGCCCGGCGACGCGCGCCACTTCGTGGAGGACCTCGCCCAGGAGGTCTGCGTGGCGGTGCTGCTCGCCCTGCCCCGCTACCGCGACACCGGCCGGCCCTTCGAGGCGTTCGTCTTCGCCATCGCCTCCCACAAGGTCGCCGACCTCCAGCGCGCCGCGATGCGCCATCCCGGATCGACGGCGGTGCCGTCCGACGAGATGCCGGAGCGGCCCGACGACTCCCTCGGCCCGGAGGAGCGCGCCCTGCTCAGCAGCGACGCCGAGTGGGCCAAGAAACTGCTGGCCAACCTCCCGGAGAACCAGCGCGAGCTGCTCCTGCTGCGCATCGCCGTGGGCTTGACCGCGGAGGAGACCGGGCAGATGTTGGGAATGTCACCCGGCGCGGTCCGCGTGGCCCAGCACCGGGCGCTGAGCCGTCTCCGGGCGCTCGCCGAGCAGTAACACCGGGCGGGACGGCCCCACCGCCCGCCCCTTGAGCGGGCGCGTTCCCGTTTCCGTACGAACATACGAAGCCTGAAGCGACCCCGTACCGTGGAATTTGCTAGCGACGCTTCCCGTTAGCATGGACATCCGCACCGATCAAGGCCATTTGGGGAAGGTGTCATGACTGCAAACGTCGACGGAGTGCCCGGTAAATTCGCGACACTCGGGCTGACCTACGACGACGTGCTGCTGCTGCCGGGCCCGTCGGACATGGCACCCGACGAGATCGACACCGCCTCGTACGTCTCCAAGAACGTGCGGGTCAACATCCCGCTGCTGTCCGCCGCCATGGACAAGGTGACCGAGTCCCGCATGGCGATCGCGATGGCCCGCCAGGGCGGTGTCGGCGTCCTGCACCGCAACCTCTCCATCGAGGACCAGGCCAACCAGGTCGACCTGGTGAAGCGGTCCGAGTCCGGCATGGTCACCGACCCGATCACCATCCACCCGGAGGCCACGCTCGCCGAGGCCGACGCGCTGTGCGCCAAGTTCCGCATCAGCGGTGTCCCGGTGACCGACGGCGACAAGAAGCTCCTCGGCATCGTCACCAACCGTGACATGGCCTTCGAGAGCGACCGCGGCCGCCGCGTGCACGAGGTCATGACGCCGATGCCGCTGGTCACCGGCAAGGTCGGCATCTCCGGCCCGGAGGCCATGGAGCTGCTGCGCAAGCACAAGATCGAGAAGCTGCCGCTGGTCGACGACGAGGGCGTCCTCAAGGGCCTGATCACGGTCAAGGACTTCGTCAAGGCGGAGCAGTACCCGAACGCCGCCAAGGACGCCGAGGGCCGCCTGCTGGTCGGCGCCGCGGTCGGTGTGGCCGGTGACGCCTTCGAGCGCGCCCAGGCCCTGATCGAGGCCGGTGTCGACTTCATCGTCGTGGACACCGCGCACGGCCACTCCCGGCTGGTCGGCGACATGATCGCCAAGATCAAGTCGAACTCCGGCGGTGTCGACGTCATCGGCGGCAACGTGGCGACGCGCGACGGCGCCCAGGCCCTGGTCGACGCGGGCGCCGACGGCATCAAGGTCGGTGTCGGACCGGGCTCCATCTGTACGACCCGCGTGGTCGCCGGCGTCGGCGTCCCGCAGGTCACCGCGATCTACGAGGCCGCGCTCGCCGCCAAGGCCGCCGGTGTCCCGGTGATCGGCGACGGCGGTCTGCAGTACTCGGGCGACATCGCCAAGGCCCTGGTCGCGGGCGCCGACACGGTGATGCTCGGCTCGCTGCTCGCGGGCTGCGAGGAGTCCCCGGGCGAGCTGCTCTTCATCAACGGCAAGCAGTTCAAGTCCTACCGCGGCATGGGCTCGCTCGGCGCCATGCAGACCCGCGGCGACCGCAGGTCCTTCTCCAAGGACCGCTACTTCCAGGAGGGCGTCGCCTCCGACGAGCAGCTGATCCCCGAGGGCATCGAGGGCCAGGTGCCCTACCGCGGCCCGCTGTCCTCGGTCGTCCACCAGCTCGTCGGCGGTCTGCGCCAGTCGATGTTCTACGTCGGCGGCCGGACCGTGCCCGAGCTGCAGGAGGGCGGCCGGTTCGTGCGGATCACCTCGGCGGGCCTGAAGGAGAGCCACCCGCACGACATCCAGATGACGGTCGAGGCGCCGAACTACAGCGGCAAGAAGTGACGCACGCGCACGCCTGAGGTGCCCAGAGGGCGGTCCCGGAGCATCCGGGGCCGCCCTCGTCGTGCCTGAGGAGGACCGCTGTCGCAGCGGTCGGCGATACTGGAAGACGCTGCAACGCATCAGGGAAAGGCCAAGACGTGACTGAGATCGAGATCGGGCGCGGCAAGCGCGGGCGCAGGGCGTACGCCTTCGACGACATCGCCGTCGTCCCCAGCCGCCGTACGCGGGACCCGAAGGAGGTCTCGATCGCCTGGCAGATCGACGCCTACCGCTTCGAGCTGCCGTTCCTGGCCGCTCCCATGGACTCGGTGGTCTCCCCGGCCACCGCGATCCGCATCGGGGAGCTGGGCGGCCTCGGCGTGCTGAACCTGGAGGGTCTGTGGACGCGCCACGAGGACCCGCAGCCGCTGCTGGACGAGATCGCCGGGCTGCCCGCCGAGCAGGCGACCCGCCGCCTCCAGGAGATCTACGCGGCGCCGATCAAGGAGGAGCTGATCGGCGCCCGCCTCAAGGAGGTGCGTGACTCCGGCGTGGTCACGGCCGCCGCGCTCTCCCCGCAGCGCACCGCCCAGTTCTCCAAGGCGGTCGTGGACGCGGGCGTGGACCTCTTCGTCATCCGGGGCACGACGGTCTCGGCGGAGCACGTGTCGTCCTCGCACGAGCCGCTGAACCTGAAGCAGTTCATCTACGAGCTGGACGTCCCGGTGATCGTCGGCGGCTGCGCCACCTACACGGCGGCGCTGCACCTGATGCGCACGGGTGCCGCGGGCGTCCTGGTCGGCTTCGGCGGCGGCGCCGCGCACACCACGCGCAACGTCCTCGGCATCCAGGTCCCGATGGCCACGGCCGTCGCCGACGTGGCCGCGGCCCGCCGGGACTACATGGACGAGTCCGGCGGCCGGTACGTGCACGTGATCGCGGACGGCGGTGTCGGCTGGTCCGGCGACCTGGCCAAGGCGATCGCCTGCGGTGCCGACGCGGTGATGATGGGCTCCCCGCTGGCCCGTGCCACGGACGCGCCCGGCAAGGGCCACCACTGGGGCATGGAGGCGGTCAACGAGGAGCTGCCCCGCGGCAAGAAGGTCGACCTGGGCACGGTCGGCACGATCGAGGAGATCCTCACCGGCCCGTCCCGCACCCCGGACGGCTCGATGAACTTCTTCGGCGCCCTGCGCCGCGCCATGGCCACCACCGGCTACAGCGAGCTGAAGGAGTTCCAGCGGGTCGAGGTCACGGTGGCGGACAGCCAGCACCGACGCTGACCGCCGCCGGCACCCACGGCACCCGAAAGGCCGGCCGCCCCACACGGGCGGCCGGCCTTCCGCATGCCCGAGACCGGCGCTTGCGGGGGCGCTTTGCGCGCGAGGGGGCGCGTGGTTGCGTTCGGGGCGAATGTGGGCCGAACGGGCGTAGCGGGGGCGGTAACGTCCGTGATCGGCGACCGCAGCTCTCTGGGCCGCCCCCTTCCAAGGACACGGACCGGACCCCGCCCTCGGGGCCCGGCCCGAACTCCAACGGACCGTCTACCGGGGCCACTGGGCGGCAACGTGGAAGGGGGCGCGCCAATGGGCCGTCACCGCAAGCCCAACCGCTGGGATCTCATTCGGCTTCGGCTGGTGAAGTTCCGGAGGAGGTGGATCTTGCGGATCCACGGCCGGTGAGCGGCCGTCCCTATAGAGAGTAGGGACGGACACCCGGAAACCGGCCAGGAGCCTGCCGCAGTGCCCGCTGCGGTGGGCTCCACCTGATTCCAACGTACCGGCGCCGGGCCTCTCGTGCCACCGCCTCGCGGCCCCCGCACTCCCGCGCGCCCCCCCGTCACAACCGGTGCGCCGCCCCCGTCGGGGTGGCGCCCCGGGTGTCCAGCAGCAGCTGGGCCTTCACCGACAGGGCCTGCAAGTCGTACGTCCGGTGCTGCTGGAGCAGGATCGTGAGGTCGGCGTCGGCGGCGGCCTCGTACAGGGAGTCCGCGCGCGGCACGGGCCGGTCCAGGACGTTCCAGGCGGGCACGTACGGGTCGTGGTAGCTCACGGACGCGCCGAACTGCATCAGCCGGACGGCGACCTCCTGGGCGGGCGTGCCCTGGAGGTCGGCGCGGTCCGCCTTGTAGGTGACGCCGAGCAGCAGGATCCGGGCCCCGCGCGCGGACTTGCCGTGCTCGTTCAGCAGCGTGGCCGCGCGCTGGACGACGTACCGGGGCATCCGGCTGTTGACCTGCTGGGCCAGCTCGACCATGCGCAGGGTGCGGGTCGCGTGCCCGGTCAGGTCCTGCGGGACGCCGTGCCCGCCGACGCCGGGGCCGGGCCGGAACGCCTGGAAGCCGAACGGCCTGGTCTCGGCGCAGCGGATGACGTCCCACAGGTCCACGCCCAGCTCGTGGCAGAGGACGGCCATCTCGTTGACCAGCGCGATGTTCACGTGCCGGTAGTTGGTCTCCAGCAGTTGCACGGTCTCTGCCTCGCGCAGGCCGCGCGCGCGGACCACCTTGTCGGTGAGCCGGGCGTAAAACGCGGCGGCGGACTCGGTGCAGGCGGGCGTGAGGCCGCCGATGACCTTCGGCGTGCCGGCCGGCGGGTGGCCGCGGCCGCCGGGGTCGACCCGGCTGGGGGAGTAGGCCAGGTGGAAGTCGCGGCCGGCGCGCAGCCCGGAGCCCTCCTCCAGCAGCGGGCGCAGGAACGTGTCCGTCGTCCCCGGCAGCACCGGCGACTCCAGGATGACCGTGGTGTGCGCGCGCAGCCGCGCCGCCAGGGCGCGGGCGGCCGTCTCGACCTGGCCGAGGTCGAACCCGCCGTCGGTGCCGCGCGGGGTGGGCGCGCAGATCACCGCGGTGCGCACCCGGCCGAGCTGGGCCGGGTCGGTGACGGGACGGAAGCCGGCGGAGTGCATCCGGCGCAGCTCGGCGGGGCTGAGCGGCCCCGCCTCGGGGCCGGTGGCGTAGCCGAGGGTGGAGATGCCGGCGGCGACGGCGGCCTGGGCGAGCGGCGAGCCGTAGGGACCGAGTCCGATGACGGCGAGGTCTGCGGGCATGGCGTGAAGCCGTCCTTCCCAGTAACCGATGCGGGACAGGTACGCAACCGCTGTGGACAGCAAGAGCGAGTGCACTGTCAGACTAGGTACACATATGACCGCTATGTGTGATTGTGTTCGTGTGTCTTCCCAGGCTTGTGCGCGAGTTGTCCACAGGCCGGGAGCCCGTGGTGGCTGAAGCCGGGCAACCCGGTCAGACTTTGGGCATGAGGGAGGGATGAACCGGGCTACGCCCACCGGGTGCGGCCGACGCGAGCGAGGGTGCGACAGCGGGAGGCAGCGGTGAGGACAGCGACTCTGGGACCGGCGCAGCGCGCCGAGGCGCTGGCGGCCATGGCGGAACGCGAACTGGACGTGCTGGTGGTCGGCGGCGGCGTGGTCGGGGCCGGCACCGCGCTGGACGCGGTCACCCGCGGCCTGTCGACCGGCCTGGTCGAGGCCCGCGACTGGGCGTCCGGCACCTCCAGCCGGTCCAGCAAACTCGTCCACGGCGGTCTGCGCTATCTGGAGATGCTCGACTTCGCCCTGGTCCGCGAGGCCCTCAAGGAGCGCGGGCTGCTGCTGGAGCGCCTCGCCCCGCACCTGGTCAAACCGGTGCCGTTCCTCTATCCGCTCCAGCACAAGGGCTGGGAGCGGCTGTACGCGGGCTCGGGCGTCGCGCTGTACGACGCGATGTCGATGGCCCGCGGCCACGGCCGGGGCCTGCCCGTGCACCGCCACCTGAGCCGCCGTCACGCCCTGCGCGTGGCGCCCTGCCTGAAGAAGGACGCCCTGGTCGGCGCCCTCCAGTACTACGACGCGCAGATGGACGACGCCCGCTTCGTGGCCACCCTGGTGCGCACGGCGGCGTCGTACGGCGCGAAGGCGGCCAACGGCGCGCGCGTGACCGGGTTCCTGCGCGAGGGCGAGCGGGTCGTCGGCGCCCGGGTGCAGGACGTGGAGGGCGGCGGGGAGTACGAGATCCGCGCCAAGCAGGTCGTCAACGCCACCGGCGTGTGGACCGACGACACCCAGGCCATGGTGGGCGAGCGCGGCCAGTTCCACGTCCGCGCCTCCAAGGGCATCCACCTGGTCGTGCCCAAGGACCGCGTCCACTCCACCACCGGCCTGATCCTGCGCACCGAGAAGTCCGTCCTGTTCGTCATCCCCTGGGGCCGGCACTGGATCATCGGCACCACCGACACCGACTGGGACCTGGACAAGGCGCACCCGGCCGCCTCCAGCGCCGACATCGACTACCTGCTGGAACACGTCAACTCGGTCCTGGCCGTGCCGCTCGGCCGCGACGACGTGGAGGGGGTGTACGCCGGGCTGCGCCCACTGCTGGCCGGCGAGTCCGACGCCACCAGCAAGCTGTCCCGTGAGCACACGGTCGCCCATCCGGCGCCCGGACTGGTGGTCGTGGCGGGCGGCAAGTACACCACCTACCGGGTGATGGCGAAGGACGCCGTCGACGAGGCCGTGCACGGCCTCGACATGCGGGTCGCGGACTGCGTCACGGAGGAGACCCCGCTGATCGGCGCGGAGGGCTACCAGGCGCTGTGGAACGCGCGGGCGCGGATCGCCGCCCGCACCGGACTGCACGTGGTGCGCGTGGAGCACCTGCTGAACCGGTACGGCTCGCTGGCCGAGGAGGTGCTGGACCTCGTCGCCGCCGACCCCGCGCTCGGCGAGCCGCTGCACGCCGCCGACGACTACCTGCGCGCCGAGGTGGTGTACGCCGCCTCGCACGAGGGCGCCCGGCACCTGGACGACGTCCTGACCCGCCGCACCCGCATCTCCATCGAGACCTTCGACCGGGGCACCCGCAGCGCCCGGGAGGCGGCCGAGCTGATGGCACCGGTGCTCGGCTGGGACGCCGGCCAGGTCGAGCGCGAGGTCGCGCACTACGAGAAGCGGGTGGAGGCCGAGCGCGAGTCCCAGCGCCAGCCGGACGACCAGACGGCGGACGCGGCCAGGCTGGGCGCGCCGGACATCGTGCCGCTCTGAGGGCACCGCCGAGCCCGGCCGCCGCGGCACCGCGCGCCTGAAACGGGGTCAGCCGCGCGGTGCCCCGAGCACTGTGGCGGGGGTGACGGACGGAACGCCCGCTTCACGGCGGCTCCGGCAGCCGACGGGGCGGGGCCCGGCCACGGGCACCCTGGGCGTCGGGCACTTGTCGGGTGAGAGACAATGGAGGCTCTGTCAGGGCGGGTTGTATGAGGGGACGCATGTCGGAGGCGGAGCGGGCGGGTTCATCTCGTCAGGAGACTCGTCAGGACAAGAGCGAGCGGCGTCTCCTCGCCGGGCGGTACCGGCTGGGAGACGTGCTGGGCCGGGGCGGCATGGGCACGGTCTGGCGCGCCGAGGACGAGACCCTCGGCCGGACGGTCGCCGTCAAGGAACTGCGGTTCCCGTCGAACATCGACGAGGAGGAGAAGCGGCGCCTGATCACGCGCACCCTGCGCGAGGCCAAGGCGATCGCCCGGATCCGCAACAACAGCGCGGTCACGGTCTTCGACGTGGTCGACGAGGACGACCGGCCCTGGATCGTGATGGAACTGGTCGAGGGCAAGTCCCTGGCCGAGGTCATCCGCGAGGACGGCGTGCTGGACCCGACGCGCGCCGCCGAGGTGGGGCTCGCCATCCTGGACGTGCTGCGCTCCGCGCACCGGGAGGGCATCCTGCACCGGGACGTGAAGCCGTCCAACGTGCTCATCGCCGAGGACGGCCGGGTCGTGCTCACCGACTTCGGCATCGCGCAGGTCGAGGGCGACCCGTCCATCACCTCCACCGGCATGCTCGTCGGCGCCCCCTCCTACATCTCCCCGGAGCGCGCCCGCGGCCACAAGCCCGGCCCGGCGGCCGACCTGTGGTCCCTCGGCGGCCTGCTGTACGCGGCGGTCGAGGGCACCCCGCCGTACGACAAGGGTTCGGCGATCGCCACGCTCACCGCGGTGATGACCGAGTCCCTGGACGAACCGAAGAACGCGGGACCGCTGCGGGACGTCATCTACGGCCTGCTGAACAAGGACCCGGCCAAGCGGCTCGACGACGCCGGGGCCCGGGCGATGCTCAACGCGGTGATCCACGCGCCCGAGCCGCAGCCGATGGACGCCACGCGGGTGGTCCCGCTGCCGGTCCAGCCCGGCGGGCCCGCCGGGGGCCGGCGGGGCGAGGAGGCCGGGGAGAAGCTGCGCGGCGCGCTGCGCTCGGTGCGCAAGGCGGCCGGCGCCGCCGGCGGCGCGGCGGCGGCCCGTGGGCGGACCGGCGGCGAGCCGGCCGCGCCCGGTGCGGCCGGCCCCGCGGGAGCCGGGAGCGCGGTCCCCGGCGGCCCCGGCGCCGGTGCCGGAACGCGGCCGGGCGCCGTGGGCGGGCCGGGTGCCGGTCCCGCCGGCTGGCCGGCGAGCCCGGCGGCGGGCGCCGCCGCCGGGACGAAGGCCGCCGCGGGCACGTCGGGTTCCGGCTGGCCCGTGGTGCCGCCGCCGGACCTGGACCTGCCGCCGCGCGCGGTGCCGAGGGCGCCGCTGACCGATGTGGTGCCCAGGCGCACCCTGGTGGTCATCGTCGCGGTGGTCGTGCTCGCGGTGCTCGGGACCGTGCTGGCCATCGCCTTCAGCGGCGACGACGGCACGGACGGTCAGAGCAGCGGGGCCAAGGCCGGCGCCTCCGCCCGGCCGGACACGAGCACGGACGGCGGCAAGGACACCGGGACGCACACGGACGGCGCGAGCACGGCGGCCACGGCCACCGGTCCCACGGCGGACACCGGCGCGAGCCGGCCGGCCGACGGCTCCGGCGGTTCCGGTGCGTCCGGTTCCGCCGAAGCGAAGGGCGGCGGCAGCGCACCGGCCGTGACCACCCGCAAGGGCGGCCAGGGCTACTCGATCGGGCTGCCCGCGGGCTGGAAGTACCGGACCAACGGCAGCGCCGGCGACCGCTACACCGGGCCCCGCGGGCAGAAGCTGCTCGTCGCCTGGACCGGCACGCCCAAGGGCGACCCGGTGGCGGACTGGAGGAACCAGGAGCGGTACATGGTGCGCTCCCAGTACCACCGGATCCGCATCGAGAAGGTGGGCTACCGCGGCTGGAACACCGCCGACTGGGAGTTCACCTACACCGAGGGCGGCACCGGGTACCGCACGATCGACCGGGGTTTCGTGGTCGACGACCACCTCGGTTACGCGCTGATGTACACCGCCCGGGCCGCCGACTGGCACGGCGACCTGCGCAAGGACACATGGAAGACGCTGACGAAGTCCTTCGGCCCCAAGTCGTAATCATCCCGCGCCGCTTTGGTGCGTGATAATCCGTCATCCTCTCCGTGCGGGTTGCCTCTGGCACGTATCGTGAAGGGTCGCGGACCCTACGCAGCCGCATGCGTGTGCGAGACGGGTCCGTGAGACGAGCGGATGCGACGAACCGGGCGGCCGGGGGAGGCACAGTGGACGACTACGCGGGCCGGGTGCTCGCCGACCGCTACCGCCTGCCGCTGCCGCCGGCCGACGCCTACGAACTCACCGAGACCCGCGCCTTCGACACCTACAGCGGTCAGGAAGTCCTCATCCGGCAGGTGCCGCTGCCCGAGGTCGTCGAGGCCGAGGTGCTCGACGCCGAGGGGCTGCCCGACGGGTTCACCGCGCGGGAGCGCACCGTCCGCCGGGCGCCGCAGGCCAGGGCCGCCACCCGGCAGCCCGCCGACCCGGTGGTGCGGCGCGCCGTGGAGGCCGCGCAGGCGGCGGCCGGCGTCCCCGACCATCCGCGTCTGGACCAGGTCTTCGACGTGTTCGCCGAGGGCGGGTCGCTGTGGATCGTCAGCGAACTGGTGGCCGCGCGTCCGCTGGCCGCCCTGCTCACCGGCGAGCCGCTGTCGCCGTACCGGGCGGCCGAGGTCGCCTCCGACGTGCTGATGGCCCTGCGGGTGCTGCACGCCCACGGCTGGGTGCACCGCAACGTCACCCTGCGCACGGTCCTGGTCTGCGACGACGGCCGGGTGATGCTGACCGGTCTCGCGGTCGGCGCGGCGGAGGAGGCGCTGTGCGGGTACGACCCCGTACCGGCTCCGGACGGCCCGGCCGAGGACGTGGCCGGGGACGCGGAGGAGACGTCCGGTGCGGACGGCCCCCCGGACACCGGCGGGCCGTACTCCGACCCCGACCCCGAGGCCGCGCGACGGGCCGCCATCCAGGCGCGGGCGGCCGGCGCGCTGCCGGTGCCGGGCACGAACGGGGAGCCCGGCCCGGCTGGGCAGCCGGCGCTGGGCAGCGGCGCGGACGTCCGGGCGGCCCGGGCCGGGGCCATCGCCGCCTACCGCGCGGGTGCCCGGGCCGCCGCTCGGGTGCAGGAGACCCGGCAGACCCCGCGCCCCGCCCTGCCGCAGGCCGGCGACGGCACCGGCGCCGGCCGGACCGAGGGCGCGGCAGAGCCGTCGTACCCCGCGGACCCGGGCGGCCCGGTGCCGCCCGGCGGCATAGCCGGTCCCCACGCCGGGCCCGGCAACCCCTGGCACGGCGCGGCTCCCCGCCCCGGGGCCGGCGGTCCGCTCCCGGACGCCGGCCCGTTCCCCGCCCTGGACACCGGCACCCGGCGGCCGGGTCCGCCCCCGGCGCACGACCGGGAGTACGGCGCACCGCGGTCGCCCGCCGGCGCGGTCCGCCCGGCCGGCCCCGGCCACCCCGCCGGGGCACCCGCCTCGCCCGCGCGGCCCTCCGCCGGCTGGGACGCTCCCGGCGCCGCGCGCCGCGGACCCGGCAGCGCGCTCGCCGCCGAGCGGGCGCGGCAGGTGCGGATGACCGTGGTGGGGCCGGTGACCGAGCGATGGGCGCCCGAGCAGGCCGGACCCGTGCACGAGAACTGGCAGCTGGCGGCGCCGATCGGTCCCGCCACCGACCTGTGGGCGCTGGGCGCGCTGCTGTTCCGCGCCGTGCAGGGACACGCGCCGTACCCGGAGGAGTCGACGGCCGAGCTGGTGCAGCTGGTGTGCGCCGAGCCGCCCGCCTTCGCCGAGGAGTGCGGCCCGCTGCGGCCGGTCGTGGAGTCGCTGCTGCGCCAGGACCCCACCGAGCGGCCGGATGTCGAGGAACTGAGCGGCTGGCTGCGGTCCCTGGTGCGCTCGGCGCCGGAACCGGACGCCGGCACGCGTGTCGTGCCGGTGCCGCCCGCCGACCCCAGGCGGCTGCCGATCGTACGGCGCCGCGGCGAGCTGGTGCGCCGACGCCGGGCCCGGCCGCCCGCCGTGTCCGCGCACGGCCGGCACAAGCGCGGCCGGGAGGTGGCCCGTTCGCCGCGCGGCCTCGGCCGGACCCTGCTGGTGCTGATCCTCCTGCTGCTGGCCGGCGCGGTCGCGTACGCCATGCTCTTCCTGCCGAAGGAGCAGGACGGCGAGGCCCGGCGCACCGGCGGCGCCGGGGAGCCCGCGCCCGCGCACACCCGGCAGCCCGCCACCGGGCAGAGCGTGCCGGACGGCGGCGCCCCGGCCTCCGTGCCCGCCACCGGCACGGCGACCGGCGACGACCCGTCCGTACCCGACGGGTTCACCGTGCGCACGGACCCGGACGGCTTCCGGATCGCCGTCGCCCAGGGCTGGGGCCGCACCCCGAAGAACGGCAGCGGCCAAGTGGTTTACGCGCACGGGGACTTCGAGCTGATCGTCGTCCCCGGCCGGGACGGCGCGTCCGCCTACGGCACCGACCCGATGGCCTACCAGCGGGACAAGGAACGCGAACTCCAGCCGTACCGGGACACGAGCTGGGCCACGGCCACCGGTCTGCGGACCACGACGGTGGGCGAACGGACCTGGGCGGAGGGCCAGTTCACCTGGACCGACGGGCAGGGCCGGGACCGGTTCGTGCGCAATATGGCGCTGCTGCTCGACGGCCGCTACCACATCGTCCAGGTGCGCGGTCCCGATGCCGAGCGGGACGAGGTGACCCGGTTGTACGAGCAGGCGGCCGCGACGTACCGCTACACCGGCTGAAACCGTGCGCCCCGGGGCCGGGCACGGCCGTCCGGTTCCCGCTCCCGTGCCGAAATGACCATCGTCACAGTGCGGTTCCCGATGTACCCCGCCGGTTCCCTGGGTGCGGGGCGGTCCTTAGTCTGAGGCTGTCAAAAGCATTGCGGGGCAACGTGAATCAGATGCAGGGCCTGCTCATAGCGGGCCGCTACCGGCTCGCCGACTCCATCGGCAGCGGCGGCATGGGCCGGGTGTGGCGCGCCCACGACGAAGTGCTGCACCGGATGGTCGCCGTCAAGGAGCTGACCGCCGCGCTCTACGCCACCGGCAGCGACCAGACGGTGCTGCTCGCCCGCACCCGCGCCGAGGCGCGGGCCGCCGCGCGCATCAACCACTCCGCCGTCGTCACCGTGCACGACGTCCTCGAACACGACGGCCGCCCGTGGATCGTGATGGAGCTGGTCGAGGGCGGCTCGCTGGCCGACCTGGTCAAGGAGCGGGGCCGCGTCGAACCGGCGGAGGCCGCCCGGATCGGGCTGTGGGTGCTGCGGGCGCTGCGCGCCGCGCACACCGCCGGCGTGCTGCACCGGGACGTCAAGCCCGGCAACGTGCTGCTCGGCGCCGACCGCCGGGTGCTGCTCACCGACTTCGGCATCGCCCAGATCGAGGGCGACTCCACCATCACCCGCACCGGCGAGGTCGTCGGCTCCGTCGACTACCTGGCCCCCGAGCGGGTGCGCGGCCACGACCCCGGCCCGGCCTCCGACCTGTGGGCGCTCGGCGCCACGCTGTACACCGCGGTCGAGGGGCGCTCGCCGTTCCGGCGGACCTCGCCGCTGAGCACCATGCAGGCGATCGTCGAGGAGGACACGGGCGAGCCGCAACACGCCGGCCCGCTCGGTCCGGTCATCGCCGCGCTGCTGCGCAAGGACCCGGCCCGGCGGCCGGGCACGGACGAGGCGGAGCAGATGCTCGCCGAGGCGGCCGAGGGCCGCCGGCCGCGCACCGCGCAGGCGTTCGTGCCGACCCAGGGCGGGGGCGCGCCCGCCCACGGCCCGGAACACGGGGGTCAAGGCCACCCGGGCCAGGGCCACCCGGGTCAGGGTTATTCGACCCATGACCACCCGGGCCAGGGCCACGCGGATCAGGGGCACTTGGGCCATGGCCCGGCCGGATATCCGACCGGTGCCGCCCTGCCCGCGGCGGCGGGCCCGGTCCCGTTGGTGACCGCCGTGGCGCCCGTCCCGCCCGGCGGCTCCCTGCCGCCCCGGCCCCGGCGCCGGCTGCGCGTGCTCGCGCTCGTCGTCGCCCTCGCGGCCGTGCTCGGCGCCGGCGCGGCGGTGGCCGTCCGGGAGTGGAACGGCCTGGAACAGACTGACGGGACCGGCCGGACCACGAGCCAGGACGTCACCTCGCCCTCCGCGAACGGCAGCGCCACGCCCGGCTTCGACGGCACGGTGCCGGCTTCCTGGCACCGGTACGACGACGAGTGGGGCTTCAGCCTCTATCTGCCCAAGGGCTGGTCACGGCAGGTCGTCGGCGTCCCCGGCGCGCTGCGGCAGGTCGACTACACGCCCGACGGCGGCGAGCACTTCGTCCGGATCTCCATCGACACCTCGCCGGACTTCAAGGACGCCTACGCGCACCAGCTCGACCTGGACGAGCAGCTCGCGCGGCGGCTGGCCGACTACCGGCGGGTCCGGCTGGAGAAGAACGTCTACCGCGACCTCGGCGGCTCGGTCTGGGAGTGCGCCTGGACCGCGAGGCCGAAGGACACCCGCTTCCCGGGGCCGCGGCACGCCGAGGAGCAGACGTACATATCCCGGGACGGCACCGAATACGTGATCTACATATCGTCGCCCGCCGCCGACTGGGCGCGCACCGACAAGCAGTTCCGGGCGGTCCTCCAGGGCTGGCAGCAGCCGCGCTGAACGCGCCGGCGGCACCGCGCCTCACTCCGGAGACGGACCGGTGCCCGGCCCACGACCGGATTTCGAGGACGCGGACGCCCGCTGCGGCATGATGGGGCGCATGGGGACCGAGGGAGCCTTCCGGCTGATCGCGGGCCGTTACCGCCTGGAGGAACGCGTCGGGCGCGGCGGCATGGGCGTCGTGTGGCGGGCGACCGACCAGGTGCTGGGCCGTCAGGTGGCGGTCAAGGAACTGCTGCCGGACGACTCGCTCCCGGACGACGACGCACGGCGCCGCCGCGACCGTACGTTCCGCGAGGCCCGCGCCGTCTGCCAGTTACGGCACCCGCACATCATCGTCGTGCACGACGTGGTGCAGCAGGACGAGCGGCCGTATCTGGTGATGGAGCTGGTCGACGGCGGCTCGCTCGCCGAGCACATCGACCGGCACGGCCCGGTCGACGCCGCCGAGGCCGCGCGGATCGGCATCGCCCTGCTGAGCGCGGTGCGCACCGCGCACGAGGCGGGCGTCCTGCACCGGGACATCAAGCCCGCCAACGTCCTGATCGAGTCCGGCACCGACCGGGTGGTCCTCACCGACTTCGGCATCGCCCAGGTGGAGGGCGCCACCACACTCACCGAGACCGGCGCGTTCGTCGGCTCGCCCGAATACACCGCCCCCGAGCGGATGTCCGGGCTGCGCACCGGACCGGAGTCCGACCTGTGGTCGCTGGGCGCGCTGCTGTGCACGGTGCTCAGCGGCGAGTCGCCGTTCCGGCGCGACTCGCTCGGCGGCATCCTGCACGCCGTCGTCTCCGACGAGATCCGCCCGCCGGCCCAGGCCGAGCCGCTGCTGCCCGTCGTCCTCGGCCTGCTGGAGCGCGACCCCGGCCGGCGGCTGGGCGCGGCGGACGCCGAGTGGATGCTGCGGATGTACCTGGCGACCGGCCGGACACCGGCCGCGCCCGGCGGCGGCCAGGGCGCGACGGGAACGCACGGCGGCGGCCTCATGCACCGGATCGGCGGCGGCCGTACGCCGAGGATCACGCTGCCCGCTCCGCCGACCGAGCCGGACGGCACCCCGCCGTCCGGCTGGGCCGGACCGCCGGCCCAGCCGCCGCCGGCCCGGCCGGCACCGCGCGGGGTGCTGGTGGCGGCGCTGCTCGTCGCCGCGCTGACCGGGGCGGGCGTGTCGGCGGCGGCGCTGCTGCTGCACCAGGGCGGGGGCGCGGGCGGCACCCCGGGCGGTACGGCCACCACCCCGGCCACCGGGACCGGCACGGGCCCCGCCCACACGCCGTCGGGCACGCCCCCGTCCCGGGCACCGACCGGCACCCCGGCCACCCCCACGCCCACCACCCCCGGCCCGGTCACCTCCGGCGCGCACACCGCGCCCTCCGGCTACCGCACCGCCCGCGACCCGGCCGGCTTCTCCCTCGCCGTACCCGAGGACTTCACCCGCGGCCCGCAGGGCGAACGCGTCTTCTACTACTCGACGGGACGGACCTTCCGCCTCGGCATCAAGGTCACCGGCCCGCAACCGGGCGGCCCGCAGGCCGTGCTGGAACGCGCCTCGGCCAACGGCAGCGCCGACCACCCCGGTTACCACGACGGCCGGGTCACCCCGGCCACCCACCGCGGACGCCCCGCCGCGCTCTGGGAGTACACCTGGAACGGCTTCAGCACGGCGGAGGGCCCGCGCCACACGTACGACCTGTGCTGGGAGGAGAGCGGCCGGTTCTACGACGTCTGGGTGTCGGCGCCGGTCGGGAAGGTGCGCGAGGCGCGGGAGTACTTCGACGTGGCCGTCGACACGTTCTCCGTCGCCGGTCCGTGACCGGTCCGCGCCGGCCGGGGCGGGGCGAGCGGGACGGTTCCGGACGCGGACGCCACGCCGGGGCTTGGGGTACGGCGCCCGTTTCGACAACGGCGTGGCGCGCACGGTACTCATGGGACATGACCGAAGACGGCGAACACCCGCCCGGCGTACGGCTGATCGGCGGCCGCTACCGGCTGACCGGGCGCCTCGGGTCCGGCCCGGCCGGGACCGTGTGGCGGGCCCGGGACGAGCAGGGGCAGCGGACGGTCGCCGTCAAGGAGCCGCTGCTGCCCGGCCATCCGGTCTCCGACGAGGAGAGCCGGCGCGCCGCGCACCGGCTCCACCACGAGGCCCGCGCCGCCACCCGGGTGCGGCACCCCTCGGCGGTGACGGTGTACGACGTCGTCACCGAGGCCGGGATCCCGTGGATCGTGATGGAACTGGTGGCGGGCGAGTCGCTGCGCGAGGTGCTGCGGCGCGGACCGCTGCCGGCCGCGGAGGCCGCGCGGATCGGGCTCGCCGTGCTGGGCGCGCTGCGCGCCGCGCACGCCGTCGGCATCGTGCACCGGGACATCAAACCGGCCAACGTCCTGCTGGAGTCCGGCACCGGGCGCGTCGTCCTGACCGACTTCGGCATCGGCGACTCGCACGCCGAGGACGCGCCGGACGGCTTCGTGGCACCCGAGCGGGCGGCCGGGCCCGGCGCCGGACCGGCCTCCGACCTGTGGTCCCTGGGCGCGCTGCTGCGCACCGCCCTTGGGGACACGGACCCCGGGCCGCTGGGTCCGCTGCTGGCCCGGCTGCACGCCGTCGAGCCGACGGCCCGCCCGGACGCGACGGAGACCGAAACCGCACTCCGCGCCTGCCTGCCCCCCGCGGCCGTACCACCACCGGCCCCGGCCCCGGTCACTGCGGTGGCGGCTCCGGATGCGACGGCGCCGGCCCCGGACTCCGCCGTGGCGGCTCGTGATTCGGCGGCCCCGGACTCCGCCGTAGCGGCTCACGATTCGCCGGCCCCGGCCACCGCCATGGCCACCCCGGACTCTCCGGCGCCCGCCCCCGACACCGCCGTACCGTCCGCGGATTCCGCCGGGGCCGGCCCGGAGCCCGATGCCGCGCCGCCGGCCCCGGCCCCGGCCCGTCGCGCGTCCCTGGCCGCGCTCGGTCTGCGGCTCGCCAGAAAATCCGGCACCGACTGAACCGTCCCCGTCAACGCCCTGATCAGCACATTCGCTGCCAGTGATCACTGGCAGCGTGTGCATGGTCCGTGAAAGCCCGTTACCGACGGGTACACAAAGCCCCCCGGACCGGCATACCCTGCGCGTCATGACGGACACGCAGGCTCCGCAGACCGCCGGTACCAACCCGCTCGCGCCCGCCCCCGACGGTGCCCGCACCGCCGCCGACGTGGTCACGCCGGAGGTGGTGGCCCGGCTCACCAAGGGCGTCACCGGATCCGGCCGTACCGCCAACCACTCGCCGCTCACCGGCGAAAAGCTGGCGGACCTGCCCGAATCCGGCCCCGAGGACATCCGCGACGCCTTCGCGGCGGCCCGGACCGCGCAGGCCGTGTGGGCGAGGATCCCGGTGCGGCGGCGGGCCGCCGTGCTGCTGCGCTTCCACGACCTGCTGCTGGAGCGGCAGGCCGAGGTCCTGGACCTGATCCAGCTGGAGACCGGCAAGGCCCGGCTGCACGCGCAGGAGGAGGTGCAGGCCGTAACCGTCGCCGCCCGGCACTATGGCCGCCGTGCCACCGCTTATCTGCGCCCCAAGCGGCACGCGGGCGCCATACCCGCCCTGACCAAGGTCGCCGAACTGCGGCACCCGCGCGGGGTCGTGGGCCAGATCGCCCCCTGGAACTACCCGCTGGAGCTGTCCATCGGCGACGCCCTGCCCGCCTTCGTCGCGGGCAACGCCGTGGTGATGAAGCCGGACACGGAGACCTGCCTCACCGCGCTGTGGGCGCGTGACCTGCTGATCGAGGCCGGACTGCCCGAAGGCGTCTTCCAGGTCGTCCTCGGCGAGGGCCCGGCCGTCGGCCCCGAACTGGTCCGGCACGCCGACTTCGTCTCCTTCACCGGCTCCACCCGCACCGGCCGCGAGGTCGCCGTCGGCGCCGCCGCCCGCCTGGTCGGCGTCTCGCTCGAACTCGGCGGCAAGAACGCCATGCTGGTGCTGGACGACGCCGACATCGAGAAGGCCGCCGCCGGCGCCGTCCGCGCCTGCTTCTCCTCCGCCGGCCAGCTCTGCATCTCCATCGAGCGGCTGTACGTCCACGAGTCCGTGGCCGACGCCTTCCTGGAGCGGTTCGTCGCCCGCACCCGGGCCATGCGGCTGGGCAACTCCCTCGCCTACGGCGCCGACATGGGCTCGCTGGCCGGCGAACGCCAGCTGAAGACCGTCGAACGGCATGTCCAGGAGGCCGTCGCCCAGGGCGCGAAGGTGCTCGCCGGCGGCGTCGCCCGTCCCGACATCGGCCCGTACTTCTTCGAACCGACCATCCTGGACGGCGTGGAGCCGGCCATGGCCGTGTGCGAGGAGGAGACCTTCGGCCCGGTCGTCTCGGTCTACCGCTTCCGCGGTGACGAGGAGGCCGTCGAGCGCGCCAACGCCACGCCGTACGGGCTGAACGCGTCCGTGTGGACGACGAACGCCCGCCGCGGCCGGGACATCGCCGCACGGCTGCGCACCGGCACGGTCAACATCAACGAGGGCTTCGCCCCCGCCTACGGCAGCGTGCAGTCCCCGATGGGCGGCATGAAGGACTCCGGTCTCGGCCGCCGCCACGGCTCCGAGGGCATCCTCAAGTACACCGAGTCCCAAACGGTGGCGCAGCAGCGGCTGCTGCCGATGGCGCCCTCGCTGGGCATGGACGACGAGGCGTACGCCCGGTTCATGAGCACGAGCCTGCGCCTGATGAAGGCGTTCCGGTTCCGCTAGCGGTCCGCCGGGAGTTCCGCCGCAAGTTCCACGGGAAACACCCCGTTCTCGACGAGGAGAGCACGTGTCGCAGGAGAAGTCTGTCCAGACCCGGGACGAGGAGGGGTACGACTACGACGTGATCGTCGTCGGCTCCGGATTCGGCGGCTCGGTGTCGGCCCTCCGGCTCACCGAGAAGGGCTACCGGGTCGGCGTGCTGGAGGCGGGCCGCCGCTTCACCCGCGCCACCCTGCCGAAGAACTCCTGGGACCTGAAGAACTACCTGTGGGCCCCGAAACTCGGCCTGTTCGGCATCCAGCGGATCCATCTGCTGGGCAACGTCATGGTGCTGGCCGGCGCGGGCGTCGGCGGCGGCTCGCTCAACTACGCCAACACCCTCTACGTGCCGCCGAAGCCCTTCTTCGACGATCCCCAGTGGCGGCACATCACCGACTGGCAGCAGGAGCTGGAGCCGTACTACGACCAGGCCCGGCGCATGCTCGGGGTCCGGCTCAACCCGACCCTGACCCCGTCGGACGTGCATCTGCGGGCGGCGGCCCGGCGGATGGGCGTCGGCGACACGTTCCACCTGGCGCCGGTCGGGGTGTTCTTCGGGGACGGCGAGGACGCGGACGGCGCGGCGCGGGCCCGGCCCGGCGAGCGGGTGGCGGACCCCTACTTCGGCGGGGCCGGCCCGGAGCGGAGGGCCTGCACCGAGTGCGGCGAGTGCATGACCGGCTGCCGGCACGGCGCCAAGAACACCCTCAACGAGAACTACCTCCACCTGGCCGAGAAGGCGGGCGCGGTCGTCCACCCGATGACGACCGTGGTGTCCGTCACGGACGACTCGCGGGGCGGCTACGCGGTGGCGACCCTGCCGACGGACCGGAAGCGGAAGGGCGCGGGCCGCCTCTTCACCGCCCGCCGGGTGGTCCTCGCGGCCGGCACCTACGGCACCCAGACCCTGCTGCACCGCATGAAGGCCGGCGGTCACCTGCCCTACCTCTCCCGGCGGCTGGGCGAGCTGACCCGCACCAACTCCGAGGCGCTGGTCGGCGCGCAGACCGACGACCGCCGCTACCGCCGGGCCACCGGCGAGTCCCGGGCCGACTTCACCCGGGGCGTGGCCATCACCTCCTCGATCCACCCCGACGAGAACACCCACATCGAGCCGGTCCGCTACGGCAAGGGCTCCAACTCGATGGGCAGCCTGTCGATCCTCCAGGTGCCGTACGCGGAGGGTTCCTCGCGCGTGCTGGCCTGGCTGGCGAACGCGGCCCGGCACCCGCTGCTGGTCGCCCGCTCCCTGTCCAACCGGCGCTGGTCGGAGCGGACCATCATCGGCCTGGTCATGCAGTCCCTGGACAACTCGCTGACCACCTACCTGAAGACCGACGGCGTCGGCCGGGGCCTGCTCACCGCCCGGCAGGGGCACGGCGCCCCGAACCCCCGGCAGATCAGGGCCGCGACCGAGGCGGCCTCCGCACTCGCCGCCGAGATCAACGGCTTCGCCGGCAGCAACGTCGGCGAGCTGATGGGCACCCCGCTCACCGCCCACTTCCTCGGCGGCTGTCCCATCGGCGACTCCCCGGACACGGGCGTGATCGACCCGTACCACCGGCTCTACGGCCATCCCGGGATCTCGGTCGTGGACGGCGCGGCGGTCTCGGCGAACCTGGGCGTGAACCCCTCGCTGACCATCACGGCGCAGGCCGAGCGGGCGATGTCGTTCTGGCCGAACAAGGGCGAGGAGGATCCGCGGCCGGCGCCGGGAGCGGCGTACGAGCGGCTGCGTCCGGTGGAGCCCCAGGCTCCCGCGGTACCGGCGGAGGCGTTCGGCGCGCTGCGGCTGCCATTCCTCGGGATACCGGCCGTGCCGCCGAAGAAGTGACAGGGACCTGCATCCCCCTCCGAAAGCAGGTCCCTCCCACCGTTTCTTGATCCGGCAGGTTTGATCAGCGAAAAGCTGAAAGGGTTGCTTCGAAGCCCGGGACTTCTCATGTGACGTGCAGCACAAATAAGTGCCTGTCCGGCGGGGCACGGTCCGCCGGCCGGCCCCGGGCGTCCCCGGAGCCGGCCGTTTCTCCTGCCCGGCCGGACCGCTGTCCCTTGCGGTCCGGCCGGTGTTCCGGAGCGAGGTCCCACGGCGCACGGCACGACCCGTACGCCTCATCGCTCCGCTGAGCCACGCGTGGTTTCGTCGGGCCCGCCCCTGGCTGGCACGGACACTTTCCTCAACGAGGCGGTGCGCGCGCCGGTCACGCTCCGGACGGGTGAGAGCGGGACCGGGGTCAGACGCGGCCCCGGCTCAGCTCCAGCAGGGTCATGGCGAGGGCGGTGCCGGGCTTGCCGAGGGCGTCCCGGTAGCGGCCGAGGATCTCCATCTCGCGGGAGAGGTGCACCCGCCGTCCGCCGGCGGCGATCCGGGTCCGCTGGACGACGGCGGAGACGCCCATCCGCTCCTGCACGAGGGCGATGATCCGCTCGTCGAGCGCGTCGATGCGCTCCCGGGCGTCGGCGATGATCGCTTCCGGGGTGGCGGCCGCTGCCGCGGGAAGGGTGGTCATATCGGGCTCCTCGGTCGGAAGGACGGAAGCCCCGGAACGGCGGAACCCGGTGAACGACAGGCGCCCCGGGCCTTGTCGGCCCGGGGCGCCTGGGAAGTCGCTTGGCGGTTGGCTCAAGCAGCACGACCATGGCAGCCGGCGGGCCGGGTGCCATAGGTAAAGACGAAGGTCGAGTGCTTGCGCATGCGGCCAGTATGCCACGGCGGCTTGGCTCGGAGGTCTCACGGCCGCCCCGTTAGAATCGGAAGCACAGGCCCCCGCCCGACCACCAGAAGGCACCCCGTGTCATCAGCGACCCAGTCTGCCGCCTCCTCCGACACCGTCCTGGTCGTCGACTTCGGCGCGCAGTACGCCCAGCTCATCGCCCGTCGCGTCCGCGAGGCGCGGGTCTACAGCGAGATCGTGCCGAGCACCATGCCGGTCCGCGAGATGCTCGCCAAGCAGCCCGCGGCGATCATCCTCTCCGGAGGTCCCTCGTCGGTCTACGAGGAGGGCGCCCCCCGCCTCGACCGCGAGCTCTTCGAGTCCGGCGTGCCCGTCTTCGGCATGTGCTACGGCTTCCAGCTGATGGCGCAGGCCCTTGGCGGCACCGTCGACAACACCGGCGCCCGCGAGTACGGCCGTACCGGTCTGCACGTCTCCAAGGCGTCCTCCACCCTCTTCGAGGGCACCCCGGACGAGCAGCACGTGTGGATGTCCCACGGCGACGCCTGCTCCGCCGCCCCTGACGGCTTCACGGTCACCGCGTCCACGGACGTCGTCCCGGTCGCCGCCTTCGAGAACGACGACAAGAAGCTCTACGGCGTCCAGTACCACCCCGAGGTCATGCACTCCACGCACGGCCAGCAGGTGCTGGAGCACTTCCTGTACCGCGGGGCCGGCCTGAAGCCGGACTGGACCACGGGCAACGTCATCGAGGAGCAGGTCCAGGCCATCCGCGAGCTGGTCGGCGACAAGCGCGCGATCTGCGGCCTGTCCGGCGGCGTGGACTCCGCCGTCGCCGCCGCCCTCGTCCAGAAGGCCATCGGCTCCCAGCTGACCTGCGTCTACGTCGACCACGGCCTGATGCGCAAGGGCGAGACCGAGCAGGTCGAGAAGGACTTCGTCGCGGCCACCGGCGTCCAGCTGAAGGTCGTCGACGCCGAGGAGCGCTTCCTGAAGGCGCTCGCCGGGGTCTCCGACCCCGAGGAGAAGCGGAAGATCATCGGCCGCGAGTTCATCCGCGTCTTCGAGCAGGCGCAGGCCGAGATCATCGCCGACGAGGGCCCGGCCGTGGAATTCCTGGTCCAGGGCACCCTCTACCCGGACGTGGTGGAGTCCGGCGGCGGCACCGGCGCGGCGAACATCAAGTCGCACCACAACGTCGGCGGCCTGCCCGAGGACCTCGAGTTCAAGCTGATCGAGCCGCTGCGCAAGCTGTTCAAGGACGAGGTCCGCATGGTCGGCCAGGAACTGGGCCTGCCGGAGGAGATCGTCCAGCGCCAGCCGTTCCCCGGCCCCGGCCTGGGCATCCGGATCGTCGGCGAGGTCACCAAGGAGCGCCTGGACCTGCTGCGCGAGGCCGACGCCATCGCCCGCGAGGAGCTGACCGCGGCCGGCCTGGACCGCGACATCTGGCAGTGCCCGGTCGTCCTGCTCGCGGACGTCCGCAGCGTGGGTGTCCAGGGCGACGGCCGCACCTACGGCCACCCGATCGTGCTGCGCCCGGTCTCCTCCGAGGACGCCATGACCGCCGACTGGTCCCGGCTGCCGTACGACGTCCTCGCCCGCATCTCGACCCGCATCACCAACGAGGTCCGCGACGTCAACCGCGTCGTCCTCGACGTGACGAGCAAGCCCCCGGGCACCATCGAGTGGGAGTAGGCCCCCGGGGCCTGCCGGCGGGTCCTAGGCGCGCTTGAGCGTGCGCACGGGCCGGCCGGGTGTCCAGACCTGGGTGACGAGATACGCGTCGTCCTCGACCCAGGTCCGGACGACCTCCGTCAGCTCGGTGCGGAAGAGGTGGAACGGCTGCGGCGGTTCCACCTCTTTCACGTACGCCGCCTTCTCCGCGCCCTCCCCGACCTCGAACGCCCGCCCGCCGATCCGGACGTCCCCGCCGCCCATGTCCGTGCCGTCGCCGGGATTGGCCTGGAGGGTGAAGCGCGGATCGCGCCGCAGGTCTAGGGCCTTGACGGAGCCCGGCATCATGCCGAGCCACAGCTGACCGCCCAGGAAGCGGACCTCCAGACCGGAGGTGCGGGGCGAACCGTCCTTGCGGAGGGTCGCGAGGACATGGTGCCGGTAGGCGCCGAAGCGTTCCTCGGCGATCGCGGCCAGCGCGGGCGCGGCGGTGCGGAAAGCGTGCCAGTTCATGAGCACGAGCCTCCCGCACCATCCGGACACCTTCTGTCGGGTATTCGCCGCGGATCTCGTCTTTCACGGAACATCCCTGCCTTTTCGCGCCCACCGCCGGTAACTTCCGGCCCGTAACGCCACCCGCCTCGCTGGAGGATTCATGCACGGGCCCACCCCGCCCCTGCCGTTGCCCACCGACCGGCTGCACTTCGCCATGCCGCCGATGCACGAGTCGGCCGAGGCCGAACGCCGGCACCGCAAGGAGCGGCTCGCGGGCGCCCTGCGGATCTTCGGACGGGCGGGGTTCGAGGACGGGGTGTCCGGCCACATAACGGCCCGGGACCCGGAGTACACCGACTGCTTCTGGGTCAACCCGTTCGGGATGCCGTTCAAGCACGTCACGGTCGGCGATCTCGTCCTCGCCAATCAGGACGGGCAGGTCGTCGAGGGCCGCTACCACGTCAACCAGGCCGCCTTCACCGTCCACGCCCAGGTGCACGCCGCCCGTCCCGACGTCGTGGCCGTCGCCCACTGCCACTCCGTGCACGGCCGCGCCCTCGCCGCCCTCGGCGACCTGATCGACCCCATCACCCAGGAGAGCTGCGCCTTCTACGAGGACATCGCCCTCTACGACACCTACACCGGCGTCACCGTCGACGCCGGCGAGGGCCGCCGGATCGCTGCCACCCTGGGCTCCCGCAAGGCGCTCGTGCTGCGCAACCACGGGCTGCTCACCGTCGGCGACTCGGTGGACGCGGCCGCCTGGTGGTTTCTGTCCCTGGACCGCTCCTGCCAGGTCCAGCTGACGGCGAAGGCCGCGGGCCGGCCGGTGCTCATCGACCACAAGGCGGCCGTCGCCACCCGCGAACAGCTCGGCGGCGACCTGGTGGCCTGGATCAACTATCAGCCGCTGTGGCAGGACATCAGCCGCGCCGAACCGGACCTGCTCGGCTGAGCCCCCGCCGGACAGCCGCACCGCACCCGGCATCCGGTCGCCCCGGGGCTCCCGTGGCCGGGTCAACCCGGCGGCCCCGGCCTCACCCTCCCGTTCTCCCCCCAGAACCCGGACCGACCACCCCGAAGGGCCCGCGGTAGGGCACAATTCGCAGTCGGCACAGGGGAGTTGCCCGGCCGCAGCGCGCACCGCGGGTGCCGGCGGCGGGGCCGGCGGGGCGTGGGGAAGGCGGGCGTCGGGCGTGGTGGTGCGGGAGACGAGGAAGGGCACGGACGCGGACGGCGTCCACGCGGGCGGCTGCGCCTGCGGGGACTGCCCGCACGGCGCCCGGGAGGGACACCGGCGGGCCGTCGCCGCGTTCCTGCGCCGGCGCGATGAGCTCGCCGCCGGGCTGGGGCTGCCGGCGGCCGTGGCGCACTCGGCTCCGGCGTCCCGCCAGTGGGTGTCCGAGGAACTGACCCAGCGGGCCGAGGCCGTCGCCGAGCGGAGCCGGGCCGAGGGCGCGGTCCGGCTCGCCCGGCTGTGGCTGCGGACGGTGTGCGCGGTGTGGGGCGCGGTCGTCGTGCTCCTGCTCGCCGAGGCGCTCACCGCGATCGGCGCGGGCTGGACCGGCGCCCGCACCGCGGCCCTGCTCGCCGCGCTCGCCGTCGCCGGCGCGCTGACCGCCGCCTGCCTCCTGCACCGGGCGCGCGGCGGAGCGCTCGCCCCGTTGATCGGCGAGGACAACCGCATCTCCACCTCCCGTACCGTCGCCGCCTGCTGGGTGCTGTTCGTCGGCTATGCCGTCCTGCTGCTGGCCGCCCGCCTGGCCGCCGCCTCCGGCCACGCCGGACGCGACGCGCTGATCTCCGGCCTCGATCTGGCGCGCGGCGCGGGCGTGGTGACCGTCCTCGCCGTCGTCTGCGGCATCGCCGTCCTGGTCCGCCGGGTGGTGGGCGTGCGCATCCTCGCCCAGCGGCTGCAGAAGGTGCCCTCCCACCGCCCGCGCGCCGCCGACCTGCTCACCGACGACTCCGGCCGGGGCGCCTTCACCGACATCCAGTACGTCGCCATCAGCGCCGTAGCCCTGCTGTTCGCCGCCGTACGGCTGGCCCGCCGCCCCGACCGGCTGCCCGACCTGCCCTGGGGCCTGGCCGTGGTGGTGCTGATCTCCGCCGCGACCTACCTGGCCGGCAAGTACGCCGAGGGCGGCCGGCCGGTCGTCCTCTCGGTGGTCCGCGCCCGTGAGCCCGGCGCCCTCGACGGCCCGGTCCGCACCGGCGACGACATCGAGATCCGCGGCAGCGGCTTCGTCCCGCCCGGCGCGCAGTCCGCCGACCGGCTCTCCCGGCTGGTCGTCCGCATCGGCGCCGTCGACGTGCACGTCCCCCTGGTCCCCGTCACCGGCGGCTTCCGCAACCCCACGGACACCACCCTGACCGTGTCCGTGCCCGCCGACGTCGAGCCCGGCCCGGTGGACGTCCAGGTGGTGACGGCGGCCGGCGTGGCGACGAACCGGTACCCGCTCCAGGTGACGGAGTGAACACCAGGCGGCTCGCGCCGGACCCCCGAAATCCGGAAAATCATCCTGGACAGGATTGAACGGGCTCCCTTCGTCATACGTATCGTCACAAGAGGGGCGCACGGCGTGTGAAAGGCGGCTGGCAGCGATGACTTACGGCATGCGGATGGATACGCATATCCACCGGCTGGACGGCCCCCGCGGCAAGCGGGACTCCGCCACCCGCTACGCCCTGCTGCCGCTGCGCCTCTTCCTGGGTGCCACCTTCGTCTACGCCGGCCTGGACAAGCTCACCGACAGCTCCTTCCTGCGCTCTGGCGGCGCCGGCTCGATCGGCGACACCCTGCGCGCGGCCCGTGACTCCGCCGCGGTCCCGGCCCTGATCGACCTGGCCCTGGAGAACCCGGCCGGCTTCGGCTACGCCATCGCCCTCGGTGAGCTGGCCGTCGGCATCGGCACCCTGCTCGGTCTCTTCGGGCGCCTCGCCGCGCTCGGCGGCGCGCTGATCTCGCTCAGCCTCTGGCTGACGGTGAGCTGGGCGACCACCCCCTACTACTACGGCAACGACCTCGCCTATCTGATGGCCTGGCTGCCCCTCGTCCTCGCCGGCGCCCCCTACCTCTCCCTCGACGCTGCCTGGCGGTCCCGGCGGCGCTCCGGCGGCTATCTCTGACCGTCCTCGGCACCACCCCGTCTGCGGATCCCCCGGGTCAGCGCGGCCGTGAGGCCGGCCAGGCACAGGCCGCCCACGACCAGGGGGATCACCGCGGTCCACGGTGTCTCCCATAGTCCGCCCGCGTCGCCCAGATAGGCCGCGGCGGTCGCGGTGAGGAAGAGCCCGGCGACCAGCTTCCCGGGCTGGAACTCATGACGCAGCACGGCTGACCTCCACCTGTCCCACTCCGACGCCGAGCGTCAGCTCCAGCGTGCCCGGCTTCCCGGCGCCCTCGGACCCGCCCTTGACCGGCGTCAGCGTCACGTCCTTGTGCCCCCCGGGCCGTACGTCCACGTCGTTCCTTCGCTCCCCGGGCAACCGGATGTCGCCCATGCCCACATCGATGTCCATGCGCACGGTCACGTCCGCCGGCACGATCACCGTCAGCCGTCCCGCGCCCACCCGGGCGTCCGTGGCGACGGTCCGCCCCGCGGCCGGGTGCACCCGGGTCAAATCCAGGGTGGCCCGGCCCGTCCCGAGGTCGTATTCGGACCGCACCCCGGCCGCCGCGGCCGGCTTCCAGGCCGCCTCCCGCCAGTCGGCGGTGATGTCCCTGGGCAGGGCCACCGCACCGGCGAGCAGGGCCGCCGTGACCAGTGCCAGGAACACCGTCCCGGCCCCGGTCCGGCCCAGGAACGCGCTGAGCGCGATGCCCAGCCCGAACACCGCCAGCGCGCACGCCAGACCGGTCTGCAGACTGGCCCCCAGCGGTTGGGTGTGCCAGTCGGCCCTGGCGCCCAGGCCGCCCGCCAGCAGGGCGAGCAGGAACACCCAGCCGCCGATCCAGCGCGGGCCGCGCGGTCTCGGAGGCTCCGGCCAGGGCGGACGTATCGCCGCCGGGTGCGTCCAGGGAGTGGCGAGGCCGACGTCCAGGACCGAGGTGACGTCCCGCACGCGGGCCTCGCCGGGCCCCCACAGATAGCCGGTGCCGCCGACATGGGTGCCGTCCTTGACGATCGGGTCGCGCCACCACGAGGGATAGGTGGCGACGACCGGCGGCGCCTGGGCCTCCGGCGGCGCGTCGGCGGCGGCCTGCGCGGCCAGCGGATCGGCATCGGGGGCGTCCCGGTGCCGCGACCAGTACCCGGCGCCCGCGAGCAGCAGCGAGAGCACCGTGGCGAACGCCAGCACCGCGCCGTTTCTCAGCATCGTCAGGAAGATTCCGCAGCCGACCAGCGCGAACAGCACGGCGGCCAGCGCCTGGCCGTCGACCCGGCCGGTGAACAGCTTGCGCAGCTCGTTCTCCTCCTCGTCCGCGTACGGCACCAGGAGCCAGGCGAAGCCGTAGAAGATGAGGCCCAGGCCGCCGGTCGCGGACAGCACGGCCAGCGTGATCCGGAAGATCACCGGGTCCATGCCGGTCTGCCGTCCGAGTCCCGCGCACACGCCCGCGATCATCTTGTGCGCGCGGTCGCGCCGGAACCGGTCGGGAAGCGTGTCGGAACCGGTGCCCGTGTCGGTGTTGTGGTCGGTGCCGGTGTTGCTGTCCGCGTGGGTGCGGGCGTGGGTGTGGGTGTGGCTGTCGGCTGGGGTGCCGGCGCCGGCCGCTCCTGTCTCTCCCGTCGCGGCGGGCGCGGCATCCGTCGGCCCGGTGCCCGGAACCGGGCGCGGGCCGGGGCCGGGTCCCGGACCCGTCGCGGCGTGCTCGTGATCCGTCATGCGTCCATGGTGACGGCCCGTCCGCCGCCGCGGCAGTCGGGACGACCCTGGACCAACCCTGAAATCGGCCCTGAGCCGGGGCGGGGAAGCGTTCGAGCGGCACCCGCCGCCGACGGCCACCGCACGGACCGCCCACCCGGACCGGCCCCGACGGAACATCAGGGGCGTCTCCGGGACCGACCCTGATGCTCCGCCCCGCCGCCCATGTGACCATCGTTGGCATGCCGGAAGCCGCAAGCCCGCCACTCGACGACCCGCGGCCCCCGCGCAAGCTCTACCGCAGCAGCGACGGACGCTGGCTCGGCGGAGTGGCGCGGGGGCTCGCCGGCCATCTCGGGCTGCCCGTCGTCTGGGTGCGGCTCGTCTTCGTCGGCCTGTTCACCGCCGACGGGCTCGGAGCGCTGCTCTACGCCGCGTTCTGGTTCTTCGTCCCGCTGGGCATCGGCGGCGTCGGCGACCAGAAGCCGTCCCTGGTGGGCACGGAGACCTCGCCGGGCGGCCGCCGCAGACTGGTGGCCCGCAAGCCGGACCTGGGGCAGATCGTCGCCCTGCTCCTCATGGTCGTCGTCTCCGTCGCCTTCGTGGGCAGCGTGAACCTGGGCAGCGCCGCCAAGGCGTACCTGGTGCCCGTCGTGCTCGTCGCGGCCGGTGTCGCCCTGGTCTGGCGCCAGGCGGACAACGCCCGCCGGGCCCGCTGGGTCGAGGCCGGCCGCCGGCGCCGCACCCTCACCCTGCTGCGCGCGGCCGGCGGCGTCCTGCTCGTCACGGCCGGCGTCTCCGCCGTCTTCGTCCTCCAGGGCTCGACCGCCCACCTCGGTGCGGTCCTGCAGGCCGCGCTCGCCGTCCTCGTCGGCATCACCCTGCTCGCCGGCCCGTATCTGGTCCGCATGACCCAGGACCTCTCCGAGGAGCGGCTGATGCGCATCCGCGCCCAGGAACGCGCCGAGGTCGCCGCCCACGTGCACGACTCCGTGCTGCACACCCTCACCCTGATCCAGCGCAACGCCGAGAACGCGGGTGAGGTCCGCCGGCTCGCCCGCGCCCAGGAGCGCGACCTGCGCACCTGGCTGTACAAGCCGGAGGGCACCGGCAAGGACGAGGCGGACGAACCCGACACGGTCGCCGAGGCGGTGCGGCGCAGCGCGGCGGAGGTGGAGGACAAGCACGGCGTGCCCATCGAGGTCGTGATCGTCGGCGACTGCCCGCTGGACGAGAGGACGGGCGCGCAGATGCAGGCCGCGCGCGAGGCGATGGTGAACGCCGCCAAGTACGGTGGCGCGGGCGGTGCCGTACAGGTCTACGCCGAAGTCGAGGCGAAGACGGTCTTCGTGTCCGTCCGGGACCGCGGTCCCGGATTCGACCCCGAGGCGATACCCGCCGACCGGATGGGTGTCAGAGAATCGATCATCGGCCGCATGGAGCGCAACGGCGGTACGGCCCGGCTGCGGGCGGTGCCCGGCGGCGGCACCGAGGTCGAGCTGGAGATGGAGAGGGCGGAGAAGACGTCATGAGCGACGCGACCGAGGCGAACGGCACGGCGGAAGCGGCGGAGGCGGCCGAGTCCGGGAGGCCCGGCGGCGGCGCGGGCGGGCGGCACGTACGGGTGGTGCTCGTGGACGACCACCGGATGTTCCGCACCGGCGTCCGGGCCGAGATCGGCCAGACCGCCGAGACCGGGGTCGAGGTGGTCGGCGAGGCCGCGGACGTCGACCAGGCGGTCGCGGTCATCACCACCACCCGGCCCGAGGTCGTCCTCCTCGACGTGCACCTGCCCGGCGGCGGCGGGGTCGAGGTGCTGCGCCGGTGCGCGGCGCTGACGGCGGACGCCGAGCGGCCCGTCCGCTTCCTCGCGCTGTCCGTGTCGGACGCCGCGGAGGACGTGATCGGGGTGATCCGCGGCGGCGCCCGCGGCTACGTCACCAAGACCATCACCGGCGCCGACCTGATCGACTCGATCTTCCGCGTGCAGGAGGGCGACGCCGTCTTCTCCCCACGGCTGGCCGGGTTCGTCCTGGACGCCTTCGCCTCCACCGACGCCCCGCCCGTGGACGAGGACCTGGACCGACTGACCCAGCGGGAACGCGAGGTGCTGCGCCTGATCGCCCGTGGCTACGCCTACAAGGAGATCGCCAAGCAGTTGTTCATCTCGGTGAAGACGGTGGAGTCCCATGTCTCGGCGGTCCTGCGCAAGCTGCAGCTGTCCAACCGGCATGAGCTGACCCGCTGGGCCACCGCACGCCGCCTGGTCTGACCCCGGCTGAACCCCTGCGGCACCCGCCCGCGCCCGGCCTCTCACGCGACCCTGGTCGCGCCCGCGAACGGCATCTGGTCGATCGGGGCCAGGCGGACCGGTGCCGACGGGTTCGGGGCGTGGATCATGCGGCCGTCGCCCACGTAGATGCCGACGTGACTGACCCCGGAGTAGAAGAAGACCAGGTCGCCCGGTCGCAGTTCGGAGCGGGAGACTCGTCGTCCCGCGTTGATCTGGGCGTATGTGGTGCGGGGCAGGGAGATGCCGGCGGCGCGGTAGGCGGCCAAGGCCAGGCCCGAGCAGTCGAAGGCGTGCGGGCCGGTGGCACCCCACACATAGGGGCTGCCCAGCTTGGCGTAGGCGTACGCCACGGCTGCCGCCGCGCGCCCGGCCGGAGCCGGTGCGGACCCGGCCCGCTCCAGTGGCTCCCGCGCGTCCGCGGCCGACCGGGAGGCGTGTCCCGGGGTGCCGGCGCCGACGGCATCGGCGCGCTGCCGCGGATCCAGCCGTGCCAGCAGCCGCCGGGCCTCGGCCAGCTTGCCGGTGACGGTCTTCTTCTGCCGTCGCAGCTCGGCCTGCCGCGAGCGCAGCGACGTCAGCTCCAGGCGCGCGGCACCGCGCAGCCGCTCGATCTCCCGCAGGTGCAGGCGCACCCGCGACACCGCGGCGGCCTGCCGGTCGCCGGCCCGCTCGGCGAGGGCGGCGCCGTTCAGATAGTGGTCGGGGTCGCTGGAGAGGGCCAGTTGCCAGGCCGGGGCGATGGTGCCGTCCCGGTACTGGGCCGCCGCGATCGAGCCCAGCGTGTCCCGGGCCGAGTTGAGCTTCTGCTGCCGGCGGGCGGTCTGGTCCTGTAGCGCGCTCAGCCGTCGCTGGGCCGCGGCCACCTGTTCCTTCGCCCCGTCGTACGTCTCGGTCGCGGCCTCGGCCTCCCGGTACAGCGCGTCCACCTCGGTCTTCACCTGCGCCGGCGTCAGCTGTGGCTCGGCGTGCGCCGTCCCGTCGAGGCCGGTCGCGGTGGCCGCGCCCGCCAGGGCGAGCGTGGCGGCCGCGCGGACCGTATGGCCGCCGAGCGGGCGTTGCGGGGGCTTGCGGTGGGCTGCCACCTGGAACCGTCACGTCCTTCCGTATGACTCGTACGACCGGGCGGTCCGTACGTCCCGAGGCGGCCCGCGTGGAGGGGGCCGCCGCCGGATCTATCCCGGCGGGGTGACCGGTTGCCGCCCCTGGTCCGGGCGGCGGTGGGGAGCCGGGCACCTGGGGGAGGACGCTAGGCCGGACAGTGACGAGAAGGTAACGGTGTGTGCGGAACTGGCTTGGATGGGCTGTTGCGTGACTGTTTGCGACTGTCTTGCTGGCGTGAAGTCGTCGTGTTTACGGAGCGTGGTGATCGAAATGGGGAAAACAGAGGCTGGTGGGTGTGGTGGGGTGTTATGGGGGGCTTTCGGTTGGCTGGAGGCGGGGTTGCGGTGACGGTGGGAGCGGGTGGGGATGAGGGGCGGACGGCAGGGCTCGTGGTGGTGTCCGGTGCGGGTCGGCGGAAGGGGCGGTGGGGTACGGCTGCGGGGCCCGGTGGGGTCCGGTCGGGGGTGTCTGGGGCGGGTCGGTGGGGGTGTCCGGTGGGGTTCGGCTCGGGTGTCCGGTGGGCCCGGTGAGGGGGAGGGCCGGGCCGCTGGCTAGGCTCCGGCTCCATGGACGTACTCATCCATCTCTTCGTCGGCCTGCACATCATCGGTATCGCCGCACTGCTCGGCGGTTTCCTCACCCAGATGAAGGCGATGGGCCAGGGCACGGCCCGGTTCGTGCCGGGGATGCTGCACGGTGCGATCACCATGCTGGTCACCGGTGTGACCCTGGTCGGCCTCAACCAGGCCGACGACCACCACGTCAACACCATCAAGATCGGTGTGAAGCTGGCTCTGCTGATCGTGATCCTCGGCCTGGTCTACGTGAAGCGCGACGAGGAGCGGATCGACAAGGGCCTCTTCGGACTGGTCGGCCTGCTGACCATGGCCAACATCTTCATCGCCGTCCTGTGGACCTGAGCCTCCGGGGCATCCGCCGGGGCTGATCTTCGTCGCGTCCCGCGTCCCGCGTCCCGCGTCCCGGGTCAGCCCGGCCGTACCACGCTGTGGACGGCCGTCTCGCCGAGGGCGGAGACCGGTTCCTCGCGGACGTACGCGCCGGGCCTCGGGGCGTGGATCACCATGCCGTCGCCCGTGCACAGCCCGACATGGCCGGCGTCGTCGTGGAAGAAGACGAGGTCTCCGGGGCGGGCCTCGGCCGGCGGGACCGGGGTGCCGACGCCGGCCTGCTCGGCTGCCGTGCGCGGGAGCGTGACGCCGGCCGACTTCCAGGCGGCCCGCGTGAGCCCGGCGCAGTCGTACGAGCCGGGGCCCGCGGCGCCCCACACACACGGCTTGCCGAGCTGGGCGCGGGCGAAGGCGAGGGCCTTGCTGGCCTTGGTCGGATACGCGCCGGACGGCGTGGCGGCGGCCGGGGCACTCCGTTGCGACAGCAGCACGCGCGCGAGGGCGAGCTTTTTCCGCACGGCCGCCTTGGCCGCCCTCGGCCCGGCGGAGACGGCCGCGCCCTGATCGTCCGCCGGTCTGGGGTGGGCGGTGTACCGGGTGGCCGGTGGCGTGGCCGCACCGCGAGTGGGGGCCGTGGCCGCCGGGTCGGGACGGGGCGGGGTGGTCTGGCCGACGTTGCCCGCAGACCGGCCGGTGCTGTGTCCAGGTTGGCCGGTACCGGATGCCGGCTGGTCGGTACCGTGTCGGGGCTGGTCGGTGCCGCGCGCGGGTTGCCTCACGACGTTCCCTGGTTGGCCGGTGCCGTACCCGGGCTGTCCTGTGCCGCGCTGGGCCGGGACCGTACCGCCCCCGGGCTGGCTGGAGCCGTACCCGGGCTGTCTCGTGCCGCGCTGGGCCGGGATCGTGCCGTACCCGGGCTGGCTGGTGGCGTGCTGGGCCGGGACCGTGCCGCTCCCGGGCTGGCTGGTGACGTGCTGGGCCGGGACCGTACCGCTCCCGGGCTGGCTGGAGCCGTACCCGGGCTGTGCCGTGCCGCGCTGGGCCGGGACCGTACCGCTCCCGGGCTGGCTGGTGGCGTGCTGGGCCGGGACCGTACCGTGCTGCGCGGTGAGGGCGCGAAGGGCGGGAATGCTGCGGTGCCGGGCTCGCCGGGCGACCTCTTCGCGCAGCCGCTGGAGGCTGTCCGCCTGGCCCGACGGTATCCCGGCGGGCTCGGTCGGCCGGGTCGGCCCGGCCCCGTTCACCCGCCCCTCCCAGGCGGCCCATGCGGTGCGTTCGGCCGTGCCGGCCCGTTCCGTACGCCCGGTCGGCTTCGGGGGACCAGTCCGCTGAGCACGCCCAGCGGGCCACTCACCGCCCTCGGCCAGACCGGCACTCTCGACCCCGTCGGCCCGCCCGGCCGCCCAGGCCCACTGAGCACGCCCCACGGATTCCCCGCGCCGCCCCATCGGTTCGCCCAGCCTCACGGGCTCCTCGGGCCACACCGGTGCCCCAGGCCCCACCAGTTCCCCCCGCCCCACCGGTTCCCGCCCGGCCCGTTCCCCGCGCCCCGTTTCCCCGCGTCCCGTCCGCTCGCCACTCCTCGTCCGCTCGCCGCGCCCCGCCAGTTCCCCACGCCCCGTCCGCTCCCTGCCCGTACCGGACGTCATCGCCTCCGCTGCCGACTCCGCGTGGCGGTACAGGTCCTCGATCTTGCGCTCGACCTCCTCCGCGGTGGGCCGCATGTGGCCGGGCACGGGTGGGGCGTCGGCGGGCTGGGCCAGGACGGCCACGGAGGTGAGGGCGGCGGTGGCGAGGGCGGGGGCGGGCAGGCCCGCCGCCTGGGTGCCGCCGGGGCGCGGCTTGCGGTGCGACGCCAAGGGAGGCGACTCCTTCCGTGCTGCCGCCTGCCGGACCGTGGCGGGGTGGCTGCGGGCCTGCGGAGCGCCGACGGAGGTTCGGGCGGGAGCCGGCCGACGCACCCCAGGACCGTGGGTCCCGGCTCCGGGCGCCGTGCGGGCGCGCCGGATTCGGCGGAGGCCGCACGGCTCGGCGAGGTTCGCCGGAGGGGGGTCGTGCGGCCTGACGGCAACCTAGCCAACCCGTGAGTGTTCTGTGAAGGTTGGTGCACGCTATGTCCGATACATTTCCGTGACCTGGGCGCGGGCCGTCGCGTGGGTGAGCAGGTGTTTCCGCTGGGTGAGCGGCGGCGGGACGCCGGGCCCGGGAAGATCAACTGTCCGGGAAAGGGGCCATGTTCCGGGGACGGCGACCGGTTGTCGGTGGGGCGCCCTAGACTCGTAGGGCGATGAGCAGCCTCTTTGACGACAGCTTCCTGGCGGACCTCCAGCCCCCTCGCGGGCGCGAGGAGGAGCCCCCGCCGCCGCCCGAGGACGATCACCGTCCGGAACCGCTCCCGGACGATCTGTTCGGCGGGAAGTTCGACGTGCCGCCGGACCGGGACGCCCACTACCGCGACGGTGCCCCGCGGCCCGTGATCGACTCGGCGACGCTGCTGGCGGGGCTGAACGAGAACCAGCGCGCCGCGGTCGTGCACGCCGGCTCCCCGCTGCTCATCGTCGCCGGCGCCGGCTCCGGCAAGACCCGCGTGCTCACCCACCGCATCGCCCACCTGCTGGCCGAGCGGAACGTGCACCCGGGCCAGGTCCTCGCGATCACCTTCACCAACAAGGCCGCCGGCGAGATGAAGGAGCGCGTCGAGCAGCTCGTCGGCCCGCGCGCGAACGCGATGTGGGTGATGACCTTCCACAGCGCGTGCGTGCGCATCCTGCGCCGGGAGAGCAAGAAGCTGGGCTTCACCTCGTCGTTCTCGATCTACGACGCCGCCGACAGCAAGCGCCTGATGGCCCTGGTCTGCCGTGACCTGGACCTGGACCCCAAGCGCTTCCCGCCCAAGTCCTTCAGCGCCAAGATCAGCAACCTGAAGAACGAGCTGATCGACGAGGAGGACTTCGCCGCCCAGGCCGCCGACGGCTTCGAGAAGACCCTGGCCCAGGCGTACGCCCTGTACCAGTCGCGGCTGCGCGAGGCGAACGCGCTGGACTTCGACGACCTGATCATGACGACGGTCCATCTGCTGCGCGCCTTCCCGGACGTCGCCGAGCACTACCGCCGCCGCTTCCGGCACGTCCTGGTGGACGAGTACCAGGACACCAACCACGCCCAGTACGCCCTCGTCCGCGAGCTGGTCGGCACCGGGGAGCGGGCCGCCGCCGACGCCGGCGCACCGCACGGCGAGGACGACGTGCCGCCGGCCGAACTCTGCGTCGTGGGCGACGCGGACCAGTCGATCTACGCCTTCCGGGGCGCGACGATCCGCAACATCCTCCAGTTCGAGGAGGACTACCCGGACGCGACGACGATCCTGCTGGAGCAGAACTACCGCTCCACGCAGACCATCCTGTCCGCCGCCAACGCGGTCATCGAGCGCAACGAGTCCCGCCGCCCGAAGAACCTGTGGACCAACGCCGGCGAGGGCGCCCGCATCACCGGGTACGTCGCCGACACCGAGCACGACGAGGCCCAGTTCGTCGCCGACGAGATAGACCGCCTGGTCGACGCGGGCGACGCGCGGGCGGGAGACGTCGCCGTCTTCTACCGCACCAACGCCCAGTCGCGTGTCTTCGAAGAGGTCTTCATCCGCGTCGGCCTGCCCTACAAGGTCGTCGGCGGCGTCCGCTTCTACGAGCGCAAGGAAGTCCGGGACGTCCTCGCCTACCTGCGCGTCCTCGCCAACCCCGAGGACTCCGTGCCGCTGCGCCGCATCCTCAACGTGCCCAAGCGGGGCATCGGCGACCGCGCCGAGGCGATGGTCGACGCCCTCGCCCAGCGCGAGAAGATCAGCTTCCCGCAGGCCCTGAAGCGGGTGGACGAGGCGTACGGCATGGCCGCGCGCTCCACCAACGCGGTCAAGCGGTTCAACGCGCTGATGGAGGAGCTGCGCACGATCGTCGAGTCCGGTGCCGGACCGGCCACGGTCCTCGAAGCGGTCCTCGAACGCACCGGTTACCTGGCCGAGTTGCAGTCCTCCACCGACCCGCAGGACGAGACCCGCATCGAGAACCTCCAGGAACTCGCGGCCGTGGCCCTGGAGTTCGAGCAGGAACGCGGGGAGGACGAGCAGGGCACGCTGGCCGAGTTCCTGGAGCGGGTCGCGCTGGTCGCCGACTCCGACCAGATCCCCGACGAGGAGGGCGGCGACGGCGTCATCACGCTGATGACCCTGCACACCGCCAAGGGCCTGGAGTTCCCGGTGGTGTTCCTGACCGGCATGGAGGACGGCGTCTTCCCGCACATGCGCGCCCTCGGCCAGACCAAGGAGCTGGAGGAGGAGCGGCGCCTGGCGTACGTCGGCATCACGCGCGCGCGGGAGCGGCTGTACCTCACCCGGTCGGCGATGCGCAGCGCCTGGGGCCAGCCGTCGTACAACCCGCCCTCCCGTTTCCTGGAGGAGATCCCGGCCACCCATGTGGACTGGAAGCGGACGGGCGCCATGGCGCCGGTGTCCTCCGGTCCGGCGTCCGGGATCGCGGCCTCGCTCTCCTCGACCCGTTCGCGTTCCTCGGCGTCGGGCGCGTCCGGGTTCGCCACCCGGCGCACGGCGGAGAAGCCGGTGCCCGCGCTGGCCGTCGGGGACCGGGTCACCCACGACCAGTTCGGACTCGGCACGGTCGTCGGCGTGAAGGGCACGGGGGCGAACGCGGAGGCGACGATCGACTTCGGCGACACCAAGCCGAAGCGGCTGCTGCTGCGGTACGCGCCGGTGGAGAAGCTGTAGCGGACGTGCGACGGGCCCCGCCGACAGCGGGGCCCCGGCAGGACGGGCTACGTGGGGTCGAGCCCGTGGCTGCGCAGCCACGGCAGCGGGTCTATGGCGGACCCGCCCGCCGGCCGCACCTCGAAGTGCAGGTGGGGTCCGGTGGAGTTGCCGGAGTTGCCGGAGTAGGCGATGGGGTCGCCGGCCTTGACGGGCGTACCGGAGGCGACGCGGTAGCTGGAGAGATGGCAGTACCAGGTCTCCGTACCGTCCATCGCCGTCACGATCATCATGTTGCCGTAGGCACTGTTCCACTTGGTGGTGACGGTGCCGTCGGTCGCGGCCATCACCGGGGTGCCGTAGGAGACGGGGAAGTCGATGCCGGTGTGCACCGACATCCAGTTGATGCCCGCCTGCCCGAAGTAGGCGCTCAGCCCGTGCTGGCCGACCGGCAGGGCGAACTTGGGCCGCAGCCGCTCCTTGAGCGCGGCCTCCGCGGCGGCCTTCTTCTTCTCCAGCTCCTGCTGCGTCTTGAGGTCGATCCGCTCCTGCGTGCGGCTCGCCCGGTGGGCGAAGTCGGTGGCGCCGGCGGAAAGGGTCGTGAGCTGGCTGTCCAGCTTGCTGTTGGCGACGGACGGCTGGACGGGCTGGGCGTCCGCGGTCGTGGTCGAGGTGTCCTTGGAGTCGTCGGCGAGCGCCCCGACCGAGGCGGCGGCGATGCCGGCGACGCCCATCACGCAGGCCGAGGGCACGGCGACGGTCAGCAGCGCGGATCGCTTGGCGGGCGTACGGCGCCGGGAGCGCGCCGCGCCACGTGCGCCGGCGCGGGTCGTCGGCGCCGGGACGATCTCCTCCTGGCCGTCCAGCAGGCCGGTCACGGCGGGCAGTTCACCGGTGGCGTCCGGCTCGTCCGCATCGGAGGCGGAGGGCGGAGCGTCGAAGCCGGTGTCCTCGTACGGCACCTGCGCGAAGCCCGCGGTGTCCTCCGGGTCGCCGGTCCGCTCGTATGCGGCGTGCGGGTCGTGCGGGTCGCCGGTCGTCTCGAACGTCGCGGTGGCCTGCTGGTCGAACGGCTCGCCGTCCTGCCCGGGTTCCGTCCGCCCGGTCTGCCCGGCGGAGTTCCACTGCGTGGCGTCGTACGCGCCGGTGTCGAAGGTCTGGGTGCCCCACTCCCACTGCTGGGTGGGGCCGGTGGTGTCGGACCGGTCGGGCTGCTGCCAACTGCTCGTGTCCCACTGGCCGCTGGTGTGGTTTCCGGTGGCCTGAGCGGGTACTCCCCAGGTGGTGCTGTCGTAGACACCGGAGTCGTAGGCGGCGTGCTGGGCGGCGTACGGGTCGGGGGCCGGGAACTGGCCGGCGCCGGTCTGCCACTGGGTGGTGTCGTAGGCGCCGGTGGTGTGTTCGTCGCCCGGGAGGCCGCCGAAGAGCGGGTCGGCGTGGAAGGCCGTGGCACTTCCGGAACCGTCGCTGAAACCGGTGGCGTCGTAACCGCCGTACGTGGTGAGGTCGTCGTAGGAGGCTTCCTGTGCCTCGTACGGCGTGTAGTGCCCGGTGGAGGCGTCGGAAGCCGGGGCCGGGGTGGTCATGGTCCCCGACGGGTGACGGTCGTTCACCAACTTCTCTTTCGCCTCGACAACAGGGGCTGCCAGAGCAGTGCGGCGACTGTACCCGGCAGTACCTGGGCGCGACAATCTTCCGCCGGGTCCGCGTGGGCCGGAAACGGGCATTCGGCCGTGTTTCGGGGGGACCGGGACGGGACTTTGGCCTTGCGTTCGAAGGATGTTCGATGTCGAGTGGCGATGTGCCGGCTGTGTATGGCCCGTGCGAACCCCGGAACGACTCCCTCCGCTCGCGGTGCGGCCGGTGTCAGGCGACCGTCAGGCCCTCGGTGACCCGGTCTTCGGCATGCGGTGCGTCGAGGGCTTCGCGTATCCCGGCCGCTACGGCGGGATGCACGGGCAGGGCGAGGTGCCCGATGCCGGACATCCGGACGTTGTGCGCGTCGAGGTCGGGGTGCTCCAGGCAGGCCGTCTCCAGCGGGACCATCAGGGAGTCCAGGTCGCTCCAGAAGCTCACGAAGCGGGTCCGGCAGCCGGGCGCGGGCCGGGCCAGCTCCTCGATCACCGGCGAGCCCGGCCGCATCTGCCGCACGATCGGATGCGCGTCGGCCAGCGGCGCCACCCGGGTCCCGGAGTGCGGGGTACCGAGCGTGACCAGTGTGCGCACCCGCAGGTCACCGCCGAGGCACTGGACGTAATAACGCGCGATCAGGCCGCCGAGGCTGTGCCCCACGATGTCGACCCGGGGACTGCCGGTGCGCTCGCAGATCTCCTCGATGTGCCGGCCTAGCAGTTCGGCGGCGATGCGTATGTCGCAGGTGAGCGGAGAGTAGTTGAGCGACTCGACCCGCTGCCGGCCGTGCTGGGCGAGGGCGCGGCGCAGCAGGACGAACACCGAGCGGTTGTCGATGAAGCCGTGGAGCAGGACGACCGGCGGGCCGGAGCGGTCCGGCAGCCGGGCGGTGCCGTCACCGGCGGGCAGGTGCGCGGAGCGGTGCTCCTGGATCAGGCCGGTCGGATAGAGCAGCAGGTGGCCCGCCAGGATCGCGGCCTCCAGGGCGGTCGCCCGCAGCAGTGTCACGGACAGTCCGGCCAGTCTGCCCGGCCACAGGCGCCGGCAGAGCGGCAGGAGCGGCATCACCCCGGTGACCTTCATTGGCCGACCTCCTGTCGGCACACCGGGGAACGGCTCGAGCCCCGTGTGCCCTCATGTCCCACCATGTGATTTCCCCCTCGGTGGGCTCCGTAAAACTGCCCGGTGCGAGATGCTGGAGATAACGTTCGTTCACTTCGCGACGGTGGCGGAACGCGCCAAAAGTGCGGTACTTGTCGGTACGGAAGCGATCGCTTCCGTGGTCGCTTGATGGAGGCAGTGATGGGTGTGGCAGCCGGTCCGATCCGCGTGGTGGTCGCCAAGCCGGGGCTCGACGGCCACGATCGCGGGGCCAAGGTCATCGCGCGGGCCCTGCGCGACGCCGGTATGGAGGTCATCTACACCGGCCTCCACCAGACGCCGGAACAGATCGTCGACACCGCCGTCCAGGAGGACGCCGACGCGATCGGCCTGTCCATCCTCTCCGGGGCCCACAACACCCTGTTCGCCGCGGTCATCGACCTGCTCAAGGAGCGGGAGGCCGAGGACATCCTCGTCTTCGGCGGCGGCATCATCCCGGAGGAGGACATCGCGCCGCTGAAGGAGAAGGGTGTCGCCGGGATCTTCACCCCGGGCGCGACGACCACGGAGATCGTGGAGTGGGTCCGGGAGAACGTCCGTCAGCCGGCCGCGTCCGGCGGCTGAGGAGCGGTTCCCCGGGCTGGGCGCTCTTCGGACCGGCCACTGCATCTCCGTATCGGGTGGGTGAGCGCCCGGGTCCGGCGGGTGGGGTGCCCGTGTCCGGAAGGCCAGGCGCCCGTCTGCGGGCTGACCGGCCTCATTCCGGGTCGGGCCCCGCACCGTGCGGCTGGGCACCCGCACCGGCGGCTGGTCCTCCGTCCGCCGGGCTGCCCCGCTTGTGGTCGGGTTCCGGGCGTCCTCGCTCAGCGGCCGACCGCCCGTCTCCGGGAGGCCGGCGCGTGTCTGCGGCAGGCGACCGCCCATGACCGGAGGCCGGGCGCTCCTCTGCGGTAGCCCAGTGCCCGTGTCCGGGGGCCGACTGCCCGTGTCTGGGGCCGGGCGCTCGTCAGTAGTGGCTGGACTCCTTCCTGCCTCGCCTCAGGCTTCCGTCTGCGGCGGCTCACCGCGCCGGGCTCACCGCCCCGGGCTCACCGCGCCGGGCTCACCGCGCCGGGCTCACCGCGCCGGGCTCACCGCGCCGGGCTCACCGCCCCGGGCTCACCGCGCCGGAGAAGGCGACCCGGCGCTCCCCGCCACCGGCTCGTCGGCGGTAGGGGCGGGCGTCGTCGCGGATGACGCGACGGGAGGGGCGGGCGGTGTCAGTTCGCGTGCCATCGTCGCCCGCAGCCGCAGGGTGGTGACCAGCCGCTGGAACGCCTCCGCCCAGTACCCGCCGGCACCCGGCGCCGCGTCCTCCGGTTCGTCGGGTATCGCCAGCAGCGCCTCCAGTCGCACGGCCTCCGCCGGGTCCAGGCAGCGTTCGGCCAGTCCCATCACACCGCTGAAGCTCCACGGGTAACTTCCGGCGTCCCGGGCGATGTTGAGCGCGTCCACCACAGCGTGGCCCAGCGGCGCGGCCCAGGGCACCGCGCATCCCCCGAGGAGCTGGAACGCCTCCGACAGACCGTGCGTGGCGATGAACCCGGCCACCCACACGGCCCGTTCCTCCGGCTCCAGCGCGGCCAGCAGCTTCGCCCGCTCGGCCAAGGACACCGCGCCCGGGCCGCCGGCCTCCGGTGCCGACGGCGAGCCGAGCAGCGCCCGCGACCACGCGGCGTCCCGCTGCCGGACCGCCGCCCGGCACCAGGCCGCGTGCAGTTCGCCCTGCCAGCCGTCCGCCACCGGCAGCGCCACGATCTCCTCGGGCCCGCGCCCGCCGAGCCGCTCCGGCCAGGTGCCGAGTGGCGTCGCCTCCACCAACTGGCCCAGCCACCAGGACCGTTCGCCCCGGCCCGCCGGTGGTGTGGCCACCACGCCGTCCCGCTCCATGTCCGCGTCGCATTCGAGCGGTGGCTCCACCACGATCGCCGGTGCGTTCCCGGTACGGTCCAGGGCCACGCACGCCGTGGCCCGTACGGCCATCCGCGCGGCCAGCGCCGAGCCGGGCAGTGCCGACAGCAGCTCCGCCGCCGTCGCCCGGACATTGCGGCTGCGGTCACCCAGCGCCTGTTCGAGGAACGGCTCGTCCGCGGCCGACAGGCCCGTGCGCAGCGAGTCGAGGAACATCAGCCGGTCCTCCGCCCGCTCCGTCGCCCACGTCGACGCCAGCAGCTCGCGCCCCGGCGCGGGCGTCCGCGCCCGCAGCGCGCCGAGCAGCGCCGCCCGCTCGGCGAACAGCCCCTCCTGCCACAGCCGGTGCACCGCCTCGGCGTCCTCGGTGTCGGGCAGTGTCGCGCCGCCGCCGGGGGCCGCGCGCAGCGCGAACCGCCACTCCGGGTTCAGCCGGGCCAGCCACAGCGCGCGCGGGCCCGCGAACGCCAGCGCGGCCGGGCGCAGGTCGGTGCGGCCACGGGCCGCGTCCAGCAGCGCGGGCAGCGCTTGCGGAGGCGCCGCGTACCCGTGCGCGTTGGCCGCCGCGAGCCACTGCGGCAGCAACTCCATGAGGTCCGGTGAGCTGCCGCGCCGGCCGCCGCCCGCGCCGCCGGACCGGTCGGCCAGCAGGGTGGTGAGCCGGCGCGCCGCCGGTGCGGGCAGCGGCGGGCGGGGATCGGCGGGCGCGTGCGCGGGCCGGGCCGCCGCCGGCGCGGGCCGCAGCCCGGCCCGTCGTCGTACGGTCGCCACGGCCGCCGCGTCGAGCAGCGCGGCCGGGGCCGTGCGGCCCGGCGGGGTGTGCGCCGGGGCGCGCCGGTCGGTGCCCAGGAGCGCGGTGGTGACCAGCTCTTCCCAGGTGCTGTCCGGCAGCGCCGTGCCGCCGTCGGCCGGTGAACCGTTCATCGCGTTCCCTTCCCTTCCCTTCCCTTCACCTGCCCGCGCGTGTGCGGGGGCACGGCCGGTCAGCACAGCGGCACCGCCTCGCCGGTCTCGTCCGGCCAGGCCGTGAGCGGGGTGAAGCCGCGGTGGCCGCACTCCCCGAAGACGGTGACGGGGGCGCCGCCGGACAGCGCGACCAGCCGCCACAGGCCGGGCCGGGTGCGGGCGGCCCGGGTCAGCGGCAGGGCCGTGTCCGTGCCGGCGTCGGCCAGTTGCCACCGGTCGCCGTCCGGGACCGGTATCACCCGCTCCAAGGTCACCGGGACCGACTCCAACCATGGGTCGTCGCGCAGCGCCTCGCCGTACCGGGCCGCCGCCTCGGTGGTGGTCGTGCCCGGCGGGCGGAACGCGGCCGGGGCCGGCGGGGCGAACCGCTCGCCCAGGGCGGCCCGGGACTGCCCCGCGCCCGGATACCCGGACAGCTCCGCCTCCAGGGCCAGGCCGACCGGCAGCGACAGCTCCGGTGCGCGGCCCGCCGGGCCGTAGGACAGCAGCAGCCTGGTCGTGCCCGACCCGGCGCCGTGCAGCCATATCCGGCGCGTCGTCAGCTTCGGGTCCGTCACGTCGTACTGCGCGAGGACCAGCCAGTGGTCGCGCACCGGCGGGCCGTCCGGTGCGACGGGCAGGCCGAGCCGGTGGCGGACCGTGGCCGCCAGGGCGCCCGGGAGCCGGTCGCGGCGCAGCCAGCCCTGGTCGAGCAGGTGCAGCAGCGCGCACTCCTCCAGCAGCCGGGCCGGCCAGCCCGCGCCGGACGCCGGGATCGCGCCCAGCTCCCGGACGCGCGCGGCCAGCCCCGGCGCCTGGGCGTCGACCATGCGGGCCGCCGTCTCGTCCCACAGGCCGTACCCCGCCTGTTCGGCCGCGGCCAGGCCGCCGCGCAGCAGGTCCGCGAGGCGCTGCTCCAGCTCGGTCGCGCCCGCCGTGACCCGTTCGGCCCGGCGCTCGGCCCGCCGCCGGGCCGCCTCCGGATCGGCGGGGCCGGCCACCGAAGCCGCCTCGGCCTGCGTCTTCTTGGCCTCGGCCCGGCCGCGCCGGCCCGCGAGCCACTGCCCGGCCCAGTCCGGCGGGCGCGCGCCGGCCGGCACCGCGCCCTCGTCACCCGCCCACAGCAGCAGCAGTCCGAGCGCGTGCTTGCACGGGAACTTACGGCTGGGACAACTGCACTTGTACGCCGGCCCGGCCGCGTCGGCCAGGTCCACCACCGTCTGGTACGGCCTGCTGCCGCTGCCCTTGCACAGCCCCCACACCGTCCCCTCTCCGCTCCCGGTCCCGGACCACGGTCCGGCCGCGCCGAGTCTGCTCCCCGCCTTGCGTGACGCGGCGTCAGGCGCCAGCGCGAGCACCTGTTCCGCGGTCCACCGCACCCCCTGCTCAGTCATGTCACCGACGGTAGGTCCCGCCACTGACAATCGGTCCGGTGAGCGCGTTTGTGCAGGTCAGAGCGATTGTCAGTGGCGTGGTGCACGGTTGGTGGCAGATCCGAACCGGCCGAGCTGGAGGGGGCCTCAGCCATGACTGTGTCCGTGGAACCGACGACCGCCGAGACCGACCGCGGCGCGAGCGCGCAGGTGTTGCGTCCGCACGCCGAGCACGCCTTCGCGGCCGAACTCGCCGCGCTCGCCGCGCAGGACGACCGGCCGCGCCCGGCCCGCTGGAAGCTGTCGCCGTGGGCGGTGGCGACGTACCTGCTGGGCGGCACCCTGCCGGACGGCACGGTGATCACCCCCAAGTACGTGGGGCCGCGCCGGATCGTCGAGGTGGCCGTCACCACCCTCGCCACCGACCGTGCCCTGCTCCTGCTCGGCGTGCCCGGCACCGCCAAGACCTGGGTGTCGGAGCACCTGGCCGCCGCCGTCAGCGGAGACTCGACGCTGCTGGTGCAGGGCACGGCCGGCACCCCGGAGGAGGCGATCCGCTACGGCTGGAACTACGCGCGGCTCCTCGCCCACGGGCCGAGCCGCGACGCCCTCGTGCCCAGCCCCGTCATGCGGGCCATGGCCGAGGGCATGACGGCCCGCGTGGAGGAGCTGACCCGTATCCCTGCCGACGTGCAGGACACGCTGATCACGATCCTGTCCGAGAAGACGCTGCCCATCCCCGAGCTGGGCGAGGAGGTCCAGGCGGTCCGCGGCTTCAACCTCATCGCCACCGCCAACGACCGCGACCGCGGGGTCAACGACCTCTCCAGCGCGCTGCGCCGCCGCTTCAACACGGTGGTGCTGCCGCTGCCGGAGAGCGCCGACGCCGAGGTCTCCATCGTCACCCGCCGGGTGGAGCAGCTCGGCCGCTCCCTGGACCTGCCGGCCGCGCCCGACGGCATCGAGGAGATCCGCCGGGTCGTCACCGTCTTCCGCGAGCTGCGCGACGGCGTCACCACGGACGGGCGGACGAAGGTGAAGTCGCCCAGCGGCACCCTGTCCACGGCGGAGGCCATCTCCGTTGTCACCAACGGCCTGGCGCTCGCCGCCCACTTCGGCGACGGCGTGCTGCGGCCGGGCGATGTCGCCGCCGGCATCCTCGGGGCCGTCGTCCGCGACCCGGCGGCCGACCGGGTCGTCTGGCAGGAGTACCTGGAGACGGTCGTCCGCGAGCGCGCGGGCTGGACGGACTTCTACCGCGCCTGCCGGGAGGTCAGCGCATGACCGGCGCGCCCGGGAGCACGGCGTACGGCACCGGGCCGCTGCTGCTCGGCGTGCGGCACCACGGGCCCGGCTCCGCGCGGGCGGTGCGGGCCGCGCTGGACGCCGCCCGGCCCGCCGCCGTCCTCGTCGAGGGCCCGCCCGAGGCCGACGCGCTGATCCCGCTGGCCGCCGACCCGGATCTGCGGCCCCCGGTCGCCCTGCTCGCGCACGCCGTGGACGAGCCCGGCCGCTCGGCCTTCTGGCCGTTCGCCGGCTTCAGCCCGGAGTGGGTGGCCATCCGGTGGGCCCTGGAGCACGGCGTCCCGGCCCGCTTCATCGACCTGCCCGCCGCGCACACGCTTGCGTGGGAGGAGGCGGAACCGGACGGGTCCGGTTCCGGTGACGCGGAGGAGGTCCGGGTCGATCCCCTCGCGGTGCTCGCCCAGACGGCCGGATACGACGACCCCGAGCGCTGGTGGGAGGACGTCGTCGAACACCGGGGTCCGGGCGCGCGCGACCCCTTCGCGCCGTTCACCGCCGTGGCGGAGGCCATGGGCGCGCTGCGCGAACGGTACGGCGTCGGCGGCCGGACCAGGGACCTCGTCCGCGAGGCCCACATGCGGCTGCGGCTGCGGGACGCGCGCAAGGAGCACGGGGACGCCGTGGCCGTGGTGTGCGGGGCCTGGCATGTGCCGGCGCTGCGCGAGAAGACCACCGTCACCGCCGACCGGGCCCTGCTCAAGGGTCTGCCCAGAATCAAGACCGATCTGACCTGGGTGCCGTGGACGCACCGCAGACTGGCCCGGTCCGGCGGATACGGCGCGGGCATCGACGCGCCCGGCTGGTACGCGCATCTGTTCCACGCCCCCGACCGGCCCGTCGAGCGCTGGCTGACCAAGGTGGCCGGGCTGCTGCGCGAGGAGGACCGGATCGTCTCCTCCGCGCACGTCATCGAGGCCGTACGGCTCGCGGAGACGCTGGCGGCATTGCGCGGCCGCCCGCTGCCCGGCCTGGGCGAGACCACCGACGCGGTGCGCGCGGTGCTGTGCGAGGGCTCGGACGTGCCGCTGGCGCTGGTGCACGACCGGCTGGTCGTCGGGGACGTCCTGGGCGAGGTGCCGGAGTCGGCGCCCGCGGTGCCGTTGCAGCGCGACCTGGCCCGGCAGCAGCGCGCCCTGCGGCTCAAGCCCGAGGCCCTGGAGCGCGAGCTGGAGCTGGACCTGCGCGGCGGCACCGACGCCGGCCGCAGCAGGCTGCTGCACCGGCTGCGGCTGCTCGGCGTCGGCTGGGGCGAGCCCGCCCGGTCCCGGAGCGGCACGGGCACCTTCCGGGAGACCTGGCGGCTGCGCTGGGAGCCCGAGCTGTCGGTGCGGGTCGCCGAGGCGGGCGTGTGGGGGACGACCGTACAGGCGGCGGCGCAGGCCAAGGCCGAGGCCGACGCGACGGCCGCGCGCGCCCTGGCCGACGTCACCGCGCTCGCCGAGCGGTGCCTGCTGGCCGGCCTGCCGGACGCGCTGCCCGTGGTCATGCGGGTGCTCGCCGACCGCGCCGCCCTCGACACGGACGTCGGCCACCTCGCCCAGGCACTGCCCGCCCTGGTCCGCTCGCTGCGCTACGGCGATGTGCGCGGCACCGACACCGGCGCGCTGGCCGAGGTCGCCGCGGGCCTCGCCGAGCGGGTCTTCGTCGGCCTGCCCCCGGCCTGTGCCGCCCTCGACGCGGACGCGGCGGAGGAGATGCGCGGCCATGTGGACGCCGTGCACACGGCGGTCGGACTGCTGACGGAGAGCCTGACCGCGGCGGTCACGGACGACGCGGACGACCGAGATCCGGAAGGGGAGCGGGACGACCGCGCCCCAGCCGGGGAGCAGGACGGCGGCGGCTCAGGTGCGGGACGGGACGGTAGCCGGGACCACGGCGCAGGTGAGGCGCTCCGGGGTGCGGGACCGGACCGGGGCCGTGGTGGCGGGCTGCGGGAGCGCTGGCGGGGCGTGCTGCGGGTGTTGTCGCTGCGGGACACCGCGCCCGGTGTCATCCGGGGGCGGGCCGTGCGGCTGCTGCTGGACGACGGCGCGCTGCGGCCCGAGGAGGCGGCCCGGCTGATGGGGCTCGCGCTGTCGCCGGGCACGCCGCCCGCCGCTGCCGCCGCCTGGGTCGAGGGCTTCGCCGGCGGCGGGGGCGGACTGCTGCTGGTGCACGACGAGCGGCTGCTCGGCCTGCTGGACACCTGGCTGACCGGGGTGCCGGCGGACGCCTTCACGGACGTGCTGCCGCTGCTGCGGCGCACCTTCACGGCGTACGAGCCGGGCGTCCGCAGAACCCTCGGCGAACTGGTGCGGCGGGGACCGGGCGACCGTCCGGGCGCAGCCGCCGCCCGGACGGTGGCGGTCCCCGGCTTCGCCGCCGAACCGGACACCCGGCGCGCCGACGCCGTCCTGCCGGTGCTGCGCCTGCTGCTCGGCCTGGCGGAGGACGACGGCACGGCGTACGGCACGCCCCGGGACGGCACGGCTCAGGGCAGGACGGAACACGACAGCCTCGCGGGGGTGGGCACATGACGCACGGGACACACACGACACACACGACGGCCGAGCGGGCGGCGACGCCGGAGACCGACCCGGCGCGGGAGCGGCTGCGCCGGTGGCGGCTGGTGCTCGGCGGCGACCAGGCCGACGGCACCGGATACACACTGTCCGGCCGGGACGCGGCGATGGACGGCACCCTGGCCGCGCTCTACGGCCGCGGCGACGCGCCGCGGCAGGGCCGGGACCGGTCGGCGGGCCTCGGTGCCTCGGCGCCGTCCGTCGCCCGCTGGCTCGGCGACATCCGCCGGTACTTCCCGTCCTCCGTGGTCCAGGTCATGCAGCGCGACGCGATCGACCGGCTGGGCCTGGCCTCGCTGCTGCTGGAGCCCGAGATGCTGGAGGCGGTGGAGGCCGACGTGCACCTGGTCGGCACGCTGCTGTCGCTGCACAAGGCGATGCCGGAGACGACCCGGGAGACGGCCCGCGCGGTCGTGCGCAAGGTGGTCGAGGACCTGGAGAAACGGGTGGCCACCCGCACCCGCGCCACCCTCACCGGCGCCCTGGACCGCAGCGCGCGCGTCCAGCGCCCGCGCCACCACGACATCGACTGGAACCGCACCATCGCGGCCAACCTCAAGCACTACCTCCCCGAGTACCGCACGGTCGTACCGGAGCGGCTCGTCGGCTACGGCCGGGCCGCGCGGTCGGTGAAGAAGGAGGTCGTGCTCTGCATCGACCAGTCCGGTTCGATGGCGGCGTCCGTGGTGTACGCGTCGGTGTTCGGGGCGGTCCTGGCCTCCATGCGGTCGATCAGCACCCGGCTGGTCGTCTTCGACACGGCGGTCGTCGACCTCACCGACCAGCTCGACGACCCCGTCGACGTGCTCTTCGGCACCCAGCTCGGCGGCGGCACGGACATCAACCGGGCGCTCGCCTACTGCCAGGCGCAGATCACCCGGCCCGCCGAGACCGTCGTCGTGCTGATCAGCGACCTGTACGAGGGCGGCATCCGCGACGAGATGCTCAAGCGGGTCGCGGCGATGAAGGCGTCCGGGGTGCAGTTCGTGGCGCTGCTCGCGCTGTCGGACGAGGGCGCGCCCGCGTACGACCGCGAGCACGCGGCGGCGCTCGCCGCGCTCGGCGCGCCGGCCTTCGCCTGCACCCCCGACCTGTTCCCCGAGGTGATGGCGGCGGCGCTGGAGAAACGGCCGCTGCCGCTTCCGGAGCGGACGTGACGCGCGGGCGCGTCACCCGCCGGACGGCACAGGGGCGGCACTGCGTGCCAGGGAAACCGGCATCATGTGACAGGTATCACCGCTCGGGTGTGACCCTCGATTTAGGGAGGCCCCGCAAGCGGCGATAACCTGCGAGACGGACATGCCGCGCGCTCGGACACCGTGTGCGCCTCCCTTGTGACAAGCGGACGTCACGTTGCCCTTCGCGGCACGCCCACGCATCCAACGAACCGCGAGATCACTGATAGGGACGGAAGCGCGTGGACCTGTTCGAGTACCAGGCGAGGGACCTCTTCGCCAAGCACGATGTACCGGTGCTGGCCGGTGAAGTCATCGACACGCCTGAGGCGGCGCGCGAGATCACCGAGCGGCTCGGCGGCAAGTCCGTCGTCAAGGCGCAGGTGAAGGTCGGTGGCCGCGGTAAGGCCGGTGGCGTGAAGCTGGCCGCCAGCCCGGACGAGGCCGTCGCCCGCGCGACCGACATCCTGGGCATGGACATCAAGGGCCACACGGTCCACAAGGTCATGATCGCCGAGACGGCCCCGGAGATCGTCGAGGAGTACTACGTCTCCTTCCTCCTCGACCGTGCCAACCGCACCTTCCTCTCCATCGCCTCCGTCGAGGGCGGCATGGAGATCGAGGAGGTGGCGGCCACCCGCCCCGAGGCCGTCGCCAAGACCGCGATCGACGCCATCGACGGTGTGGACGAGGCCAAGGCCCGCGAGATCGTGGAGGCCGCCAAGTTCCCGGCCGAGGTCGCCGACAAGGTGGCCCACGTCCTGGTCCGGCTCTGGGACACCTTCATCAAGTCGGACGCCCTCCTGGTCGAGGTCAACCCGCTCGCGAAGGTCGCCTCCGGTGACGTCATCGCGCTCGACGGCAAGGTGTCGCTCGACGACAACGCCGAGTTCCGGCACGAGTGGGCCGAGCTGCACGACAAGGCCGCGGCCAACCCGCTCGAGGCCGCGGCCAAGGAGAAGGGCCTCAACTACGTCAAGCTGGACGGCGAGGTCGGCATCATCGGCAACGGCGCCGGTCTCGTGATGAGCACCCTGGACGTCGTCGCGTACGCCGGTGAGAAGCACGGTGGCGTCAAGCCCGCCAACTTCCTGGACATCGGCGGCGGTGCCTCCGCCCAGGTGATGGCGAACGGCCTGGAGATCATCCTGGGCGACCCGGACGTCAAGTCCGTCTTCGTGAACGTCTTCGGCGGCATCACCGCCTGCGACGAGGTCGCCAACGGCATCGTGCAGGCCCTGAAGCTGCTGGAGGACCGCGGCGAGAAGGTCGAGAAGCCGCTCGTCGTCCGCCTCGACGGCAACAACGCCGAGCTGGGCCGGAAGATCCTCACGGACGCCAACCACCCGCTGGTGCAGCGCGTCGACACCATGGACGGCGCGGCCGACAAGGCCGCCGAGCTGGCCGCCGCCAAGTAAGCACGAGGACGAGGACTCAAACCACCATGGCTATCTGGCTCAACAAGGACAGCAAGGTCATCGTCCAGGGCATGACCGGCGCCACCGGCATGAAGCACACCAAGCTCATGCTCGGTGACGGCACGAGCGTCGTGGGCGGCGTGAACCCGCGCAAGGCGGGTCAGACCGTGGACTTCGACGGCACCGAGGTACCCGTCTTCGGCACCGTCAAGGAGGCCATCGAGAAGACCGGCGCCAACGTCTCCGTCATCTTCGTGCCGGAGAAGTTCACCAAGGACGCGGTCGTCGAGGCCATCGACGCCGAGATCCCGCTGGCCGTCGTCATCACCGAGGGCATCGCCGTGCACGACTCGGCCTCCTTCTGGGCGTACGCCGGCAAGAAGGGCAACAAGACCCGCATCATCGGCCCGAACTGCCCCGGCATCATCACCCCGGGCCAGTCGAACGTCGGCATCATCCCGGGCGACATCACCAAGCCGGGCCGCATCGGCCTGGTGTCGAAGTCCGGCACGCTGACGTACCAGATGATGTACGAGCTGCGGGACATCGGCTTCTCCACCGCCGTCGGCATCGGTGGCGACCCGATCATCGGCACCACGCACATCGACGCCCTGGCCGCGTTCCAGGACGACCCCGACACCGACCTGATCGTGATGATCGGTGAGATCGGCGGCGACGCCGAGGAGCGCGCGGCCGCGTTCATCAAGGAGAACGTGACGAAGCCGGTCGTCGGTTACGTCGCGGGCTTCACCGCGCCCGAGGGCAAGACCATGGGTCACGCCGGCGCCATCGTCTCCGGTTCCTCCGGCACCGCACAGGCCAAGAAGGAAGCCCTGGAGGCGGCCGGCGTCAAGGTCGGCAAGACCCCGACCGAGACGGCGAAGCTGGCCCGGGAGATCCTGAGCGCCTGAGCGTTCCGGCTCGACGACAGGTAGGCCCGTCCCCCCGCCCGGGGCCGGGCCTACCGGCGTCTGACCGCCGCTCACCGTGGCGCACCGCCACCCGGTGCGCGTCACCCAGCCGACCGTCACCGTGGCTGGGGTGCCACCCGCTCCGGTCCGCCGGTGCGCCGCAGCTTCGCCCGCAGCGCCTGTTCCTCCCGTGACAGCGGCCCCAGCCCGGCCGGGGCAGGCACGCCCTCGACCGCCCGCGCCGGGGCCACCGGCGCCTCGTACCGCGTCGGTGCCGTCCGCAGCGTGAGCGTCGTCGCGCCGACGATCGTCACCGTGAAGGCGATGGCCGCCCGGGTCCAGAAGACGTTCCGGCGTTCGCAGCCGGTCCGGACGATCGTCGCCCCGGGCGCGCTCAGCCGCTCGGCCGAGGCCAGTTCCAGCAGCCGGCGGTGGAGCGCGGCCGGATCGGCCAGCTCGGGCAGCCGCTCGGCCACCGCCTCCCGGGCGTGGGTCAGCCGTCTCGCGGCGGCCGGTGTGCTGGCCTCCGTCTCCGCCGCCGTCTCCGGCAGGCCCAGGCCCACACCGTCGTACAGGACCAGGGTGCGCCGGTACGACGGCGGCAGTCCGAGCAGCGCGTGCAGCAGTTCCCGGTCGGCGGCGTCGGCGGGCGGGGGCTCCGGGGAGCGGTGGCGCGGACGGAAGCGGTGCCAGGGGGAGAGCGCGCAGTCGTAGGCCACCGCCCGCACCCAGCCGGCCGGATCGCGGTCCCGGGCCACGTCCGGCCAGCGCTGCCAGGCCAGCTGGAAGGCCCGTTCCACGGCCTCGCGGGCCAGCTCGCGGCGCCCGGTGAGCAGATAGGCCTGGCGTACGAGGGCCGGGGCGCAGAAGGCGTAGAGCGCGTCGAAGGCCTGATCGGGTGTCAAGTGCCGGGAGTTGCCGGTGCCGCCGTCCCGTTGCTCCGGTTCCTCGATTCCGGGGTCCGGGCCCGCCTGCCCGGACGCCGTCTGAGCCGGCGTCAGCGACCGGGACCGGCGCACGCGTCGGCGTCTGCCCGGCGGTGGCGGCGGGCCGGCAGGAGTCTGCGTCGTCACCATGCGCCCTTTCGTGGGAAAAAGAACATAAACATATATTGGGCGACACATCGGGGGTTCGCCTGTTACGCCGGGAAAGCGCGTGTCGTTGGGAGCATGGCCGGTGTGATCCAGCTGACCGTCCGCCACCCGTTGTCGTCGCCCGCGCTCTCCCGGCTCCGCGACCGCTCGCCCGGACTCGCCGCCGGCCTGCTGGCCGGTGCCGTCGCCGCCGGTCTGGGCCTCGGCGCGCTGGCGGTGCTCGTCATGGTGCTGTGGGTCAGTTCGCCGTACCCGGACAGCGGACCGGACGGCGCGCTGCACGTCGCCGCCGGCCTGTGGCTGCTGGCCCACGGCGTCGAACTGGTCCGCACCGGCACCCTCTCCGGCGCTCCCGTGCCCGTCGGCGTCACCCCGCTGCTGCTGCCCGTCCTGCCGGTGTGGCTGGTGTACCGGGCGGCGCGGGACGTCACCGACGCCTCCGCCGAACCGGACGGCCCGCCCCCGGTGCCGGCGCGCACCGCGTGGACGGGCGTGGTCGTCGGCTATCTGGGTGTCGGCATCGCCGCGGGCCTGTACTGCTCCGGCGGCGAACTGCGCCCGCACTGGGGATGGCTGACGCTCTGTCTGCCGGCCGTGACGGCGAGCGCGGCCGGCGTCGGGGTCTGGGCGGGGTACGGCCACCCGCGCGAACCGCTGTCGCGCGTGCTGGCGGTGGTGCCGGGCCGGGTGCGGCGGCTGGTGCTCGGCACCGACGAGCGGGCCAGGCTGGGCGCGGCGGTACGCGCCGCCGGTGCCGCCACGGCGGTCCTGCTCGGCGGCGGTGCCCTGCTGGCCGGGGTGTCACTGGTGTGGCACGGCGCGCCGGCGCGGGCCTCCTTCCTCCAGCTGGCGGAGGGCTGGACGGGCCGGTTCGCCGTACTGCTGCTCGCGGTGGCGCTCGTGCCCAACGCCGCGGTGTGGGCCGCGTCCTACGCCCTCGGCCCCGGCTTCGCCCTCGGCACCGGACACCTGGTCACCCCGTTCGCCTCCGGCCCGGCCCCGCTGCTGCCGCCGTTCCCGCTGCTGGCCGCGGTGCCGGACCCGGGCGCCGGTGCGCCGCAGAACTGGGCGGCGGCAGCGGTGCCGGCGGTGGCCGGGATGGTGGCGGGCTGGTTCGTGGCGCGGGCAGCCGTACGGCGGCCGAGGCCCGGGGCGGCGGCGCGGGCCCGCTGGTCGGCCGGCCAGACCGCCGGGGTGGTCCTGCTGACGGCGGTGGTCTGCGCGGCGGCCGTCGCCCTGCTCGCCGCGTTCGCGGGCGGCCCCGTGGGCGTGGCCGCGCTGGCCCGCTTCGGCCCGTTGTGGCTGCGGGCCGGGGCGGCGGCCGGGGCCTGGACTCCGGTGTGCGCGCTGCCGGTGGCGCTGCTCGCCCGGCTGTGGCACCTGCGCCGGCCCGCGCACGCCGACGGCCGTGCGGAGCGGGGCGCGGGGGCGGGGAGCACGACGCTGACGGGAGCGACGGCCAAGGGAGCCAAGACGGTGGACCGGGCCGCTGCGGCGAAGTCGAAGTCGGCGGGGCCGGCGGACGCGGGGAGGGCGGAAGGCGCGGACAAGGTGACGGCGCCCCGGCCAGCGGTCGGCACCGGGGACGCCGAGGCGGACCTCTACGATTTCGTGCCGGCCGAAGACCCCTTCCCGACGTCGTTCGCCGAGCCGCTGCCCGGTGACCGGTACGACGACGACGCCCGCACCTCCCGCTGGGCGCCCCTGACGGAGACCGAGTCCCAGCCCGCCCCCGCCCCCGCCCCCTGGCCCCCCGCGGACCAACCGGCCAGCGACCGGCCATTCACAGGCCAGCCGCCCATGGACCAACCGGCCACCGCCCGGCCGTTCACCGGCCAACCGCCCATGGACGCCGGTCCCGACTCCCGGCCGGTCTGCTCCGAGTGAGCGGCGTCAGCCGTCCTGGCCGCCCAGCACGCCCCGCAGCTCGTGCGGCAGCAGGCTGTCGCAGGACTGCTTGGCCTCGTGGGTGAGGGCGTCGCTGACGCAGGTGTAGTAGTCGCGGTAGACGAGCTGGACGGTGAAGGACGACGCCACCAGGACCAGCGCGAGGGACGCCGTGACCAGGCCGCCGACGGCCGCCGTCGTGTGGGGCCGGCCGGCCGGGGGCGCCGGAGGTGCGGGGGCCGCCGGGGGCGCGGGGGCCGCTGCGGGAGCCGCCGGTGCGTCCGGGGCCGGGCGGCGCGGCTTGGCGCGCAGCGCGCTGCTGCCCCAGTACAGGGCCAGGGCACCCAGCAGCAGGGCCACGTACGGCCAGCTGAACAGGGCGAAGAAGACGGACCACATGCCGGAGAGCAGGGCGTACCGCGCGCGGCGCTGGGCCGGGTCGGCCGGGTCCCAGCGGGCCGGCGGACCGGTGGGCCCGCCGGGACCCTGCGGGCCGCCGCCCGGCCGCTCGCCGAAGCCGCCGGGGGAGCGGCCGGGCTGCTGATCGCTCCACTGACTGCCCCAGGGCGTATAACCCCCGGGACCCTGTCCCTGACTCGGGCCGTGCCCCGGACCCTGCCCGGGACCACCCTGCCCGGCACCACCCTGCCCCGCACCGGAACCCTGCTGTCCCTGCCCCTGGCCTCCACCGGAGCCCTGCCAGGGCCCGTACCCGGGACCCGCGCCGTACCCGGGACCCGCGCCGTGCCCGGGACCCGCCGGGCCGCCGGGATGGCGAGGCCGCCACGGCTGGTCCGGAGTGCCCTCCGGCGGCGGCGCGAACGGATTGTCGTCCTGGCGCTCACCGCCCGGCCCGGAACCGCCCGCCCCGGGCGCACCGGTACCGCGCCCGGACCCGTCCGGCCCGGCCGCACCCGCACCCCGCCCGGAGCCGTTCCGCCCCGAGCCGTCCCCGTGCCCGGAGCCGCCCTGCCCCGAGCCGTCGGGGCCGCCCCGTGGGCTTCCCGCCGGCGGGGAGGAGGGGCGCTCCCGCAGCAGTGCGGCGCCACGCTCGCCTCCCTGGGCCGGGCGCGGCGGGAACGTGAGGAGTCGCAGGCTGCGATCGGGCATCAAAAGAGCGTCTTCCCCTAGGTGACGTGCGTCAGTCCGACGTGAGCTTTCCACCCCGTGAACGCACCGCACGACGACCGCGTTCCCGAGGTTGCTCTTTCGTGATTCCCCGCGAACGCTACCTTCCGGCCGGCCACCCGTCCCGAGGGGCCCGTCCTGAGTGCCGGTATCGTTGCTGACGGCCGGCCGCTTCGTAGACTTCCCCGTATCCGGGGTCGCGAAGCATTTGTACGACTGTACAAACGGCCGCACCACGGATCGCCACCCGAGAAAGGGCCCCATCGTGGCCGCCACCTCCGCCGGCCCGGCTGCCAAGCGCCTCGTCGTGCTGGTCTCCGGCTCCGGCACCAATCTGCAGGCGCTGCTGGACGAGATCGCCGCCGCCGGCCCCGAGGCGTACGGCGCCGAGGTCGTGGCCGTGGGCGCCGACCGCGAGGGCATCGAGGGACTGGCCCGGGCCGAGCGCGCCGGGATCACCACCTTCGTGTGCAAGGTGAAGGACCACGGCACCCGCGAGGAGTGGGACGCGGCCCTCGCCGAGGCCGTCGCCGCGCACGCGCCCGACCTCGTGGTCTCCGCCGGGTTCATGAAGATCGTGGGCAAGGAGTTCCTGGCCCGGTTCGGCGGCCGGTTCGTCAACACCCACCCGGCCCTGCTGCCCAGTTTTCCCGGCGCCCACGGCGTCCGTGACGCGCTCGCGTACGGCGCCAAGGTCACCGGCTGCACCGTCCACTTCGTCGACGACGGCGTCGACACCGGGCCGATCATCGCTCAGGGCGTGGTCGAGGTCCGGGACGAGGACGACGAGAGCGCGCTGCACGAGCGCATCAAGGACGTCGAGCGAAGGCTGCTCGTCGAGGTCGTGGGGCGGCTCGCCCGCAACGGCTATCGCATTGAGGGACGAAAGGTAGTTATCCAGTGACCGCCGAGAGCAACAAGCGGGCCATCCGTCGCGCGCTCGTCAGCGTCTACGACAAGACCGGTCTGGAGGAGCTGGCCCGCGGGCTGCACGAGGCCGGTGTGGAACTGGTCTCGACCGGCTCCACGGCAGGCCGGATCGCCGCCGCCGGCGTCCCCGTCACCAAGGTCGAGGAGCTGACCGGCTTCCCCGAGTGCCTGGACGGCCGGGTGAAGACCCTGCACCCGAAGGTGCACGCGGGCATCCTCGCCGACCTGCGCCTGGACAGCCACCGCGCGCAGCTCGCCGAGCTGGGCGTGGAGCCGTTCGACCTGGTCGTGGTCAACCTCTACCCGTTCCGGGAGACCGTCGCCTCCGGCGCCTCGCCCGACGAGTGCGTGGAGCAGATCGACATCGGCGGCCCCTCCATGGTCCGCGCCGCCGCCAAGAACCACCCGTCCGTGGCCGTGGTCACCAGCCCGGAGCGGTACGCCGACGTGCTCGCCGCGGTGCGCGACGGCGGCTTCGACCTCGGCGCGCGCAAGCGGCTGGCCGCCGAGGCGTTCCGGCACACCGCCGAGTACGACCTCGCGGTCTCCTCCTGGTTCGCCTCGTCGTACGCGCCCGCCGACGACTCCGGCTTCCCGGAGTTCGTGGGCGTCGCCTACCAGCGCAAGAACACCCTGCGCTACGGCGAGAACCCGCACCAGAACGCCGCCCTGTACGTCGACGGCACCGGCGGGCTCGCCGAGGCCGAGCAGCTGCACGGCAAGGAGATGTCGTACAACAACTACACGGACACGGACGCCGCCCGCCGTGCCGCGTACGACCACGCCGAGCCCTGCGTCGCGATCATCAAGCACGCCAACCCCTGCGGCATCGCGGTGGGCGCGGACGTCGCCGAGGCGCACCGCAAGGCGCACGCCTGCGACCCGGTCTCCGCGTACGGCGGTGTGATCGCCGTGAACCGGCCGGTCAGCAAGGAGCTGGCCGAGCAGGTCGCCGAGATCTTCACCGAGGTCATCGTGGCCCCGGACTACGAGGAGGGCGCGCTGGAGGCCCTCACCAAGAAGAAGAACATCCGGGTGCTGCGCTGCCCGTCCGGCCCGGCCCAGACCGTCGAGGTCAAGCCGGTCGACGGCGGCGCGCTGCTCCAGGTCGCCGACCGGCTCCAGGCCGAGGGCGACGACCCGGCCGGCTGGACGCTGGCCAGTGGTGAGGCGCTGTCCGAGGCGGAGCTGAGGGAGCTGGCCTTCGCCTGGAAGGCGTGCCGTGCCGTGAAGTCCAACGCGATCCTGCTCGCCAAGGACGGCGCGTCGGTCGGTGTCGGCATGGGCCAGGTCAACCGCGTCGACTCCTGCAAGCTGGCCGTCGAGCGGGCCGGCGAGGAGCGGGCCCGGGGCGCGTACGCGGCCTCCGACGCCTTCTTCCCGTTCCCCGACGGACCGCAGATCCTGATCGACGCCGGTGTCCGGGCGATCGTCCAGCCGGGCGGCTCGATCCGGGACGAGCAGGTCGTGGCGGCCGCCAAGGAGGCGGGCGTGACCATGTACTTCACCGGCACCCGCCACTTCTTCCACTGATCCCGAGCGGTCCGTACACACGCGTGGTCCCGCCCGTCGTCCGACGGGCGGGACCACGCGTGCGTGTGCCGCAATCAGTACCGCGGGCGCTTGAACCAGGCCGAGGCCGAGCTGTTGACCATCGACGCCAGGATGATGCCGCCGAACGCCAGCGAGATGATGCCGCCGAAGGTCCCCGAACCGCCGCCGCCGTTCACGATGTTGACCAGGCTGCCGAGCAGCAGCAGGGACGCGTACACGATCGTCGTGACGCGGATGCCGCCGCCGCCCTTCTTGAACTTCACGCCGAGGAAGATGGACAGGGTGCCCAGCGCCAGCATCAGCAGCGCGAACGCGATCAGCGCGCCGGTGGCCGTGCTGGTGTCGTCACCCGAGCCGAAGCCGTTGGAGACGTCCTGCGTGGCGCCGGCGGCGATGCCGAGGAACAGACCGGCCAGGTACTGGAAGCCCGCCAGGATGAACAGCAGCACCCGCGCGGTCTTGATCAGGCCCGGCATCTCCATCGGCACGCCGTAGCCGTACGGCTGCTGCACCGGGGGCGCGGCCGGGTAGCCGTAGCCCGGCTGCTGGCCCTGCGGGGCGGCGGGATAGCCGTAGCCGGGCTGGCCCTGCGGCTGCTGCGGCGGGTAGCCCGGCTGCTGGCCCTGCGGCGGGCCGTACGGGTTGTTCGGGTCGCCGAAGCTCATGGCGGTGTTCCTCCGTCTGCGTTGCTCAAGTGCGGGGACGACGCGCGGCACATTCGGAGGAGAAGTTCTACAGATGCGGTCCGTCCCCCCGGTACTGCCCGCGGCACTGTGCGCTCATCGTTCTTTAACAGCCTCTTACTTGTCCAGCCGGATACGTCAGGTGTTGTGCAAGTGCAACATCACTGATCAAGCCGTGACACCCGGATTGGAACCGGGGCCGGGTCATCCGCGAGGATGGGGGCATGACCGCCCAGATTCTCGATGGCAAGGCCACCGCAGCCGCGATCAAGTCCGATCTGACCGCCCGCGTGGCGGCGCTGAAGGAGAAGGGCGTCACGCCCGGCCTCGGCACGATCCTCGTCGGGGACGACCCCGGCAGCCAGAAGTACGTCGCCGGCAAGCACCGCGACTGCGCCCAGGTGGGCATCGCCTCCATCCAGCGCGAGTTGCCGGCCACCGCCACCCAGGAGGAGATCGAGGCGGTCGTCCGCGAGCTGAACGAGGACCCGGCCTGCACCGGCTACATCGTCCAGCTGCCGCTGCCCAGGGGCATCGACGAGAACCGCATCCTGGAGCTGATGGACCCGGCCAAGGACGCCGACGGCCTGCACCCGATGAACCTCGGCCGCCTCGTCCTGAACGAGCCCGCCCCGCTGCCCTGCACCCCGAACGGCATCCTCACCCTGCTCCGCCGCCACGGCGTGGAGATCAAGGGCGCCGAGGTGGTGGTCGTCGGCCGCGGTGTCACCATCGGCCGTCCGATGCCGCTGCTGCTCACCCGCCGCAGCGAGAACGCCACCGTCACCCAGTGCCACACCGGCACCCGGGACCTCTCCGCCCACCTCAAGCGCGCCGACATCATCGTCGCGGCGGCCGGCTCGCCGCACCTGATCCGCGCCGAGGACGTCAAGCCGGGCGCGGCCGTGCTGGACGTCGGCGTCTCCCGCAACGCGGAGGGCCGGATCGTCGGCGACGTCCACCCGGACGTGACCGAGGTGGCCGGCTGGATCTCCCCGAACCCCGGCGGTGTCGGCCCGATGACCCGGGCGCAGCTGCTGGTCAACGTGGTCGAGGCGGCGGAGCGCAGTGCCGGCTGAGGACGTCCGCGGGCAGGCGGAGCCGACCGTCCGCGACGCGGTCAGCGCGCCGGACGCCGAGGGGCGTCCGCGCCGCGTCACCCGCCGCTTCCCGCTCTTCACCAGGGACACCGCCCGGCCGGAGGGCGGCGGCCGGGCCGCGGCCGGCGACGCTCCGGCGCCCGCCCGGCAGTGGCCCCTGCTCACCGTGGTCGGCCTGGTGGCGCTCGGCCTGCTGGTGACCGCGCTGGACGCGTTCCGCCCGGGGACGCTGATCGTCGGCGCCGCGCTGCTGACCGGCGCGGTGCTGCGCTGGCTGCGGCCGGACGTCGGCATGCTCGCCGTACGCTCCCGCTTCACGGACATCGTGACCTACGGCGTCCTGGGCCTGGTGATCGTCCTGCTCGCCCTGATGATCCAGCCCGACCCGCTGCTGAAACTGCCGTTCCTGAAGGACATCCTGCACTTCACACTCGCCAAGTAGCGCACCCCGCACGACCGGTGGCCCGCCCTCCCTCCGGGGACGCGGGCCACCGCCGTACCTCCCGGCGCCCGGCGCGGCTCCCGCTCGGGTGCGGCCGGCCCCGGGAACTGGGATCCTTGGGCCGGCGCGGTCCCGTTGGGTGGCCGGGGAGCCGCGCGAGATCGACAGCACGACCGGGGGAAGAGGGAAGACCCATGCCTCGTTGGAACGCCTTGCCGGACGATCTGGACCCGCGGATCGAGGAGTTCACCGGCCGGCTCCGGCAACTCGTGGACCGCAGCGGACTGTCCGTCGCCGAACTGGCCGGCCGGACGGGCTACGGCGCGTCGTCCTGGGAGCGGTACCTGAGCGGCCGGCTGCTGGCGCCCAAGGGCGCGGTCATCGCGCTCGCCGAGGCCGCCGGCGCCCCGCCCGGCCCGCTGACCACCCTGTGGGAGCTGGCCGAACGCGCCTGGACCCGGGCGGAGGTACGGCAGGACAGCACCCGGGACGCGCTGCGCGCCGCCGCATCCCGGGCGGCGCTCGGGGACGTGGCGACGGCGGCGGAACCGGCGGCCGGCACGGAGGCGGGGACCGGGGCGGCCCGGCTCGTCACCAAGGGCGCGGGAGCCGCCCGGCGGGCCGGGACGGGCGGTGACAGCGCCGTGCCGGGGACCGCGGGTGTCTCCGGAGCACCGCCGGCCGTGCCCGCGACCGGGGTCATCCCCGCCCAGCCGTCGGCGGACACGCCCGTCAAGAACTCCTGGGGACTGGCCGGTTACCGGGGCCCGTCCACGGCGAGCGCCCGCCCGGTGCCCCGGCCCGCCGCCCGCCCGGACACCTCGGCGTCCACCCCGGCCGCCACCCCCGCCACCCCGGCCGCCGCCCTCGCCGCGCCGTCCGCCGGCCCCGACACCCCCGCCCGCCCGGCCCGGACGCAGGGCACCCCGGCAGCCGGGACCGTACGGCCCGCGCCGCAGCGCCCGGAGCCGGGGGAGCGCTGGTCCGCGCGCCGGCAGCAGCTGACGATGTTCCTCGCGGGCCTGGTCGGTGTGCTCGTCCTCATCGGCGGGGTCGTCTTCTTCACCCACCGGGGCGGCGACGACCAGGGGAAGGCCGCCGGACGGCCCACCCCCTCGGCCTCCGCCCGGACCAGCCTGCCGCCCGGCGTCAAGTGCGCCGGGTCCGCCTGCGCCGGCCAGGACGCCGAGGCCATGGGGTGCAGCGGGGACCTGGTGACCACCGCCAAGACCGCCACCGTGGGCACCACCACCCTGGAGGTCCGCTACAGCAAGGTCTGCGGCACGGCCTGGGGCCGCATCACCAGCGGGGCGCCGGGCGACACCGTGCGGGTCACCGCGGGCAAGGAGCGGCAGAGCGGCGACATCACCGCGGCGGGGGACACGATCGGGTACACCCCGATGGTCGTCGTACGCAGCCCGGCGCAGGCCAGGGCGTGCGCCACGCTGGCCTCGGGCCAGTCCGGCTGCACGGAGTGACGGGCGGCGCGCGGCGGCGGGGAGACGGGGGCGAGGCGCGGCGCGCGGCGGCGGGGAGACGGGGATGCGGCGCCGGGGCAGATGCCGGGGAGAAAAAAAGAAGAGCCGATTCCGGTACGCGCGCATAACGCCGCCGATCCGGGGCACACGAAACGTACCCCCACGGGAGTCCGGTACCCCGGCCCCCACGGCGGCCGTCCCCGGTCCCTCCTCTCCCTGACCCGGACGGCCGCCCCCCTCTTTTTCCGGCGCCGGCGGGCCGGTACGTCCGGGTGATCCCCTTGTGGGGTGAGCCACACGGCCCCGGACGTCCGGCCTGTCGGATGCGCGATAGCCTGACCGCTGGATCTCTCTTGATGCCAAGAGATCGATCATCCGCCCGGGGCAGGGACGCCCCACCGCCAGCTGTCATACGGAGAACGCCATGACCCGCACTCCCGTGAACGTCACCGTCACCGGCGCGGCCGGCCAGATCGGTTACGCCCTGCTCTTCCGCATCGCCTCCGGCCAGCTGCTCGGCGCGGACGTGCCGGTCCGCCTCCGCCTCCTGGAGATCACGCCGGCGCTCAAGGCCGCCGAGGGCACCGCGATGGAGCTGGACGACTGCGCCTTCCCGCTGCTCCAGGGCATCGACATCACGGACGACCCGAACGTCGCCTTCGACGGCGCCAACGTGGCCCTGCTGGTAGGCGCCCGGCCGCGCACCAAGGGCATGGAGCGCGGTGACCTGCTGGAGGCCAACGGCGGCATCTTCAAGCCGCAGGGCAAGGCCATCAACGACCACGCCGCGGACGACATCAAGGTGCTCGTCGTCGGCAACCCGGCCAACACCAACGCGCTCATCGCGCAGGCCGCCGCGCCGGACGTCCCGGCCGAGCGCTTCACCGCGATGACCCGCCTGGACCACAACCGCGCGCTCACCCAGCTCGCGAAGAAGACGGGCACCACGGTCGCCGACATCAAGCGGCTGACCATCTGGGGCAACCACTCCGCCACCCAGTACCCGGACATCTTCCACGCCACCGTGGCCGGCAAGAACGCCGCCGAGGCCGTGAACGACGAGAAGTGGCTGGCCGAGGACTTCATCCCGACCGTCGCCAAGCGCGGTGCCGCGATCATCGAGGCCCGTGGCGCGTCCTCCGCCGCCTCCGCCGCGAACGCCGCCATCGACCACGTCCACACCTGGGTCAACGGCACCGCCGAGGGTGACTGGACGTCCATGGGCATCCCGTCGGACGGCTCCTACGGCGTCCCGGAGGGCCTCATCTCCTCCTTCCCGGTCGTCTGCAAGGACGGCACGTACGAGATCGTCCAGGGCCTGGACATCAACGAGTTCTCCCGCGCCCGCATCGACGCCTCCGTCCAGGAGCTGGCGGAGGAGCGCGAGGCGGTCCGCGGTCTCGGCCTCATCTGAGCTGACGTGGTGTGACACCGGCGCCGGTGCGCTATAGTTGATCACGCACCGGCCGCCGGAAACGGCACCAGGTGATGCGTTGGTGGTCCAAGGAAAGACGCCCCGCTTCCTGCGGGGAGATGCAGGTGCAAGGCCTGCCCGGCGCTCCGCACACGAGGTCCCCTCCCGCAGCACGCGGGAGGGGACCTCGTCGTTTCCGGCGCCCTCCGCGCGCCGGTTCAGCCCACCGGTTCCCTCGTCGCCGCGGCCCGCGCGGCCGGACGGCCCGGACGCGCACCGGAGTCCCGGTACCCCGCGACGACCACGGCGGTGGCTACCAGCACCGTCACCCCCACCACCCGCAGCGCCGGTCCCATACCGCTCGCGAAGCCGGTGTGCCCGGCCAACGCGGTGCCGGCGACGGCGACACCGAGCGCGGCGCCGGTCTCCCGGGCCGAGGTGCCGAGACCGGAGCCGAGGCCCGCCTGGTGCGGCGGCAGGCAGAGCACCACGCCCAGCGTGAGCGCCGGCATGGCCAGGCCGGCGCCCGCCGAGATGACCAGCAGCCAGCAGGCGTACAGCGGGTAGGGCGTGTGCGCGTCCGCGGTGGACGCGGCCAGCAGACCGGCGCCGACGAGCCCCAGCCCGGTGCCGATCACCGGCCGCGGCCGCGCCGACCAGCGCGCCGCGAGCTTCGGCACCAGGGCCATCCCGACGATCAGCGGCACGATCGCGACCCCCGTCACCGCCGGGCCGAAGCCCTTGACCTCCTGGAGGTACCGCGCGTTGACGAAGAACAGCGCGAACAGGCCGAAGAAGCCCGTCGCCAGGCCGAGCGTGGTCGCGCGCAGGGCGCCGGAGCGGAAGACGCGCGGGTCGAACAGCGGGGCGGACGAGCGCAGGGCGCGCGCGGTGAACGCGGTCAGCAGCAGGGCGCCCGCCGTGAACGCGGCCAGGACGCGCACCGAGGTCCAGCCGCGGCCGGGGCCCTCGATGATGCCGGACAGCACCGCGACCAGGCCGGCGGTGAGCAGCAGGGTGCCGGCCGGGTCCGGGCCGCCGTGCGCGGAGCGGGCGGTGCGCGGGACGGTCACCGCGACGGCGGCGGCGAGGACGGCGGCCAGCGGCACCATCGCGGCGAACAGCGCCCGCCAGGACAGGAACTGGCCGGCCAGACCGCCGCCCAGGTTGCCCGCCAGGCCGCCGAGACCGAGGGCCAGTGTCCAGGACGCCATCGCCTGGGCGCGGCGCTCGGGCCCGGCCAGGTGCACCAGGACCGACATCGTCGCCGGGGTGATCAGCGCGGCCCCGGCGCCGGACAGGGCCCGGCCCGCGATCAGCACCGCCGGACCGGACGCCAGCGCGCCGGCCGCGGCGCCCCCGGCGAACAGGGCCAGACCGGCGAGCAGGGCGCCCTTGCGGCCGTAGCGGTCACCGAGCGCGCCGGCCGGGATCAGCAGGCCGGCGAAGACGATGACATAGGCGTCGACCGTCCACAGCAACTGGGTGTGCGAGGGGTGCAGGCCGGAGGACACGAGCTGCGGCAGCAGCAGGTTGACGGCGGCGACCATGCTCTGCGCGACCAGGACACAGGCGCACAGCGTGAGCAGGACGGGGCGGTTCAGGGCGTGCGCGGGCACGGCTCCTCCCGGGAGCTGGTGGGTGGTGGCGGGATGCGTCCTCACCGTAGGCTCGCCACCGACCTGCCTTCCAGTGCAACCTTCGCAAGGAATACCTGCACATGACGCAATCCACGGGCCTGGACCTGAATCTGCTGCTCGCGCTGGACGTGCTGCTGGAGGAGGAGAGCGTGCGGGGCGCCGCCCGGCGGCTGCACCTGTCCGAGCCCGCGATGAGCCGCACCCTCGGCCGGATCCGCAAGGCGCTCGGCGACCCCGTGCTGGTCCGCGCCGGCCGCCGGATGGTGCCGACCCCGCACGCGCTGGCCGTACGCGCCGAGGTGAGCGCCGTGGTGGAGCGGGCCCGCGCCCTGTTCGCGCCCGGCCGCGACACCGACCTGCGCACGGTGACCCGCACCTTCACGCTCCTCGGTCACGACGCGACGGCCGCCACCCTCGGCGCGGCCCTCCTCGCCCGCGCCGCGCGCGAGGCGCCCGGCATCCGCCTGCGCTTCCTGTCCGAGAGCCACGTGGACGGTCCGTTCCTGCGCCAGGGCACCGCCGACCTGGAGATCGGCGTGATCGACTCGGCCGCGCCCGAGGTGCGGGTGGAGACCGTGCGCGAGGACCGCATGCTGGGCGTCGTACGGGCCGGACACCCGCTGCTGCGGGGAGAGTTGACCCCCGAGCGGTTCGCCCGGACGGCCGGGCACCTGAGCGTCTCCCGGCGCGGCCGGCAGCACGGACCGATCGACGACGCCCTCGGACAACTCGGCCTGGAACGCGAGGTGGTGGGCAGCGTCGGCAGCTACCCGGCCTCGCTGTTCGTGCTGCGCGAGACCGACCTGATCGGGCTGATCAGCCGGTGGAGCCGGCCGCTGGCCGACGCCCTCGGGCTGGTCGTCTTCGACATCCCGCTCCCGCTGCCCGCGATGACGGTCGGGCTCGCCTGGCATCCCCGGCACGACGCCGACCCGGCCCACGCCTGGCTGCGCCGCTGCGTACGGGAGCTGCTGGGGGAGGAAGCGGCGGGCTCCGCGCGCATGTGAGGGTGCCGTGGGGGTATCGGGTGGTGGTCGTCCGACCGGGCCGACCGTCGATCAGGGGGTACTTCCATGGGAGCGTCAACTCGCCGTACTCGCAGAAGACTTGGCGTCGCCGGGGTCGCCGCCGTCATGGCGCTGGCCTTCACCGGTTCGCCCCAGGCGGCCACCTTTGTGCCGGGCCGGACCGCCACCGCGGCCGAGCTGACGGACGCGACGCTCGGCTACCGCGCCGACGGCCGGGCGGACGGCCTCGTCGCCGGGGCCACGGCGGCACCGCCGTACCGGAAGCTGTGGAGCCGGGACTTCGGGACCGTCGTCTCCGCGCCGGTCGCGGTCGGCGACAAGGTGTACGCCGTCGTGAACGCGGACGACGGCACCGAGGGCGGCCCGCGCATGATGCTCGTCGGGCTCCGGGCCGGCACCGGCAAGGACCTGTGGCCGGCCGTCTCCCTGGAGAAGAACGAGACCGGGGCCGGGGTGTCGTACGGGGGCGGCCTGCTCTACACGCAGACCTCGCGCGGCACGATCGCCGCCTGGAACCCGGCCACCGGACGGCGGATCTGGTCGGTGACCCTCGACTCGGCCTCGATGCAGTACCCGCCCGTCTGGTACGGCGGCCTGCTCTACCTCCAGGACGGCCGCGGCACCGCGTTCGCCCTGCGCGCCGACACCGGCGCCCGGGTGTGGAAGGCGCCCCTGTCGCAGTACTCCTGGGCGCCCACCGTCGTCGACGCCTCCGGTGTGTGGATCGGCTTCGACGGCGTCGCCTGGCACCACCTCGACCGCAGGACCGGTGCCGAACTGCACCGCTTCCGGGTGCCCGACGTCTCGGGCGCCTACGGCAACCCGGTCGCGCTGGGCGCCGGCGCGGCCTGGATGCGCAGCAGCGACTACGGCGACGAGTCGGTCACCGCCTACGACCGCAAGACCGGCGCCGCCGTGCGGAAACTGCCCGCGGACGCGACCCCGGCCTTCGGCCCCGGCCGGGTGTACGTGGCGTACCGCGGCAAGGTCAGGGCCTACAGCACCAGCACCTACAAGGCCGCCTGGACCTACACCAGCTCCGTCGGCGCGGCCACCGTGCGTCTCGTGGCGGGCGGCTACGTGTACGTCGAGGACGCCGACGGCCGGCTCGTCGTGCTCGACCGGACGACCGGCAAGACCGTCTGGTCGTACCGGCGTTACCCCGCGCCGCCGCCCATGTCGCCGATCCTCGCCGAGGACGACTGGCGCGGGTTCGTCGTGCCCGGCATCGCCACGGCCAAGGGCCGGCTCTTCGTACCCGGCGCCGAAGGCACCCTGACGGCGTTCGGCAAGCGGTAGGGCCCGGCCCCCCACGGCGTGCTTCCCCGGCCGCCGCGACGAGCGCGGCGCACTTCCTCTTTGTCCGCTATCACCGGCGTTTTCCGTGACCCCGCGCACTTTCCGCCATCGATTGCGCATGCGAAACCGGCGCTCTGGGCAGGCGGCGACGGTCCCCGAGCGTGACACCTGGGTGACACAGGGGCACGGAACAGGAACGGAAGGCGATACCGAGATGGCGGACAGAACCGAACGGCACGGCCGGGCGACCATCCACGCGGACGGCGAGTGGCGGGAAGCGGTCTCCGGCGCGACCCGGGAGATCCTCGATCCGGCGGACGCCCGGCCGTTCGCCGTGGTTGCGGAGGGCGACGCGCAGGACGCCGATCGCGCGGTGACCGCCGCCCGGCACGCCTTCGACCACGGCCCCTGGCCGCACACCCCGGCCGCCGAACGTGCCGCCCTGCTGCGCCGCGTCGCCGCTCTCCTGGCGCGCGACCGCGAGGAACTCGGCCTGCTGGAGAGCCGGGACGCGGGCAAGACCGTCGAGGAGGGGCGCGTCGACATCGACTGCGTCGCCGACGCCTTCCGCTACTTCGCCGACCTCGTCGCCGCCGAGGCTCCCGGCCGGGTGGTCGACGCGGGCTCCGCGGAGATCCACAGCGTGGTCGTCCACGAACCCGTCGGCGTCTGCGCGCTGATCACCCCCTGGAACTACCCGCTGCTCCAGGCCAGTTGGAAGATCGCCCCGGCGCTCGCCGCCGGCAACACCTTCGTGGTCAAGCCCAGCGAGATCACCCCGATGACCACCATCGCGCTGATCGGCCTGCTGACCGAGGCCGGCCTGCCGCCGGGCGTCGCCAACCTCGTCACCGGACCCGGCCACAGCGTCGGCGCCCGGCTCGCCGAGCACCCCGACGTCGACCTGGTCTCCTTCACCGGCGGCCTGACCAGCGGCGTCAAGGTCGCCCAGGCCGCCGCGCCCACCGTCAAGAAGGTCGCCCTCGAACTCGGCGGCAAGAACCCCAACGTCGTCTTCGCCGACGTCTGCGCCACCGACGAGGGCTTCGACACGGCCGTGGACCAGGCCCTGAACGCGGCCTTCATCCACAGCGGCCAGGTCTGCTCGGCCGGCGCCCGCCTCATCGTGGAGGAGTCCGTCCGGGACCGCTTCGTCACCGAACTCGCCGACCGCGCCCGGCGGATCCGCCTCGGCCGGGGCACCGAGGACGGCGTCGAGTGCGGCCCGCTCGTCTCCGCGGCACAGCGCGAGAAGGTGGAGGCGTACGTCGCCTCCGCGCTCGCCGAGGGCGCGGTGCTGCGCTGCGGGGGCAGGCGGCCCGGCCCGGCGCCCGAGCGCCCCGCGTCCGGCTACTTCTACGAGCCGACCGTCCTCGACGCCTGCCATCGTGACATGAAGGTCGTCCGCGAGGAGGTCTTCGGCCCGGTCCTCACCGTCGAGACCTTCCGCACCGAGGAGGAGGCCGTCCGGCTCGCCAACGACACCGAGTACGGCCTCGCCGGCGCCGTCTGGAGCGCGGACACCGCGAGGGCCCGCCGGGTGGCGTCCCGGCTGCGCCACGGCACCGTCTGGATCAACGACTTCCACCCCTACCTGCCGCAGGCGGAGTGGGGCGGCTTCGGCAGGAGCGGCACCGGACGCGAACTCGGCCCCGCCGGACTCGCCGAGTACCGCGAGACCAAGCACGTCTACCAGAACCTCGCCCCGCGCCCGGTGCGCTGGTTCGCCGGCTGAACCGCCCCGCCCGGCGCACCCCACCGCGGCGCCGGAGCAGTATCCCCACACCCCTGGAGTAGCACCCCCATGTCCGAGACCACGCCCCACGTCTACGACTACGTCGTCATCGGCGGCGGCACGGCGGGCTCCGTCATCGCCTCCCGCCTCACCGAGAACCCCGACGTCACCGTCGCCGTCATCGAGGGCGGCCCGAGCGACGTCGGCCGCGACGACGTGCTCACCCTGCGCCGCTGGATGGGCCTGCTCGGCGGCGAACTCGACTACGACTACCCGACCGTGGAGCAGCCCCGCGGCAACTCCCACATCCGGCACAGCCGCGCCCGCGTGCTCGGCGGCTGCTCCTCCCACAACACGCTCATCTCCTTCAAGCCGCTGCCCTCCGACTGGGACGAGTGGGAGGCCGCCGGCGCCAAGGGCTGGGGCGCCGCCCCCATGGAGCCCTACTTCGGCCGGCTGAAGAACAACATCGTCACCGTCGACGAGAAGGACCGCAACGCCATCGCCCGCGACTTCGTCGACGCGGCCCGGTCGGCACTCGGGGTACCCCGCGTCGAGGGCTTCAACCGCGAGCCGTTCGACGACGGCGTCGGCTTCTTCGACCTCGCCTACCACCCGGAGGACAACAAGCGCTCCTCCGCCTCCGTGGCCTATCTGCACCCGGTGCTCGACGAGCGCCCCAACCTGCGGATCTTCCTGGAGACCTGGGCGTACCGGCTGGAGCTGGCCGGCACCCGCGCCGAGGGCGTGCGGGTGCGCACCGAGGACGGCGAGGACCTGCTGATCCGGGCCCGGCACGAGGTGGTCCTGTGCGCGGGCGCCGTCGACTCCCCGCGGCTGCTGCTGCACTCGGGCATCGGACCGCGCGGCGACCTCGAAGCGCTCGGCATCCCCGTCGCGCACGATCTGCCGGGCGTCGGCGAGAACCTGCTCGACCACCCCGAGTCCGTCATCGTCTGGGAGACCCACGGCCCGATCCCGGAGAACTCCGCGATGGACTCCGACGCGGGCCTGTTCGTCCGCCGCGACCCCTCCCACGCGGGCCCGGACCTGATGTTCCACTTCTACCAGATCCCGTTCACCGACAACCCCGAGCGCCTCGGCTACACGCGCCCGGCGCACGGCGTGTCGATGACCCCGAACATCCCCAAGCCCAGGAGCCGCGGCCGGCTCTACCTGACCAGCGCCGACCCGTCCGTGAAGCCCGCCCTGGACTTCCGCTACTTCACCGACGAGGACGACTACGACGCCCGCACCCTGGTCGACGGCATCCGCATCGCCCGCGAGATCGCCGGGACCGAACCGCTGGCCGGCTGGCTCAAGCGCGAGGTGTGCCCCGGCCCGGAGATCACCGGCGACGCCGAGCTGAGCGAGTACGCCCGCAAGGCCGCGCACACCGTCTACCACCCGGCCGGCACCTGCAGGATGGGCGCCGCCGACGACGAACTCGCCGTGGTCGACCCGGAGCTGAGAATCCGCGGTCTCGACGGCGTCCGGATCGCCGACGCGTCCGTCTTCCCGGCCATGACCGCCGTCAACCCGATGGTCGCGGTCCTCATGGTCGGGGAGAAGGCCGCCGATCTGATCGGAGGTGACGTGCGATGACCCTCGCCGTCCCCACGCGCAAACCGCCCACCGCCACCGAGCCCGTCTTCTCCGTGTCCGGCCTGTGGAAGGTCTTCGGGCCCCGGCCGGGCCGCGTCCCCGCCGACCCCGCGCTCAGCGCGCTCGGCCCCGCCGAACTGCGCGCCCGCACCGGCTGCACCGCCGCCGTCCGGGACGTCTCCTTCGACGTCCGCAAGGGCGAGGTCTTCGTCGTCATGGGCCTGTCCGGTTCCGGCAAGTCCACCCTGGTCCGCTGTCTGACCCGGCTGATCGAGCCGACGGCGGGCACGATCGCCATCGACGGCGAGGACGTCCGCGCGATGGACCGGTCCCGGCTGCGCGAACTGCGCCGGCACCGGGCCGCGATGGTCTTCCAGCACTTCGGCCTGCTCCCGCACCGCACGGTCCTCGACAACGTCGCCTACGGCCTGGAGATCCAGGGCGTCGGCAAGTCCGAACGCCGGGAGCGAGCCGCCGAGTTCGTCGCCAAGGTCGGCCTGGAAGGCATGGAGAGGCGCCGGCCCGGCCAGCTCTCCGGCGGCCAGCGCCAGCGGGTGGGGCTGGCCCGGGCGCTGGCCGTGGACCCCGAGGTGCTGCTGTTCGACGAGCCGTTCAGCGCGCTCGACCCGCTCATCCGCCGCGACATGCAGGACGAGGTGACCCGCCTGCACCGCGAGGAGGGCCGCACGATGGTCTTCATCACCCACGACCTGAGCGAGGCCCTGAAACTCGGCGACCGCATCGCCCTGATGCGCGACGGCCGCGTGGTCCAGCTGGGCACCCCGGAGGAGATCGTCGGCTCCCCGGCCGACGACTACGTCCGCGCGTTCGTCCGGGACGTCCCGCGCGAACAGGTGCTGACCTGCCGTACGGCCATGCGCCCGCTGTCCCCCGAGGACACGGCCACCGGACCGGCCGTCCGGCCGGAGGCCACGGTCGCCGAGGCCATCGAGGCCGTCGCCCGCGCGGGCGCCCCGGCCCGGGTGATGGCCGCCGGCCGCTGCCTCGGCGTGGTCGACCAGGAACGGCTGCTCGGCGTGGTGGCCGGCGTGGACCCTGTCACCACGAGCGCCGCGCCGGCGCCGGGTGTGGACTCCGGGACCATGAGCGCCCCCCAGGCGCCGGGTATGGACCCGGGGACCACGAGCGCCGCCGCGCCGCCGTCCGCCCGGCCCGCGCAAGCGCCCCCGTCCGGCTCCGGCGCCGTCCCGGAGAGCCCCCGCCCCGCTCCGTCCGGCCCCCGCACCACCCCGGAGGCCGTCTGATGGCCACGCTCACCGCCCCGGTCGCCCGCTCCGCCGCCCCCCGCCTCCTGCGGAGCCGGGCCGCGGGCAAACTCCTCGTGCTGGCCCTCCTCACCGCGGCCCTCGTGCCCCTCGTGGGCCGCTGGGGCCACGGAACCTGGCCGCACGCGCTCACGGTCGACCTCTCCGGGCCGCTGGCGTCGGCCAGCGACTGGATCATCGACCACCGGGACAGCCACCCGCTGTTCCTGTACTTCTTCGGGCACGTCAGCAACGCGGTCGTCATCGCCGTACGCGCCGTCTACGTCACCCTCCTCGGCGCGGGCTGGGCCGGCGTCACCGTGTTCGGCGCCCTGCTCGCCTGGCGCGTCGCCGGTGTCCGGCTGGCCGCCGGCACCGCCCTCGCCCTCCTCGCCTGCGGCGCCCTGGGCATGTGGGTGCCGGCCATGCAGACCCTGGCGCTGATGACCGTGGCCGTCCTCGCCTCCGTGCTGGTGGGTGCGCTCCTCGGCCTCGCCGGCGGGCTCTCCGGCCGGCTCGACCGCGCCCTGCGCCCGGTCCTGGACACCATGCAGGTGCTCCCGGCCTTCGCCTACCTCCTCCCCGTCGTCCTGGTCTTCGGCATCGGTGTCCCCGCGGCCGTCCTCGCCACCGTCGTCTACGCCGCCCCGCCGATGGCCCGGCTCACCGCGCTCGGCCTGCGCGGTGCCGACCCCGAAGTCCTGGAGGCCGTGGAGTCGCTCGGTGCCACCCGCCGCCAGCGGCTGCTGACCGCCCGTATCCCGCTGGCCCGCAGGGAACTGCTGCTGGGCCTCAACCAGACGATCATGATGGCGCTGTCCATGGCGGTCATCGCCGCCGTCATCGGCGCCGGCGGCCTCGGCGACCGCGTCTACCAGGCGCTCGCCTCGGTCGACGTCGGCGCCGCCCTCGCCGCCGGCCTCCCGATCGTGCTGCTCGCGGTCGTGCTGGACCGGGTGACCGCGGCGGCGGGCGACGGCACCGCCCGCCCGAGGACCATCGGCTGGCCCTACGCCCTGGCCGTCACCGCGGCCGCCGCCCTCGGCGCCCGGCTGCTCGGCGCGTCCGACTGGCCCGCCGGCCGGGTCCTGGACATCGCCGCGCCGGTCGACCGGGCCGTCGACTGGATGACCGGCCACCTCTACTCCGGGGTCCCGGTCGTCGGCGGCACGGCCGACTGGGCGGGCCGCTTCACCACCTGGGTGCTCGATCCCGTCCGCGACGGCCTGCAAGCGCTGCCCTGGTGGGCGGTGCTGCTCCTGGTCGCCGTCCCGGCCTGGCTGATCGGCACCTGGCGCACCGCGCTGACCGCCGTCCTCGCCATGGCGGCGATCGGGGTGCTCGGCGTGTGGGAGCCGGCGCTCGACACCCTCTCCCAGGTGCTGGCCGCCGTCGCCGTCACCCTGGTCCTCGGCCTCGCCACCGGCGTCGCCGCGGCCCGCAGCGACCGCGTCGAACGCGCCCTGCGGCCCGTCCTGGACGTCTTCCAGACCATGCCGCAGTTCGTGTACCTGATCCCGGTCGTCGCCCTGTTCGGCGTCGGCCGCGCCCCGGCCGTCGCCGCCGCCGTCGTCTACGCCCTGCCGGCCGTCGTCCGGATCACCGCGCAGGGCCTGCGCCAGGTCGACCAGGCGGCACTGGAGTCCGCGCGCTCGCTCGGCGCGACCGGCCGGCAGCAGCTGTGGCAGGTGCAGCTCCCGCTCGCCCGGCGCGCGCTGCTGCTCGCCGTCAACCAGGGCGTGGTCCTGGTCCTCGCCGTCGTCATCATCGGCGGCCTGGTCGGCGGCGGCGCCCTCGGCTACGACGTCGCCTTCGGCCTCGCCCAGGGCGACCTGGCGACCGGTCTGGTGGCCGGCGCGGCCATCGTCTGCCTGGGCCTGATGCTGGACCGGGTCACCCAGCCGACCGGGCGCCGTCCCGGGAAGGGAGCCTGACATGCGCCGGAGCGCGATCACGGCCGCCGCCGCCGTGCTGACCCTGACCACCGGGTGCGGGGCCGCCGACATGACCAGGCAGGCCAGCCCGTTCGCCGACGCCCGGGGCGCGAAGACGGTCACCCTGTCCGTGCAGTCCTGGGTGGGCGCGCAGTCCGACGCGGCCGTCGCCCGGTACATCCTGGAGCACAAGCTGGGCTACCGCGTCGACACCGTCCAGGTGGACGAGGTGCCGGCCTGGGACGCGCTGAGCCAGGGCCGGGTCGACGCCCTGCTGGAGGACTGGGGCCACCCGGACCAGGAGAAGCGGTACGTCGAGGACAAGAAGACGGTCGTGTCCGGCGGCGGCCTCGGCGTGACCGGGCACATCGGCTGGTTCGTGCCGACGTACCTGGCCAAGCGGCACCCGGACATCACCGACTGGCGCCACCTGGACCAGTACGCCCCGCTGTTCCGGACCGCGGAGAGCGGCGGCAAGGGCCAGCTGATGGACGGCTCGCCGTCCTACGTCACCCACGACAAGGCCCTGGTGAACAACCTGGACCTGGACTACCGGGTCGTCTTCGCCGGCTCCGAGGCCGCGCAGATCACCCAGATCAAGCAGTTCGCCAAGGAGAGGAAGCCCTTCCTGACGTACTGGTACTCGCCCCAGTGGCTGTTCGAGAAGGTGCCCATGACCGAGGTGCGGCTGCCGCCGTACAAGGAGGGCTGCGACGCGGACGCGGCGAAGATCGCCTGCGCCTATCCGCACACCCCGCTGAAGAAGTACCTCAACGCCCGGTTCGCCGCGTCCGGCGGCGCGGCGGCGGCCTTCCTGAAGAAGTTCCGGTGGACCACCGAGGACCAGAACGAGGTCTCCTTGATGATCGCCGAGCAGAAGACCGACCCACAGGAAGCGGCGAGGAAGTGGGTGGACAGCCACCCGTCCGTCTGGAAGAAGTGGCTGCCCTGAGCGGCTTTACTCCGTCAGGCCGGCGGCGATCTCCCGCAGCGCGGCCGTGGCCCGCCGCTGGAGGCCGGGGCCGAACGTGACCCGGGTGGCCCCGAGTCCGCCGAGCGCGGCGGGCGAGGGGCCGTCCCCGTCCAGCCGGGCCAGCAGGTTCAGCGGGCCCTCGATCCCGGACCGCAGCAGCGGCACCAGCTCCGGCGGGGCGAGGATCGGGTACACGCACTCGGCGCCCGCCGCGCGGTACAGCGCGGCCCGCTCGATGGCCTGCTCCGGGTCGCCGTCGCCGTGCACGAAGACGTCGACGCGGGCGTTGACGAACAGGTGCCCGGCGGCGGCCTCCCGCACCCCGGCGAGGAACTCGGCGTGCGCGTGCGGGTCCTTCAGGACACCGTCCTCGGAGTCCTCAAGGTTGCAGCCGGCCACGCCCGCCTCCAGCAGCCGTCCGGTCAGCTCCCCGGGCGTGAGCCCGTAGCCGCCCTCGACGTCCGCCGACACCGGCACGTCCACCGCGCGCGCGATCCGGGCGACCGCGGCGAACATCTCGTCGGCCGGGGTGGCCCCGTCCTCGTACCCGAGCGAGGCGGCCACCCCGGCGCTCGGCGTGGCCAGCGCCGGGAACCCGGCCGCCGCGAAGACCCGCGCGCTCGCCGCGTCCCACGGCCCGGGCAGCACCAGCGGCCGGTCCGGCAGGCGCCCCCGGTGCAGGGCGCGGAACTCCTCCGCCCGGCTCATGGCTGCCGCCCGCCCGGCGGCACCCGGCGGCTGACCATCAGCCGGTTCCAGGTGTTGATGACGGTGATCAGGGCGATGAGGTGGGCGAGTGCGGTCTGTGTGAAGTGCCCGGCCGCCTCGGTGTAGACCCGGTCGGGCACGAAGCCCTTCCCGGACTCCGTCCGCGAGCCGTCCCCCGTCAGCAGGGTGACCGCCTCGGTCAGCGCCAGCGCGGCCCGCTCCCGGTCGCTGTAGAGGTCCTCGGTCTCCTCCCATGCGGTGAGGAAGTGGATGCGGTCCTCCGACTCGCCCTGCCGCCGGGCCAGGCGCAGGTGCATGTCGAGGCAGAACGCGCAGTGGTTGAGCTGCGAGGCGCGGATCATGACCAGTTCGGCCAGGACCGGGTCGTCCAGCCCCTTCTTCGCCGCCGCGCCGGCCGCGGCCAGCGCCTGGTAGACCTCGGGGTCCAGCAGCTGGGTACGGCTCACTTGTACTGTCCCGGCTGGTAGTGACCCGGCGGGGTCCGGGTGGTCACGCCGAACCGGTTCCAGGCGTTGATCACCGCGATCGCGGCGATCAGCTGGGCCAGCTCGGCCTCGTCGAAGTGCTCGGCCGCGCGCTCGTAGACCTCGTCCGGCACGAAGCCGTCGGTGAGGACGGTGACCGCGTCGGTCAGCTCCAGCGCCGCCAGCTCCTTCGCGGTGTAGTAGTGCCGCGACTCCTCCCACGCGCTGAGCTGCACGACCCGCTCCACGCTCTCGCCGGCCGCGAGGGCGTCCTTGGAGTGCATGTCGAGGCAGAGCGCGCAGCGGTTGAGCTGCGAGGCGCGGATCTTGACCAGCTCGGCCAGCCGCGGGTCCAGGCCCTTCCTGGCGGCGGCGTCCAGCTTGATCATCGCCTTGTAGACCTCGGGCGCGTGCTGGGCCCAGCTCAGCCGCGCGGGCTCTTCGTGGGCGTAGGTGACGGGTTCCGTTGCGGTGTTCATGTCTTCGACCCTAGAAGCCGGGCAGCCCAGGGGTATGGTCCATTCCCATGGCGAGTTCCTGGGCCACTTTGGGCGTCGACCTGCACCTCGAACCGGCCGCATCGGGCGGCCTGCGCCGGGGCCTGACCGATGCCCTGCGCGACGCGGTCCGCACCGGCCGGCTCGCGCCCGGCACCCGGCTGCCGTCCTCCCGGACCCTCGCCGCCGACCTCGGGGTCGCCCGCAACACCGTCGCCGAGGTCTACGCCGACCTGGTCGCGGAGGGCTGGCTGACCGCCCGGCAGGGCTCCGGCACCCGGGTCGCGGACCGGGTGGTGGTCCCGCCGGCCGGCCCCGCCGGGCCGGGCCGCCGGGAACCCGGCCGCCTCGCCCACAGCCTCGTCCCCGGCACGCCCGACCTCGCCTCCTTCCCGCGCGCCGAGTGGCTCAAGGCGGCCCGCCGCGCGCTGGCCACGGCCCCGTTCGACGCGCTCGGCTACGGCGACCCGCGCGGCCGGCGGGAGCTGCGCACCGCGCTCGCCGGCTACCTCGCCCGGGTCCGCGGCGTGCGCGCCACACCGGACACCGTGGTGATCACCTCCGGGTTCTCGCACGCCCTGCGCCTGCTCGGCCCGCTGCTGCGGGCGCGCGGGGTGCGCGCCGCGGCGGTGGAGTCCTACGGCCTCGACTACCACTGGCGGCTGCTGCGCGGCGCCGGACTCGCCACGCCCGCGCTGCCCTACGACGCGCTCGGCACCGACCCCCGCGCCCCGGACGGCGCCGGCGCGGTCCTGCTCACCCCGGCCCACCAGTTCCCGATGGGCACACCGCTGCACCCGGACCGGCGGGCCGCCGTCGTGGACTGGGCCCGGCGCACCGGCGGGCTGGTCCTGGAGGACGACTACGACGGGGAGTTCCGCTACGACCGCCAGCCCGTCGGCGCGCTCCAGGGCCTGGACCCGGACCGGGTGGTGTACCTGGGCACCGCCAGCAAGTCGCTGGCGCCCGGACTGCGGCTGGGCTGGGCGGTGCTGCCGCCGTCCCTGGTGGACGAGGTGGTCGCGGCCAAGGGCCACGTCGACACCTGCCCGGTGCTGGACCAGCTGACCCTGGCCGAGTTCCTCGCCTCCGGCGCCTACGACCGGCACGTCCGCTCCGCCCGGCTGCGCTACCGGCGCCGCCGGGACGCCCTCGCCGCGGCCGTGGCAGACCGGGCGCCCACGGTACGGGTCACGGGCATCGCGGCCGGGCTGCACGCGGTGCTGCGGCTGCCGCCGGGCCTGGAGCGGCCGGTGGTCCAGGCGGCCGGCCTCCAGGGACTGGCCCTGCACGGCCTGGCCTTCTACCGCCACCCCGAGGCCGTGGCCGACCCCCTGGAGGCGCTGGTCGTCGGCTACGGCACCCCGCCGGACAGCGCCTGGGCGGGCGCCCTGGAGGCCCTGTGCCGGGCACTGCCGTGACAGCCCGGACACCGCCGCGCCGCCCCCGCCGGGCGCCCCGGGGACCCGCTCCGGGGAAGCCCGCTCCCGGAATCCCGCCCGGGAAGATCCACCCCCGGCGGGCCACGCCGCTCCCGACGGCTCTAGGCTGACCGCCGAACGTCCCATCCACAGGGCCATGACGGGGGAGACACACCATGGCGCAGACCCGAAGTCAGCTCCGTTCCGGCACGGTCGTCCTCGGCGGCGTGGGACTGCTGGCCGCCGCGCTCACCGCCTGCTCCTCCGAACCGGACAAGCGCTGCGTCGACCGCGACAGCTACGACGTGGTCAAGGGCTACAAGGTCGTCGCCGACAAGAACTGCAAGACCTCCTCTCCGGCCGGCGGCACCACGACGGGCCGGAAGAAGCCCGTCAGGAAGGGCGTCAAGCGGCCGGCCGACGCGGCCTGGTACTACAAGGGCGAGGAGAAGGGCGGCTGGGTCGACGGCGGCTCCTTCACCAAGCCCGGCGGCTCGGGCGGGAGTTCGGGCGGCTCGTCGTCCGGCGGCTCGTCGTCCGGCGGTGACGACGGCAACGGGGTCCACCGCGGCGGCTTCGGCGGCGGCAAGGGCAGCTCCGGCGGCTGAGGGACACGCGCATGGAACGCCGTACCCTCACCCCCCGGCCCGGCTGGCAGCAGATTGTCGAGGCCCAGGGCCTGGTCTACCCGCTCACCCGCCACCCCGACGGCTCGCTGCGCCCCTACTGGGACGAGAGCGCCTACTACGTCTTCACCCTCGACGAGGTCGAGGCGCTGGAGGAGACGGTCGCGGAACTGCACCGCATGTGCCTCGCGGCGGCCGCGCACCTCGTCGCCGAGGACCGGCTCGCCGACCTCGGCATCACCGACCCGCGGCTGGCCGCCGCGGTCACCGAGTCCTGGCACCGCCGCGCCGAACTGCCCACCGTCTACGGCCGCTTCGACCTTCGCTACGACGGCACGGGCCCGGCGAAGCTGCTGGAGTACAACGCCGACACGCCCACCTCGCTGGTCGAGGCGGCCTCCCCGCAGTGGTTCTGGATGGAGGAGCGCTTCCCCGGCGCCGACCAGTGGAACTCCCTGCACGAACGCCTGGTGGAGGCCTGGCGCGCCCAGTCCGCCCTGCTGCCGCCCGGCAGCCCGCTGCACTTCGCGCACTCCGCCGCCGACGAACTCGGCGAGGACCTGATGACGGTCGCCTACCTCAAGGAGACGGCGGAACAGGCGGGCCTGGACACCGACTGGCTCGCCATGGAGGAGATCGGCTGGGACACCCTCTCCGGCCGCTTCGTCGACAACCGGCTCCGCTTCATCCGCGGCATCTTCAAGCTGTACCCGTGGGAGTGGCTCACCGCCGACGCCTTCGGCGGCCACGTCCTGGACACCCTGGACAACGGCGGCGGCACCGGCAGCACCCTGTGGATCGAACCGGCCTGGAAGATGCTCCTCAGCAACAAGGCCCTGCTGGCCGTCCTCTGGGAGCTGTACCCCGGCCACCCCAACCTGCTGCCCGCCTACCTCGACGGCCCCCGCGACCTGGCCGCCACCACCGGCTACGTCGCCAAGCCCCTGCTGGGCCGCGAGGGCGAGGGCATCACCGTCCACCCGCCGGGCTCCCCGCCGCCGCCCCCGCGCGAGGACCCCTGCTGCTACCAGCAACTGGCCCCCCTCCCCGCCTTCGCCGGCCACCACACCGTCCTCGGCACCTGGGTCGTCGGCGGCGCCCCGGCGGGCCTCGGCATCCGCGAGTCCACGGGCCTGATCACGGACGAGTACGCCCGCTTCCTGCCCCACGTGATCCTCTGACCACGGCCGCCGACGGCGGACGGGCACGGCCGGACACGCCCTAGCCGCCCAGCACCGCCCGTAGCTGCTCCACCCCCCAGTCCAGGTCCTCCTCCCCGATCACCAGCGGTGGCGCGAGCCGGATCGTCGGCCCGTGGGTCTCCCTGGCCAGGACCCCGCGGGCCAGCAGCCGCTCGCAGACCTCCCGCCCGGTGCCCGCCGCCGGGGAGACGTCCACCCCGGCCCACAGCCCGCGCCCGCGCACCGCCGTCACCCGGCCCGGGCCGGCCAGCCCGCCCAGCAGCCCGTGCAGCCGCTCGCCCAGCCGGGCCGCCCGCTCCTGGTACTCCCCGGTCCGCAGCATCGCGATCACCTCCAGCGCCACCGCGCAGGCCAGCGGGTTGCCGCCGAACGTCGACCCGTGCTCGCCCGGCCGGAACACCCCGAGCACCGCCGCGCTCGACACCACCGCCGACACCGGCACGATCCCGCCGCCCAGCGCCTTGCCCAGCACGTACACGTCCGGCACCACGCCCTCGTGCTCGCACGCGAACGTCCGCCCGGTGCGGCCCAGCCCGGACTGGATCTCGTCGGCCACGAAGAGGACGTTCCGCTCCCGCGTCAGCTCCCGCACACCCGCCAGATAGCCGGCCGGCGGCACGATCACCCCGGCCTCGCCCTGCACCGGCTCCAGCAGCACGGCCACCGCGTTCTCGGTGAGCGCCGCCCGCAGCGCGGTCAGGTCGCCGTACGGCACGATCTCGAACCCGGGCGTGTACGGCCCGAAGTCCGCGCGGGCCGCCGGGTCCGTGGAGAAGCTGATCACCGTGGTCGTACGGCCGTGGAAGTTGCCGCCCGCCACCACGATCTTCGCCCTCCCGGCGGGCACGCCCTTCACCCGGTAGCCCCACTTCCGGGCCGTCTTGACGGCGCCCTCCACCGCCTCCGCGCCGGTGTTCGCCGGCAGCACCATCTCCATCCCGCACAGCTGCGCCAGCTCGGCGCAGAACGCCGCGAACCGGTCGTGGTGGAAGGCGCGGGAGGTCAGCGTCACCCGCTCCAGCTGCCGCCCGGCCGCCGCCACCAGCCGCGGGTTGCCGTGCCCGAAGTTGAGCGCGGAGTAACCGGCCAGCAGGTCCAGATAGCGCCGCCCCGCCACATCCGTCACCCACGCGCCCCGACCCGTGGCGATCACCACCGGCAGCGGGCGGTAGGTGGGCGCGCAGTGCGCGCCGGCGGTGGCGATCAGGTCTTCCGCACTGGGCACGGCCCCTCCCGGATCCGGCCGGACACGACGGTGAGCCCCCTTCTTACCGCCGCCCGGATGCCGGACGCGGCATCTTCACCGCCCGGCGCGCCCGGTAGGCTGGCGACGGGCCGTGACTGGCGCGCTGGGATGGGACGGACCATCGGGGAGCGGCCCGAGCGGGACGAGTGCCGTGCGCCTGGGCCGAACGTGAACGCTGTACGCACACCGTCCGGAGGTCCCCGATGCCCGAGAACGCCGCCCCCCTCTCCACCGAGTCCACCGCCTTCCGCGCCGCCCTGGACGTGATCCGCGCCGTCGAGCCGCGCGTCGCCGACGCCATCGGCCAGGAGGTCGCCGACCAGCGCGAGATGCTCAAGCTGATCGCCTCCGAGAACTACGCCTCCCCGGCGACCCTGCTGGCGATGGGCAACTGGTTCAGCGACAAGTACGCCGAGGGCACCGTCGGCCGCCGCTTCTACGCCGGCTGCCGCAACGTCGACACCGTGGAGTCCCTCGCCGCCGAGCACGCCCGCGAGCTGTTCGGCGCCCGCCACGCCTACGTCCAGCCGCACTCCGGCATCGACGCCAACCTCGTCGCCTTCTGGGCCGTCCTCGCCGACCGCGTCGAGGCCCCGTTCCTGGAGAAGACCGGCGTCCGCCAGATCAACGACCTGACCGAGGCCGACTGGGCCGAGCTGCGCCACGCCTTCGGCAACCAGCGGATGCTCGGCATGTCCCTGGACGCCGGCGGCCACCTCACCCACGGCTTCCGGCCGAACATCTCGGGCAAGATGTTCGACCAGCGCTCCTACGGCACCGACCCGGCCACCGGCCTGATCGACTACGACGCCCTGCGCGCCCAGGCCCGCGACTTCAAGCCGCTGATCATCGTCGCGGGCTACTCGGCCTACCCCCGGCTGGTGAACTTCCGGATCATGCGCGAGATCGCCGACGAGGTCGGCGCGACCCTCATGGTCGACATGGCGCACTTCGCCGGCCTGGTCGCGGGCAAGGTCCTCACCGGCGACTTCGACCCGGTCCCGCACGCCCAGATCGTCACCACCACCACCCACAAGTCCCTGCGCGGCCCGCGCGGCGGCATGGTGCTGTGCGACGACTCCCTCAAGGACCAGGTGGACCGCGGCTGCCCGATGGTGCTCGGCGGCCCGCTCCCGCACGTCATGGCCGCCAAGGCCGTCGCCCTCGCCGAGGCCCGGCAGCCCGCCTTCCAGGACTACGCCCAGCGCATCGTGGACAACTCCCGCGCGCTGGCGGAGGGCCTGCTGCGCCGGGGCGCCACCCTGGTCACCGGCGGCACCGACAACCACCTGAACCTGATCGACGTCGCCACCTCCTACGGCCTGACCGGCCGCCAGGCGGAGGCGGCCCTGCTCGACTCCGGCATCGTCACCAACCGCAACGCCATCCCGGCCGACCCGAACGGCGCCTGGTACACCTCCGGCATCCGCGTCGGCACGCCCGCGCTCACCACCCGCGGCCTGGGCACGGCCGAGATGGACGAGGTGGCGGGCCTGATCGACCGCGTGCTGACCACCACCGAGCCCGGCACCACCAAGTCGGGCGCCCCGTCCAAGGCGGCCCACGTCCTGGACGAGAAGGTCGCGCGGGAGATCGCCGGGCGGGCCACGGACCTGGTGGCCGGCTTCCCGCTCTACCCGCAGGTCGACCTCGGCTGAGGCGTCCCGCACGCGGCGGAGGGAACCGCGCGGCCGGCCCGCACCGGCCCGCGGTTCCCCACGCACCGAACGCCCCGCGCTCTCTGAGACAATGAGAGGCATGGCGACTGACCGACCCCGCGTGCTGTCCGGCATCCAGCCCACCGCCGGCTCGTTCCACCTCGGCAACTACCTCGGCGCCGTCCGCCAGTGGGTGGCCCTCCAGGAGTCCCACGACGCGTTCTACATGGTCGTCGACCTGCACGCGATCACGGTCCCCCAGGACCCGAAGGAACTGCGCGCCAACACCCGCCTGGCCGTGGCACAGCTGCTGGCCGCCGGTCTGGACCCCGACCGCTGCACCCTCTTCGTGCAGAGCCACGTCCCCGAGCACGCCCAGCTCGCCTGGGTCATGAACTGCCTCACCGGTTTCGGCGAGGCCGGCCGCATGACCCAGTTCAAGGACAAGGCCGCCAAGCAGGGCGCCGACCGGGCCTCCGTCGGCCTGTTCACCTACCCGGTCCTCCAGGTCGCGGACATCCTGCTGTACCAGGCCCACGAGGTGCCGGTCGGCGAGGACCAGCGCCAGCACATCGAGCTGACCCGCGACCTCGCCGAGCGCTTCAACGGCCGCTTCGGCGACACCTTCACGATCCCCAAGCCGTACATCCTCAAGGAGACGGCGAAGATCTACGACCTCCAGGACCCGACGGTCAAGATGAGCAAGTCGGCGTCCACGCCGAAGGGCCTCGTCAACCTCCTCGACGAGCCGAAGACCACGGCGAAGAAGGTCAAGAGCGCGGTCACCGACACCGACACGGTGATCCGCTACGACGTCGCCGCCAAGCCGGGCGTCTCCAACCTCCTCACCATCTACTCCACGCTCACCGGCCGGACCGTCGCCGAGCTGGAGCAGGAGTACGAGGGCAAGATGTACGGCGCGCTCAAGACCGACCTCGCCGAGGTCATGGTGGAGTTCGTGACGCCGTTCCGCGAGCGCACCCACCAGTACCTGGACGACGCCGAGACGCTGGACGCGATCCTCGCCAAGGGCGCCGAGAAGGCGCGCGCCGTCGCCGCCGAGACCCTCGCGCAGGCGTACGACCGCGTGGGCTTCCTGCCGGCCAAGCACTGAGGCGTACGACCGCACGGGCCCGCGCGGGCGGAGCGCCGTACATCACTTCCGCTGCGCCTGCCCACAGGACATCCATGGCCGTACAGTCGATACCCGACGGCCCGGACGAGACGGCCGAGATGACGACAGACGCGACGACAGGAGACGACGTGGGGACCGTAACGATCGGCGTGTCGATCGCGGTCCCGGAGCCGCACGGCAGCCTGCTCCAGGAGCGGCGCGCGGGCTTCGGCGACGCCGCGGCTCACGGCATCCCCACCCACGTCACGCTGTTGCCGCCGACCGAGGTGGACGAGGCCGCCCTGCCCGCGATCGACGCGCACCTCGCCGAGGTCGCCGCGGCGGGCCGGCCGTTCCCGATGCGGCTGTCCGGCACCGGCACCTTCCGGCCCCTGTCGCCGGTGGTGTACGTGCGGGTGGTGCGGGGCGCCGACGCCTGCACCCGGCTCCAGCAGCGCATCCGGGACGCGTCCGGCCCGGTGGCGCGCGAACTGCAGTTCCCGTACCACCCGCACGTCACCGTCGCGCACGGCATCGACGAGCCGGCCATGGACCGCGCCTTCGCGGAACTGGCGGACTACGCGGCTGAGTGGCCGTGCACCGGCTTCGCGCTGTACGAGCAGGGCGCCGACGGCGTGTGGCGCAAGCTGCGCGAGTACGCCTTCGGCGGACCCGTCGTGCCGACCCAGCCGGGGCACACGGACGCGTACGCCCCACGGGTCGCGCCGTAGCCGACCGTATCGTCCGCATATGACCGTGCCGGCGGAGAAACGCGGTGATGACCTCGCCGCACAGCGGGCACAGTCGCATCATGGACTGGCTGAAGAGGCTCCCCGGGATCGGGCCGATCGTCACCCGGCTGACGGCCACGCACGCGTGGCGGTGCTACGAGCGGCTCGACCGGGTGAAGTGGGCCCGGCTGGCCGCCGCCATGACGTTCGTCAGTTTCGTGGCGCTGTTCCCGCTGCTGACCGTGGCCGCCGCGATCACCGCCGCCACGCTCAGCCCGGCCAGCGAGCGGGCCGTCGAGCACCGCATCGCCGCCCAGTTCCCGGGCCTGTCCGACCAGCTGGACCTCACGACCCTGGTGGACAACGCGGGCACGGTCGGCGTCATCGCGGGCGCGGCCCTGCTGTTCACCGGCATCGGCTGGGTCGGCCAAGTGCGGGACTGTCTGCGTGCGGTGTGGGAGCTGCCGGACCCCGACGAGAACCCGGTCCTCGCCAAGGCCAAGGACGCCGGCATCCTGCTCGGCTTCGGCGGCGCCCTGCTGGTCACCCTCGCCGTGTCCACCCTCGCCTCGGCCGCCGTGGGCCTGCTGTCCCGGCGGATCGGCCTGGACGAGCACGGCTGGGGCGTGGTGCTGCTCCAGGTCGCCGCGTTCGTCGTCGCCGTGCTCGCCGACTTCCTGGTGCTGCTCTACGTCCTGACCCTGCTGCCCGGGGTGGAGCCGCCGCGGCGCCGCCTGCTGGTCGCCGCGCTGCTCGGCGCGGTCGGCTTCGAACTGCTGAAGCTGCTGCTCAGCGGCTATGTCCAGGGAGTCGCGGCGAAGAGCATGTACGGCGCGTTCGGGGTGCCCGTGGCGCTGCTGCTGTGGATCAACTTCACCGCGAAACTCGTGCTGTTCTGCGCCTCCTGGACGGCGACCGGGAGCAAGGAGACCGAACTCAGGGACGCGTCCGGCGGCGCATCAGCTCCGGCAGCGGCCAGCGGCGGTTGACCAGGTAGGCCCCGCCGCCGAGCAGCACCAGCAGACCGCCCGCGACGCCCAGGGCGATCCCGGCGCCGCCGGCGCCGGACGCGGTGGCGGCGCTCGCCACCGGCTTCGCGCCCGTCCCGCCGGTGCCGCCGGCCGGCTGCTGCGGGCCCGGCCCGGCGGTGGCGCCGGCGTCCGGCCGGCCGGTGGCCGACGCGGCGCTGCGCGGCGGCACCAGCTCGCCCACCGGATCGACCTTGCCGACCGCCTGGAAGCCCCAGTCGAGCAGCTTCGCGGTCTCCTTGTAGACCTCGTTGTGCTCGTGCTTCTCCGGGTTCATCACCGTGACCAGCAGCACCTTGCCGCTCCGCTCGGCGACCGAGGTGAAGGTGGCGCCCGCGTGCGTGGTGTTGCCGTTCTTCACGCCCGCGATGCCCGGGTAGACGGGCACGTCGCTGTCGCCGCTGAGCAGCCGGTTGGTGTTGCGGATCTCGGCGGAGCCGAACGTGGCGCTGACCGTCGAGCAGTAGTCGCGGAAGTCCTTCTTCTGCAGCCCGGAGCGGGCGAACAGCGACAGGTCGTACGCCGACGACAGCTGCCCCGGCGCGTCGTAGCCGTCCGGCGAGACCACGTCCGTGTCCAGCGCCTGGAGTTCCCCGGCGTGGTCCTGCATGTCCCGCACCGTCTGCCGGACCCCGCCGTTCATCGCGGACAGCACGTGCACCGCGTCGTTGCCCGAGCGCAGGAAGACCCCGAGCCACAGGTCGTGGACGGAGTAGGTGGTGCCCGGCTTTATCCCGACCACGCTGGAACCGGCGCCCACCCCCTTCAGGTCCGCCGGAGCCACCTTGTACCGGGTGTCCTTGGGGAAGCGGGGCAGCACGGTGTCCGCGAACAGCATCTTCAGCGTGCTGGCCGGGGGCAGCCGCCAGTGCGCGTTGTGCGCGGCGAGGACCTCGCCCGACTCGGCGTCGGAGACGATCCAGGAGCGGGCGGTCAGCTCCTTGGGCAGCACCGGGACGCCCGGGGCGAGGTTGACCTGGGTGCCCGGCATCCCGAGCCGGGCCCCGCCGAGCGTCGACATCGCGGCCGGGGGAGTGGCCGTCGGGCTCGTCGTGGGGTCCGGCGCGGCGAGGGCGGCGGGCGCGGTGACGCCCAGGGACAGCGCGGTGGCGGAGGCGATCAGCAGGGCACGCCGGCCGGCGGTCCCCGGGGCGGCCACGGACCGCGCGGTCCCGGCAGCGGCCCCACCCCCGGCCCCACCCCCGGCACGGACCCGGCCGCCGGACGGCGATACTGGACGCATGAAGCTCAGCCGCCCTGTCTCCTGGTTCCTGCTCGCCTTCGGCGTGTGGAGCTGGGTCATCTGGGTCACTTTCGTCAAGAATCTCGTCAAGGACGGCAGCGGACTCGCCTTCGACGACGGCCACCCGACCGCGTATTTCTGGGTGCACCTGCTGCTGGCGGTCGCTTCCTTCGTATGGGGGACGGCCATCGGGGTCATCGGGTTGCGCGGACTGCGCGCACTGCGCCGGATGTCATAGCCGCCCGGGGTCCGGCAGCAGCCGGGTCATCCCCGGCAGGAAGTCCGTGAACAGCTCGTGGACCTCCAGGACCAGCGGCCGCAGCACCCGGAACCGGGCCAGCGCCACCCCGCGCGCGGTCAGCCGGGCCCCGCGCCGCGCCAGCCGGTAGCTGCGCTCGCGGTCCTCGGTGCGGTCGAAGATCCAGTACAGGATCAGGCCCATCTGGGACAGCCACATCAACTCGGGCAGCACGTCCCGCAGTTCCGGGGCCACCTTGGACTTCGTGCCGGCCAGCACCGCCCGGTGCACGCCGATGGCCTGTTCGCGGGCGTGCTCGCTCTCCGGCGAGAAGGGGCTGAGCGGGCTGTCCGGGTCGGCGGCGTTCTTGAAGAACTGGACCGCGAACTCGTGGTACGGCCGGGCGATGTCCAGCCACGCCGTCAGCACGCCCGCGAGCCGCGCCTCCAGCTCGGTCTCCCGCTCCAGCACCGCCCGCACCGCCGCCTGGTGCTCGACGGCGATCCGGTCGTAGAAGCCCTGGATCAGGTGTTCCTTGCCGTCGAAGTAGTAGTAGGCGTTGCCGACGGAGACACCGGCCTCCGTGGCGATGGCCCGCATGGTCGTCTTGTCGTACCCGCGCTCCTGGAACAGCCGCATCGCGGTCTGCAGGATCAGCGCGCGGGTCTGCTCGGACTTGCTGCTGTGGGGACCGGCCGCTGCGGGGCCGTCGTTCTTCGCGGGCACGGTAGGAGAGCCTAACGAGTGGTCCGGACCGGGCTCTGGCCGGACGGTGGTGCGGGCCCGGCCCCGCGCGCCGCCGTCCGGCCCGGGGGCCGCCGGGCCGCTGCCGACGCGCCCTCGCTCAGCTTCTGCGGCCCAGCGCCGGGCGCTTGGTGTAGTCCGTGAAGCCCACGAGGTTGCCCCAGGGATCGGCGATCTCCACGGTCCAGCCGGTGGCCCCCTGAGTGATCTCGTCCAGGGGCGGGATGCCGGCGGCGGCCAGGTCCCGCGCCGCCGCCCGCGCGTCCGCCACCTCCAGCCAGATCCGCGGCGCGGGCCAGTGCGGCGGCCGCTGCCGCAGCCCCTCCTCGGCGCGCAGCAGGATGCCGGGGGTCTCCGCACCGATCCTCAGCAGCGCGATCCCGGCCTCGTCGAGGCGGAAGCCCACGGCGAAGCCGGCCCGCTCGTAGAAGGCGACGGCCTCGCCGAGGTCGCCGACGGGGAGCAGCACGTTGTCGAACCCGAGCAGTTCGTACGACTCTTCGTCTGACATGTCGTCACATTAAGAGTCCGGGTGCCCGGAAGCGAGGAGCCCCACCGCACGGGGCGCGCGGTCACCGCGGGAAGTCCGGGACCGGGCCGGTGCGCGGCACGCGTGCTCGGCGTGCGCCGTACGACGAGGCCCCGCCCGCCGGAACGAACCGGCGGACGGGGCCCGGGTGAGCCGCAGGCATACGGCGGTCAGTAGCGGCGCGTGATCAGGGCGCGCTTGACCTCCTGGATCGCCTTCGTGACCTCGATACCGCGCGGGCAGGCGTCCGTGCAGTTGAAGGTGGTGCGGCAGCGCCACACGCCGTCGCGGTCGTTGAGGATCTCCAGCCGCTGCTCCCCGGCCTCGTCACGCGAGTCGAAGATGAAGCGGTGGGCGTTCACGATCGCGGCCGGGCCGAAGTACTGGCCGTCGTTCCAGAACACCGGGCAGGAGGAGGTGCAGGCCGCGCAGAGGATGCACTTCGTGGTGTCGTCGAAGCGCTCGCGGTCCTCCGGCGACTGCAGCCGCTCGCGGGTCGGCTCGTTCGTGTCCTTGGTGACCAGGAACGGCATGACGTCCCGGTACGCCTGGAAGAACGGGTCCATGTCCACGACCAGGTCCTTCAGGACCGTCAGGCCCTTGATGGGCTCGACCGTGATCGGCTTCTCCGGGTTGATGTCCTTGATCAGCGTCTTGCAGGCGAGGCGGTTCTTGCCGTTGATCCGCATCGCGTCCGAACCGCAGATGCCGTGGGCGCACGAGCGGCGGAAGGTGAGGGTGCCGTCGAGGTCCCACTTGATCTTGTGGAGGCCGTCGAGGACGCGCTCCTTGGGGTCGATCTCCAGCTGGAAGTCTTCCCAGACGGCCTCCGCCGCGACCTCCGGGTTGAACCGGCGGATGCGGAAGGTGACCGTGATGTAGGGGGAGTCGGCGAAACCGGGCTCGGGCCGGCCGGCCGCGTCCGCCTTGTCCAGGACAGGGGTAGCCATCAGTACTTACGCTCCATCGGCTGGTAGCGGGTCTGGACGACCGGCTTGTAGTCGAGACGGATGGTCTCCGAGCCGTCGGCGCCGACCTCGCGGTACGCCATGGTGTGGCGCATGAAGTTGACGTCGTCGCGGTTCGGGTAGTCCTCGCGGTAGTGACCGCCGCGGGACTCCTTGCGGGCCAGCGCCGAGACGGCCATGACCTCGGCCAGGTCCAGCAGGTTGCCCAGCTCGATGGCCTCCAGCAGGTCCGTGTTGAACCGCTTGCCCTTGTCCTGGATCGCCACGTTCTTGTAGCGCTCCCGGAGTTCGGCGATCTTCTCGACGGCCGTCTTGATCGTCTGCTCGGTGCGGAACACCATGACGTTGGCGTCCATGGTCTCCTGCAGCTCGCGGCGGAGCGTGGCCACCCGCTCGCTGCCGGTGGAGGTGCGCAGCCGCTCGATCTGCTCGACCACCAGGGACTCCGGGTTCTCCGGCAGCTCCACGTAGTCGGCCTTCGCCGCGTACTCGGCGGCGGCGATGCCCGCGCGGCGGCCGAAGACGTTGATGTCCAGCAGCGAGTTGGTGCCGAGCCGGTTGGCGCCGTGCACGGAGACGCAGGCCACCTCGCCGGCCGCGTACAGACCCGGGACGACCGTGGTGTTGTCCGCCAGGACCTCACCCTCGACGTTCGTCGGGATGCCGCCCATCGCGTAGTGCGCGGTCGGCTGGATCGGGATCGGGTCCGTGTACGGCTCGATGCCCAGGTAGGTGCGCGCGAACTCGGTGATGTCCGGCAGCTTGGCGTCGAGCTGCTCCGGCGGCAGGTGGGTCAGGTCCAGGTAGACGTGGTCGCCCTCGGGACCGCAGCCCCGGCCCTCGCGGATCTCCGTGTAGATGGAGCGGGACACGACGTCACGCGACGCCAGGTCCTTCATGACGGGAGCGTACTTCTCCATGAAGCGCTCGCCGTCCTTGTTGCGCAGGATGCCGCCCTCGCCGCGGGCGCCCTCGGTGAGCAGGATGCCCATGCGCCAGATGCCGGTCGGGTGGAACTGGAAGAACTCCATGTCCTCCAGCGGCAGCCCGCGCCGGTAGACCGCGGCCTGGCCGTCACCGGTCAGGGTGTGCGCGTTGGAGGTCACCTTGAAGAACTTGCCGGTGCCGCCCGAGGCGTAGATCACGGCCTTCGCCTGGAAGATGTGGATCTCGCCGGTGGCCAGCTCGTACGCCACGACGCCGGCGGACCGCTTGACGCCGTCGACCTCGGTGATCAGCTGGTCCAGGACGTAGAACTCGTTGAAGAACTCCACGCCCTCCTTGACGCAGTTCTGGTACAGCGTCTGGAGGATCATGTGGCCGGTGCGGTCCGCGGCGTAGCAGGACCGGCGGACCGGGGCCTCGCCGTGGTTGCGGGAGTGGCCGCCGAAGCGGCGCTGGTCGATGGTGCCGTTCGGGGTCCGGTTGAACGGCAGGCCCATCTTCTCCAGGTCGAGGACGGCGTCGATGGCCTCCTTCGCCAGGATCTCGGCGGCGTCCTGGTCGACCAGGTAGTCACCGCCCTTGACCGTGTCGAAGGTGTGCCACTCCCAGTTGTCCTCCTCCACGTTGGCGAGCGCGGCGGCCATGCCGCCCTGCGCGGCGCCCGTGTGGGAGCGGGTGGGGTAGAGCTTGGTCAGGACCGCGGTGCGGCTGCGCTTCGTCGCCTCGATGGCGGCGCGCATGCCCGCGCCGCCGGCGCCGACGATGACGGTGTCGTACTTGTGGATCTTCATGATTCTCGCAGCCCCGTGCCTAGCGGATGTTCGGGTCGAAGGTGAAGATCACCAGCGTGCCCAGCAGGATGGTGAACACCGTGGCGGTGTAGAGCAGCGCCTTCAGCCACAGCCGGGAGGCCGGCCGCTCGGCGTAGTCGTTGATGACCGTGCGCAGGCCGTTGGCGCCGTGCAGCATCGCCAGCCAGAGCATCAGCAGGTCCCACACCTGCCAGAACGGGGACGCCCAGCGGCCGGCCACGAAGGCGAAGCCGATCTTGGAGACGCCGCCGTCCAGCACGAGCTGGATCAGCAGGTGACCGAGGACGAGCACGACCAGCACGATGCCGGACAGGCGCATGAACAGCCATGCCGCCAGCTCGAAGTTGCCCCGGGTCGACCTCGGGGACTTCTTGGTGCGCTTGCGCGGCGCCTCGATCAGCGGGGCCGGGTTGTCGACGGTGTAGACGGGGGCGCCTTCGACGGGGCCGACTCCGGACGCGGTGGTTTCAGTGGTGGACATGGGCCTCAGCTCCCGAACAGAACACGAGCGGCGTGGCCGAGGACCGGGTAGATCGCCCCGGCCATCAGGACGACCCAGACACCCATCACGGCCCAGAACATCTGCTTCTGGTAGCGCGGGCCCTGCGACCAGAAGTCGACGGCGATGACGCGCAGGCCGTTGAGCGCGTGGAAGAGGATGGCGGCGACGAGGCCGTACTCCAGCAGCGCGACGATCGGGGTCTTGTACGTGGCTACGACCTTGTCGTAGTCCTCGGGGGAAACACGCACGAGAGCGGTGTCCAGGACGTGAACGAACAGGAAGAAGAAGATGAGGACGCCGGTGACTCGATGAGCCACCCAGGACCACATTCCTTCCCGGCCGCGGTACAGCGTTCCAGCCGGCACGGAAGAACCCTCCGGGAGCGGGGACTAGGGCCGCGCCGGCTTCTCTGTCGGTCGGGCCCGGCCGGGTACGGTCCACCGGCCCTCTGCATGGTATCCATGCCCCGGCCGGTGGCTTACGGGGGGCCTACTTGTGTGATCGAACTGGCACCGGACGGGCTATCCGCGCGGCCGTCCGGGGGGTGACGCGGGACCTCATGTGCCGGGTACGGGCGTGTTGTGGCTGGTCACGTCGGTATGCCGGGTACCGCACCGGCGGCCCGGCCCCGCGCCGCTCAGCGCCGCCGCGAGCCGCCCGCGCGCCAGGCGCCGCAGCTCCTCGGCCGCCGTCACCCGTTCCTCTTCCGGATCGTTCGCCAATCGTGACCGGATCGCTTCGAGGATGCGGTCGATGATCTCGTCCGGCGCCGCATCACCCAGATAGATGACGAACGCGTGTCCGAATCTGGCCTCGTAGGCCGCGTGGGCCGCGCCCAGGGCCAGGTGGGCCGCCGAGTAGGTGTCCGCGGGCAGCTCGGGCAGCGCCTCACCGGCCAGCGCCTGGGCGAGATCGGCCGGCGCGAGGTCGTACGCCGCCTCGTCCGCCGCGGCCAGCAGGGCGTCCAGGTCCGGATACGGGCGGTGCGCGGTGATCCGGCGCGCCCAGCGCAGGCTGTGCAGACAGCGCAGCAGCAGCGCGCGGGCCTCGGGGGCCGGCGCGGCGTTGAAGGCGTCGAGAGGCCTGGGCAGACAGGGCAGGCGGTGGGCGGGCAGCGTGGGTCCTCGCGTCACAAGAGATGTGGCAGGGGAGGCGGTGAAAGATGTGTCGTCAGGTTATCGAGAGTGGTCATCCGGTGTCCGTGGGATACCGGAAATTCACCCGGACGGGAGAGTTTCGGACCGCCTGGGCGGCAGCCTTCCGGAGGATCGGCCGTACGTTGGCAGGGTGACCCAGCACACGCACAGGCGCCGGGGACCGGCGCGACAGGTGATACGGAAGCGGGCCGTCGTGGCCGCCGCGGTCGTCGGGACGGTCGCGCTCGGCACGAGCGTCGCGGTGTGGGCCGCCACGGACGGCGGCGGCGGGCGGCCCGCGCACGATGCCCGGCAGTCCTCCTCCGGCCGGGTGGCGGGCACCGGCGCCGACCCCGCGGCACCGGCCGCCCCGTCGGCCAGCCCCACCCCCAGTCCCAGCCGGTCCTACCCGCTGTCGCAGGCGCCGCGCACCATACCCGCGGTGCGCTCCCACACCCCGGCGCGCGGACCCGGCTGGCAGCCGCGCCCCGGTGCGCGGGTGGTGGTGGCCGATCCCCGGCTCGCCGACGAGGGACGGCTGATCGCCGGCGAGCTGGGGCTGACGTACGCCGGGCAGCCGGCCGACGCGCGGGCGGGCGACGTACGGCTCGCGCTCGGCGGCAGCGGGAACCAGGAGTCGTACAGCCTGACCGTCCGGGACGGCCGGGTCGACATCAGCGGGCCCGGCGAGGCGGGCGTCTTCTACGGCACCCGCACCCTGAAGCAGGAGGTCCGCGGCGGCGGTGCGGCACCAGAGGGCGTGGTGCGGGACCAGCCGGCCAAACCGGTGCGCGGCTTCATGCTGGACATCGCGCGCAAGCCGTTCTCCGAGACCTGGATCGAGGACCGGATACGGGAGCTGGGCGACCTGAAGTTCAACGAGCTGGGCCTGCACTTCTCCGACGACCAGGCCTTCCGGATCGAGTCCGCCAGCCACCCCGAGATCGTCTCCGCCGACCATCTGACCAAGGCGCAGGTCGGGAAGATCGTGCGGCTGGCCGAGAGCCGGCACATCACCGTCGTACCCGAGATCGACTCCCCGGGACACCTGGGCGCGGTCCTCGCCGCCCACCCGGACCTGCGGCTGCGCAACGCGAGCGGGGCGGTGACCCGGGGCGCGATCGACATCTCCCAGAAGGCGTCCGCGAAGCTGGTGGACGACCTGCTGAACGAGTACGCGGGCCTGTTCACCGGCGACCGGTGGCACCTGGGCGGCGACGAGTACCAGGCGCTGACCGTCCGCGACCCGGCGGCGTCGTACCCGCAACTGGCCGCCGCCGCCCGGCAGCGCTACGGCGCCGGCGGCACGGTCGCCGACCTCACCACGGGCTGGCTCAACGACCGCGCCGCCACGGTCCGCGCGCACGGCAGGACCGTCCGCGCGTGGAACGACGGCTTCTTCCGGGGCACGTCCGTGCGGCCCGACCCGAGCCTGCGGGTCGCCTACTGGACCGGCAAGGAGATCGGCGCGCGGCAGCCCGCCGAGTACCTGGCCGAGGGCCGGCAGGTCCTGAACTACAACGACGAGTTCCTCTACTACGTCCTCGGGCAGCCGCAGACCTTCGTCTACCCGACCGGACAGCGCATCTACGAGCAGTGGACCCCGCGGGTGCTGCGCGGCACGACCGCCGTGCCGGCCCGCTACGACGGGCAGATCCCCGGCGGGTCGTTCGCCGTGTGGTGCGACTTCCCGCACGCGCAGACCGAGGCGCAGGTCGCGGCCGGCATCCGGATGCCGCTGCGGGCCACCGTGCAGAAACTCTGGGACCCGCGCAAACCCACACTGACCTGGACCGCCTTCCGGTCCTTGGCGGACCGGCTGGGCTGAGCGGCCGTCTCCAGCCGGACGGGAGAGCGGCGGATCGGCCGGGCCGAGCCGTCGCGGACCGGCCGGACGGGAAAGCGAGTGGACGGGTGGTGATCTCCGGCCGTATGTTCCGGTGTCCGCGCGTCGCCGGGGCCGCACCCGGGGGACGCGCGGTGGTACGCGCGCGCCGGTCCGGGGGAGGACCGCGCGCCGGCCCGTCTCGTCTTTCGTCCCGGGGGGAACCACGCCATGACCTCGCCCATGCCCGCGCCGCCGTACCCGTACCCGCACCCGGCTCCGCCCGGCGCCTGGCTGCGCCCGCCGGCCGCGCTCGGCCGGGCCACCGCCCTGCTGCTCGGGCTCGTCATCGCCACCGACCTGTTCGCCTGTTACGCGGACCTGCTGACGGTCGACGTCGCCGGCGACCTCGCCGACGGCGCCGCCGGGACCGGGGTGACCGGCCGGGCCGAGCACGCGGACACGCTGTACCACGCCGCCGGGGTCGCACAGGGCGTGGCGCTGGTGGCCACGATGGTCGTCTACCTGTGCTGGCTGTGGCGGGTCCGGGTGAACGCCGAGGTGTTCGACGCCTCCCGGCACCGGATGCGGCGCGGCTGGACGATCGGCGGCTGGTTCTGCCCGGTCGTGAACCTGTGGTTCCCGCGCCGGATCGTCGCCGACACCTGGGACGCCAGCGCCCCCTGGGGCACGCGGTCCGGGCACACACCGGTCAACGCCTGGTGGACGCTGTGGCTCATCGGTCTGGTGGCGGGCCGGTCCGCCGACGGTGCCTCCCGGCGCGCCGAGACGCCGGACGAAGTGCGCGAGGCGGCGCGGGCGATGCTCTTCTCCGACGCGCTCGACATCGCCGCCGCCGTCCTCGCCATCGTGGTGGTCGTCCGGCTGACCCGGATGCAGGACCGCAAGGTCCGCTCGGGCGGGCTGCCGGCTCCGGCACCCGTATTTGGCTGAAAACATCCGCCTGTGACACTCCCGCGCCGTCCCACGCAGTAAGGGGCAGTTAGGGCTCCGTACCGGTCGGTGCCCTGGTGAGGGAGGCTTCATGAGCCTGGTGGAACGGATCGCACAGGCCGACGAACGCGGACTGGCCGCCAGCGCACTGGCTTGTTTGGATCGGTGCCTTCCCCTGCTCGGCGGCGACGAGGAACTGCTGCGCCCGCTGTGGGTGAGCCTCGCCGACGGCTCCGGCTGGGCCGCGGACCTCGCCCGGGCCCGCGACACGCTCGGCGCCGCGCCGTCCGCCGCCGCCGAGGCCGCGCGGCTGGTCCGCGGCATGCTGGACTCCGCCCCGGCCGCGCGCACCGCCGACGCGGTACGGCCCTGGGCCGGCGCCTGCTCGGCCGCCTCGCTGCGGGTGCACCGGCTGCTCGACCCGGCGGCCGGGCGCACGGGGGACGCGGGAGAGACGTGGGATGCGGGGGAGACGTGGGATGCGGAAGCCACGGAGGAGGGTGACGCCGGGGACGCCGTGGGGCTGCCGCCGCTCGTCGCCGCCGAGCTGCGCCGCCAGGCCGCGGTCCTGGACCTCCTCGCGGACCACGGCGCGCAGGGGCTGCGCCGGGCGCGGGAGGTGTCGGCGGAGGGCCGCCGGGTGCTGGGCGCGGTGGTCTCGCGCCGGGCGCGCGGCGCCGCGGAGGTGTGACCGCGGAGCTGTGCCCGTGGTGCGGCGGATGTGCGGCGGTCGTGGGGCGGTCCTGCGACGGTGGGCGGAACGTCCGGAGAAACGTTTCGAATCCGGGTGACGGAACCTCGCCCCGGCTCGCTCTTCCCTATGTGACAGCCGAAGTGACAGCTCAGGTGACAGCCCAGGCGACCGCGCGGCCCGGCACGGCGCGGCAGGAGACCAGGCCGTCCGCCGCGGCCAAGCCCGTGCGGTGGGCGGCGGACGCGGTGGCGACGATGCGCGAGGGCGCGCGGATCCGGCTCGACTACTCGGCGCAGAGCCTGTGGCGGGTGGACCGGATGATCGAGGAGATACGCCGGGAGGGACCGCCGTACGCGGCCGTCGAGAGCGTCCTGCGCGGTTTCGGCGCCTACGCCGGCGAGGTGATCGTCCGCCAGACCGGCGCGGAGTGGTGGGCGACCGGCGGCGAGCACTGGGTGCGCACTCCGGACGGCCGGCTCTGGGACCCCCTCGAAGAGGCCCGCCGCTGTTACGGCGGCCACGGCTCGCTCCGGCTGCTGTGCCGGGACGCGACCGCGGGCATCCGCGGCTGACCTGCCGTCCGGGGCCGCCGGCCGGCTGTGACACTTCCGTCCGGGCCGACGCTGATGATCGTGGAGGGCGACCGACACGGCCGGAGCGTGTCGCACCGTGAGGCAGGCGCCACGCAGTGGCCAGGAACTCGGCACGAACGAGGACGGTCTTGGGCCAGGGAGGGCAGTCCCGCCGCCCGCAGCCGCGGGACGCGGAGCTGGGCGCGGCCGTCGCGCGGGCCCAGGCCGGTGACGAGACCGCGTTCGCGGTGGCCTACCGGATCGTGCAGCCCGGCCTGCTCGGCTATGTGCGCGGCCTGGTCGGCGAGGACGCGGAGGACGTCGCCTCCGAGGCCTGGCTGGAGATCGCCCGGGACCTCGGCCGGTTCCGGGGCGACGGCGCGGGCTTCCGCGGCTGGACCGCGACCATCGCCCGGCACCGGGCGCTGGACCACCTGCGCCGGCAGCGGACCCGGCCCCGGGCCGCGCGGCTGGAGCAGGACGCCCTGGAGCTGCCCGGCCGGCACAGCACCCAGGACCAGGCGCTGGAGTCGCTGTCCACCGAGCACGCCCTGGAACTGGTGCGCGCGCTGCCCCGGGACCAGGCGGAGGCGGTGCTGCTGCGGGTGGTCGTCGGCCTCGACGGCCCGGCCGCCGCCCGCGTCCTCGGCAAACGCCCCGGCGCCGTCCGCACCGCCGCGTACCGGGGCCTGCGCCGCCTGGCCCGCCGCCTCCTCTCCGACGGCTTGCCGGACCCCGACCTCCCAAGCTGAACCCCACCGGCCACGGACCGTCGGGAAACGGAATGCCCGAACGGCACGGCCACGGACTCGGACACCCGCAGCCACCGGGCGCGGCGCACGGCCTGGTACGGCCGAGAAGGACCGCGGGCGAGGGGAATTCCGAAGGCAACGGCCGGGGCCGCCACCCCCCACAGGAGAGGCCCCGGCCGTCGCGCGGACGGGCCGCGGACGGCCCGTACTTCCCTCAGCGCCGGGCGTGCGGTTTGTGTCACACCCCGCCACGGCGCGGTCACATCCGCGCCCGGTCACGAGTCGGTTGCATCTTCCACGAACGTGGACGAGCAGCGGTTTAACGCCGTAACGTGCCTTTCGCGCCGACCGAAGACAGGCGTAAAGGGAGTGCGGTGCTGGGGGACGACGCGGAGCTGACCGCCGCGGTGCGTGCGGCACAGGACGGGGACGAGACCGCGTTCCGCACGGTGTACCGCGCGGTGCATCCCCGACTGCTGGGATACGTCCGCACGCTGGTCGGCGATCCGGACGCCGAGGACGTCGCGTCCGAGGCCTGGCTCCAGATCGCCCGCGACCTGGACAGGTTCAGCGGGGATGCCGACCGGTTCCGCGGCTGGGCCGCCCGGATCGCCCGCAACCGCGCCCTGGACCACATACGCATGCGCGGCCGGCGCCCCGCCATCGGCGGCGACGAGACCGAGCTGACCGGCCGGGCCGCCGAATCCGACACCGCCGGCGAGGCCATCGAGGCCCTGGCCACCGACAGCACCCTCTCGCTGATCGCCCGGCTCCCGCAGGACCAGGCCGAGGCGGTCGTCCTGCGCGTGGTCGTGGGCCTGGACGCCAAGACCGCCGCCGCGACGCTCGGCAAGCGCGCGGGCGCCGTCCGCACCGCCGCGCACCGCGGTCTGAAGCGGCTCGCCGAGCTGATCGGCGCGGATCCGGAATCGGCGGGCGGACTCGACGCCCTCCCGCCACAGCGAGAACCGCGCCACGGCGCGGTGACGTCCGCAACTGTGACGCATACGCGTGCGCGGACGCAGAAGGACATGTGATGGCCGACGAGCAGGACAAGTGGCTGAACCGTGAGACGGCGGAACGCCTGCTGCGCGGTGAGCCGCTGGAAGCCGTCGATGCCCGCGCCCGTGACCAGGCCGAACGGCTCTCCCGGGTGCTCGGCGCGCTGTCCGCGCAGACCGCCGGGGCCGACACCGAACTCCCCGGCGAGCAGGCCGCCCTGGCCGCGTTCCGCAAGGCCCGTGAGGCCGCCGGGGCGGAGCGGGCCGGCACCGTCCACGCCCCCGCCGCAAGCCGTCCCGCCGCACCCGGCGCCGACGCCGGTCTGGTCCGCATCGGTGCGCCGACGCGTACCGGAATCCCGGTCCGGCGCCCCCGCCGGGGCCGCCCGGTACGCCTGGCGCTCGCCGCCGCGGTGACCGTGAGCACGCTCGGCGGGGTCGCCGTGGCCGCGGGGAGCGGGGTGCTGCCCACGCCGTTCGGTGACGAGCCCGCCCGCCCGGGCGCCTCCGCCTCCGCCGGTACGGCCACCGGCCGGCCGCACCTCACCTCGCCGCCGTCGGCCACGCCGGGCGCGGGCACGGACACCGGCACGGACGCGCTGGAGGGCCGGACGGAAGGCGACCGCGGCACCGGCCCCGGCGAGGCCGCGGGCCCCGGCGACCGCACCGCCGGTCCCGGCGCGCCCTCCACGGCCCCCGGTACCTCGAACGCCGGCCTGAGCGGGAGCACCGGAAACGGCCGGGGCAAGAGCACCGGCAAGAACAGCCAGGGCAAGAACACCGGCAAGAGCACCGGTAAGAACACCGGCAAGAACGGCCAGGGCAAGGGCGACTCGGGCAAGAACGGCAAGGACAAGAACGGCAAGGGCAAAGACGGTAAGGACGGCAAGGACAAGGGCGGCAAGGACGGAAAAGACAAGGGCGGCAAGGGCCAGGGCAAGGGGGACGACGACGGCCCGGCCCGGCCCGGCCAGGGCAAGGGGCGCCGGCACCGCGGTGCCGCGCCCGCTCCCTCCGCCTTCGCCCCGCACCCCGGCGGCCCCGGCCACGGACAGTCGGCCGCCACGCCCGGCCCGACGTACTCCGCGCTCTGACGCACCCGCCCCCGCTCGCCCGACACCCGCTCTGACCTGCGGTGTTCGCACGGCCGAAATTTTTTCGACGCGAGGTGTGACGTTTCTGGAGCCCGTGACGCAGTACTGAGTGAGCCGACTGGTCATCGGCCGTCGCACGGAGCCGGGGTTCCCCCCGTACCCACGGCTCGTGCACCCGGCGCGGGCGGGACACGTTCCCCCGGTCCCGCCCGCGCCCCGCATCTCACCAGGAGACGACGACCTTGTCGCCGACCCTCACCTGGGCGAACATCCGCGCGATCGCCGTCCGGTCCCGCACGTTGACGCAGCCGTGCGAACCGCCCGCGTAACCGCGTGCCGCGAAGTCGGCGGAGTAGTGCACGGCCTGGCCGCCGCTGAAGAACATCGCGTACGGCATCGGCGAGTGGTAGAGCGTCGACACATGGTGCCGTGACTTCCAGTAGACGTGGAACACACCTTCGCGGGTCGGTGTGTACTGCGTGCCGAACCGGACGGACACCGTCTGGAGCGTGCGCCCGTCGATCATCCAGCGCAGGGTCCGGCTGGTCTTGTCGATGCAGAGCACCCGGCCGGTCAGACAGCGCGCGTCGGGCGCGGCGGCCGGCCGGACGGCCGGGCGGTACAGCTCCCAGCGGGCCGGCCGGTGTGTCATGGCCAGCAGCCGCTGCCAGGTGACGGTGTCCAGCGTCCCGGTCGGCGGCAGCCCCCGCTTGCGCTGGAAGCCCCGCACGGCCCGCTCGGTCGGCTGGTCGTAGGCCCCCGTCGGCCAGGTGGACAGCCAGGCCACCTGGCGCAGCCGCGCCTGGAGCTCCCGGACGCCCGGCCCGCTGTCCCCGCGCGCCCACACGACCCGGGGCGGGGGCGCGGCGGGCACGGTGGGCGTGGCCCGGACGGGGGGCGGGGCGGGTGCGGACGGCGAGGCGGGCACGGACGGGGTGGCGGCCGCGGGAGTGGACGCCGGGGCGGAGGCGGCCGTACGGGCCGGGGCGGGAGCGTGGCGGGCGGGCGGACGGACGTGGACCGGCAGGCCGTGTTTGGCGTCGGGGTCCGGTGGCTGCGCGGTGCAGCCGCAGAGCGCGGCGAGCGTGGTGAGCGCGGCGGCCGACGCGAGCAGGGCGGCGGGTCTCCCCGGGATCCTCATGCCGGGGATGTTCCCCGGCGTGACCGCCGCCGAACTACGGGGCATGGTGGGGAGGGGGTACGGGCCGGACCGCGGAGGCACCCCATGGCGCGTGAGTCGGAGTCGGGACTGCCGATCGAGCCGGTCTACGGGCCGGCCGACCTGACCGGCTGGGACCCGGAGCGGAAGCTGGGCGCTCCGGGCGCGTACCCGTTCACCCGGGGGGTCCACCCGACGATGTACACGGGCCGGCCGTGGACCATGCGCCAGTACGCCGGGTTCGGTACGGCGGCCGAGTCCAACGCCCGCTACCGGCAGCTCATCGCCCACGGCACGACCGGCCTGTCGGTCGCGTTCGACCTGCCCACGCAGATGGGCCACGACTCCGACGCGCCGATCGCCCACGGCGAGGTCGGCAAGGTGGGCGTGGCGGTCGACTCGGCCGAGGACATGCGGACGCTCTTCGACGGCATCCCGCTGGACGGGGTGTCCACGTCGATGACGATCAACGCGCCGGCCGCGCCGCTGCTCCTGCTGTACCAGCTCGTGGCGGAGGAACAGGGCGTCCCCGCGGACCGCCTGACCGGCACGGTGCAGAACGACGTGCTGAAGGAGTACATCGCGCGGGGCACGTACATCTTCCCGCCCGGGCCCTCGCTGCGGCTGACCGCGGACATCTTCCGGTACTGCAAGACCGAGATCCCGAGATGGAACACGATTTCGATCTCGGGCTACCACATGGCCGAGGCGGGCGCGTCACCCGTACAGGAGATCGCCTTCACCCTCACGGACGGTATGGAGTACGTCCGTACGGCGGTGGCGGCCGGCATGGACGTGGACGACTTCGCGCCCCGGCTGTCGTTCTTCTTCGTGGCCCGTACGACGCTGCTGGAGGAGGTCGCCAAGTTCCGGGCGGCGCGCAGGATCTGGGCGCGGGTGATGCGGGAGCAGTTCGGCGCGCGGAACCCGAGGTCGCTGATGCTGCGCTTCCACACGCAGACGGCCGGGGTGCAGCTGACGGCCCAGCAGCCGGAGGTGAACCTGGCCCGGGTCTGCGTGCAGGCCCTGGCGGCCGTGCTCGGCGGCACCCAGTCGCTGCACACCAACTCCTTCGACGAGGCGATGGCGCTGCCGACGGAGAAGAGCGCGCGGCTGGCCCTGCGGACGCAGCAGGTGCTGGCGCACGAGACGGACGTGGCGGCCATGGTGGACCCCTTCGCGGGGTCGTACGCCGTGGAGCGGATGACGGACGACGTGGAGGCGGCGGCGCTGGAGCTGATGCGGAAGGTCGAGGAGCTGGGCGGGGCGGCCGCGGCGATCGGACGGGGCTTCCAGAAGTCCGCGATCGAGCGGAACGCCTACCGCATCGCGCGGGAGACCGACTCCGGCGAGCGGGTCGTCGTCGGCGTGAACCGCTTCCGGCTGGACGAGGAGGAGCCGTACGCGCCGCTGCGGGTGGACCCGGCGATCGAGTCCCGGCAGGCCGAACGCCTCGCGCGACTGCGGGCCGGCCGCGACCGGCGGGCGGTGGCCGGGGCGCTGGACGCCCTGCGCAGGAGCGCGGAGGGCGACGGGGGCGGCGGGGACGGCGCGGACAACGTGCTGTACCCCATGAAGGAGGCGCTGCGGGCGCGGGCGACGGTGGGGGAGGTGTGCGGGGCGCTGCGGGAGGTCTGGGGCAGCCACGTGCCGTCGGACACGTTCTGACCCGCGCGCCGCGTTCCGCCCCGCCCGTACCCGGGTGTCGTACCCGCGTGCGACACTCCACCCATGTTCGGCGTCATCGACCTCCCCACCTATCTCGCGGGCCAGATCCTGATCGTCCTGCTGCCCGGCCCCAACTCCCTGTACGTCCTGTCCGTGGCCGCCCGCCGCGGCGTCCGGGCGGGGTACACGGCGGCGGCCGGCGTGTGGTGCGGCGACACCGTGCTGATGACCCTGTCCGCCGCCGGGGTGGCCTCCCTGCTCCAGGCCAACGCCCTGCTGTTCGACGTCGTGAAGTACGCCGGTGCCGGCTATCTGACCTGGCTGGCGATCGGGATGCTGCGGGCCGCGTGGCAGCTGTGGCGGACCCGGCGGGAGCAGACCGCCGAGGCCGCGGCACCCGCGCGGACCGCCGACGAACGGCCCTTCCGCCGCGCCTTCGTCGTCAGCCTCGTCAACCCCAAGGCGATCCTCTTCTTCGTCGCCTTCTTCGTGCAGTTCGTGGACCCCGACTACGCCTACCCGGCCCTGTCGTTCACGGTCCTCGGCACCATCGCGCAGACGGCCAGCGTCCTCTACCTCAGCGCCCTGATATTCGGCGGCACCCGGCTCGCCGCCGCCTTCCGCCGCCGCAAGCGCCTCGCGGCCACGGCCACCTCCGCGGCGGGCGCCCTGTTCCTCGGCTTCGCGGTGAAGCTGTCCCTGGCAGCCGCTTAGACCATCTCGTCACCCCGAGTTCACCTGTCGGCCAGACCTGCGTTGGGATGCGGCGTCGAGATTTTCTTACCGTCACAGGAATCTGTCCCGGAGAAAGTCCAGGTGTACGCGTGCCCAGCCTCCCACCGAAACTGTCAGTGATCGTCCCCTGCTACAACATCGAGGGGTACGTCCCCGACACCGTGACCAGCCTGGTGAACAACGCGCGGGACGACTTCGAGTTCCTGTTCGTCGAGGACCAGTCCACCAAGGACCGGACCTACGAGGCGCTGCTGCGGCTGACGAAAGGGCTGAAGAACAGCAGGGTGATACGGCACGAGCAGAACGGCGGACTGGCCACCGCCCGGAACACGGGCATCGACGCGGCCGAGGGCCGGTACCTCACCTTCCTCGACGGCGACGACTGGCTGGCCCCGGGCTACCTGACCCGGCTGGTGGACACCATCGAACGCCTCGACGTCGACTTCGTGCGCACCGACCACGTCCAGGTCACCGGCATCCAGCGCGCCGTCCACCGGGCACCGGAAGGCCGCCGCCACGTCCCGCTCGACCCGCGCACCTCGATCCTGCCGGTCGACGTCACGACGATGGTCGACTACCCCTACGCCTGGGCCGGCATCTACCACCGGCGCCTCCTCGACCGCGGCCTGCTGCGCTTCCACGACGGGCTCCGCACCGCCGAGGACCGGCCCTGGATCTGGGACCTGCACCGCAGGGCCGACTCCTACGCCGTCGCCAGCCTGCGCGGCGTCTTCTACCGCAGGGGCGTGGCGAGTTCCCTGACGCAGATCGGCGACGTCCGCCAGCTCGACTTCTTCCGCTCCTTCGACCTCGTCCTCGGCGAACTCGCCGACGACCCCGAGGCCGGCCGGCTGCGCAAGAAGGCGCTGCGCAACTACTGCGTCGTCATCGCCCACCAGCTCCTGCAGCGCGACCGGTTCGAGCGCAGCGTCGCCGCCCAGCTCCGGCAGCTGGCCGCCGAGGCGCTGGGCCGGATGACGGAGCCGGAACTGACCGAGGCCCTCGTCGGCATGGGTGAACAACGCGTGGACGTCCTGCGGCGCATCCGCGGCGGCATGAAGGGAGTCGCGGCATGAGCGGCACCACCCAGATCTTCTTCTCGGCCACCCAGTACGCGGCCGCCACCGTCACCGCCGCCCTGCGCGCCGGACTCTTCGGCCCCCGCGCCGAGCACCGCCGCATCCTCGTCGTCAGCAACACCGCCGCCGTGCCCGAGGTCGGCACACCGCTGGACCGGATGGCCGGGTTCGAGCGGCTGCGCCCCGAGTTCGACGAGGTCCGCTCCTGGAACGACTTCATCTCCCCGCACCACCCGGCCGGCTGGTCGCCGCGCGGCCAGGACCTGGTGCTGTGGGAGAAGGCCGTACGCCGTGCCTGGGACCTGGACGACGACGAACCGGTCGAGATCGCCTGCGAGTCCATCCAGGCCAACCCCTCCCGCGCGGTCGCCGACATCTTCGCCGACAGCCCGATCCACGTGTACGCGGACGGCCTGATGAGCTACGGCCCCACCCGCAACCGCATCCCGCACGGCATGAGCAGCCGCATCGCGCGCGTGCTCCACCTCGACCTGATACCCGGGCTGCGTCCGCTGCTCCTGTCCGAGTACGGCGTCCGTGCCGAGGCCGTGCCGGACAAGGCCATGGTCGACGTCCTCGCCCAGCTCGGCGAGGAGGGCGCCGGAATCCTCGCCGACCGCGTCCCCGCCGGGCACCGCCCCACCGCCGTACTGCTCGGCCAGTACCTCTCGGCCATCAACCTGATCACCCAGGACGAGGAGGAGGAACTCCACGTCCGCATGGTGCGCGCCGCCGCCCGCGCCGGCCACCGCGACGTGCTCTTCAAGCCCCACCCGAGCGCGCCGTCCGCCTACAACACGTCCCTGGAGGCGACGGCACAGGAGCTGGGGCTGCGGCTGACCGTCCTGAGCGAACCCGTGCTCGCCGAGACCGTCTTCGCCCGGCTGAAGCCGGAACTGGTCATCGGCTGCTTCTCCACCGCCCTGATGACGGCCGCCGCCTTCTACGGCATCCCGGTCGCCCGGGTCGGCACGGACCTGCTCCTGGAGCGCATCACACCGTACGAGAACAGCAACCGGGTCCCGCTCACCCTCATCGACGCGGCCCTGCCCGACGCCGAACGCGACGTGACCGGCACCCCGCTCCCGCTGGACACGCTCGGCGGGCGCCTGGGCCCGCTGGTCCGCACCGTGGGCTACTGCATGCAGTCCCGCAAGCACCCGGAGCTGCGCGAGGAGGCGGCCGCCTGGCTCACCGTCCATCTCGCCGAGTACCCGCAGTACTTCAAGAAGCGGCGCCTGACCAGTCTGCGCCTGCCCGGCGCCGCCCCCGTACGCGCCGAGGCCCTGCGCCGCCATCCCGTCGTGCGCAAGGCCGTCAAGCAGATCCGCGCCCGCCGGCGGTAGACCCCGCCCGGCGCCAGTAGACCCCACCCGCCGGCGGCAGGCTCCCCTGCCGGCGGCAGGCCCCCTGCCGGCGGCAGAGGCCCCCCGCCGGCGGTAGGCCTCGCCCGGCAAACCCCCGGTGGCCCGCCGGGCGAGCCGCCCGGGCTCGCCCGAGCGGCCTGCCTGAGCCCCGGGCGGCCTGCCCGAGCCCCGGCCGGTCCCTGCCCAGGCCGGTCCCTGCCCAGGCCGGTCCCTGCCCAGGCCGGTCCCTGCCCAGGCCGGGCCTGCCCAGGCCGGGCGGCGCCGCTCAGGGTCTGGCGCGTCTCAGCGTCTGGCGCGTGGCGCGAGCGCCCGGGCCCGGCGGGCGAGCCGGCGCACGGTCGGGCTGCGCGGGATGAACGACAACTGCGCGGGCACCGCGCCCGGCAGGGCCAGCGCGGTCAGCCGGCGGCGCTTGAAGTACCGCCAGGTGCGGGCGTCGAGATGCCGGGACAGATAGCTCTCGGCGTCCGCCCGCAGCTCCGGATAGATCTTCGGCTGCATGGCGAAGCCCACCGCCCGCAGCAGCGCGGCCAGTTCCGCCACGCGCTCCGGTCCGGGCGGCGACCAGCCGGACACGCCCGCGGCGTCACCGAGGTCGGGCAGCAGCGCGTCGGCGATGGTGACCGGCACCCGGTTGCTGTTCTGGTACGGCGCGAGCCGGGCCAGCACGGTGTCGGTGCCGGTCCGGGCGACCGGCAGGCCGTACAGCGTGGCCGCCGTGAACAGCGCGGTGGAGAAGCAGCCGACGACCAGCGCGGGCCGCAGCCGCCGGAAGGCCACCTCCGCGAGCACGGGCACGTCCAGCACGACGAGTTCGGCGCCGAGCCGGTCCGCCTCCTCCCGCAGCAGCCGCGACCAGTGGGCGGGCGCCACCGGGTGCGGCTTGAAGACCACCCGGCGGTGGCCGAGCGCCACCGCGCCGCGCACCATCCGCAGGTGCAGCTCCTCCTCCTCGGCGGCGCTGAGGATGTCCAGCGCGGAGAGGTACTGGCCGAGGAGCAGGGCGGGCCGCGGCTCACCGGTGCCGGGCAGCTCCGTCCCGTCCGCCGCGAGTTCCTCCAGCACCTTCGTGAACGCCCCGGTGGGCACCAGCTCCGGGCGCACGCCGAACTCGGTGAGCAGCAGCGGGGTCAGCCCGGGGACCAGATCCAGATGGAGCAGGCGCTCGACGCGCGTGCCGACCAGCGGATCGATCTTGTCCCGGGTGGGGCCATAGCTTATGAGGCCGTCCGCGTAGACGTCGACGGGAGCGCCGGTGAACAACTGGCACAGCGCGAGCGCCGGGTTGACCTGCACGGACTCCACGGTGAGCCGGACCCGGTCGTCACCGAGCCCCCAGAGCAGCCGCACGTACCGCTCCCACATGGGGATGTCGTTGGCGCGCGGGCCCCAGCCGCTGGGGTGCAGGGGAGCGATGGTCTCGTTCCAGGACAGCACCCCGTCGAAGCGGTCCCCGATGGTCCCGAAGCCCGGCATCCGGTCGACGGACGGGGTGGTCTCGGGATTGGCCGCGTTGTTGGTGACGAGGAGCAGCCGGCGGTCGGCCGGACCGAACAGCCCCGCGTCGAGGGCGGCGGCCAGCGTGGCGGCCCCGTACAGCGTCGACACGCAGAAGATGTGGGTGGTGCCGGGCATCAGACGGCCGCCGTCCGGTGGGCCGTCGGGCGGCGCCTGAGCCGCCGCAGCCGGCTCGCGCGCTGGGCGTCCATCGAGTCCATGACCTGCGCCAGCACGTCCTGCGGAAGTCTTTTCAGCGCGGCTGCGCTCAGGGAACGCAATTGTCGGGCCACGGCGGGTTCGAACCTCTCGATCGTTCCGAGGTGATGAGCCATGATGGCGCAATAGGTGCGCACGGCTTTCGGCAGCAGCTTATCGGCCTCGGGATCCCGGGCCGTTTCCTCGATCACCTGGTCGAATGCGCGCAGGAAATCCAATTGCCGCACGTCACCGATCTGGGTGAGCGAGGAGGCCACACCGCGCCGGTAGTACACACCGAGCAGACCGACCGCGGCGAAGGAATCGGCCTCGCGGTGCAGTTTCCAGATCCACGGCCGGTCCTCGGCCGTGCGCAGCCCGTGGGTGAAGTGCAGCAGGCCCCGGTCGACGAGCCGGCGGTGGTAGATGCCCGCCCACGCGTAGGCGTAGTCCACGGAGGTGGACCGGTCGGCCGGCAGGATCGCCGCCCGCGGGTTCAGCACGACATCGCGGCGGCCCTGCGGGACGCGGTGGACGGCGCGGGCCCGGCCGGTGCACTGCACATGGTCGGTGCGGACGAAGTCGCAGCCCAGCTCGTCCATGGCCGACACGAGCCGCGGGTAGTAGCCGGGCGCGAGCCAGTCGTCGCCGTCCAGGAACGTCAGGTACTCGCCGCGCGCCCGGTCGATGCCGGTGTTGCGCGCGGTGGCCAGCCCTCCGTTCCGCTCGTGTCTGACCAGCACCGCGCCGGGAAGCTCGCGTTCCGCGTGCGCGAGGATTTCCGGCGTCTCGTCGCTCGAACAGTCGTCGACGAGAATGAATTCGAAGTCCTCACGCGTGTTCGCACGCAGGCTCTTCAGCGTGTCTGGCGCGTATTGCTGGACGTTGTAGAACGGCACGATCACCGAGAGCTTCACCACCCGGACGACGGTAGAGGGCGGCCCGGCCCGCACCCTGACCGGCTGCTTGATTCCAGATGAACTGCACGTGGCAAAGCTGTGAACCGGGCTGTTTTTCGCGCCGTTCCGGGGCTGATTCTCCTGACGGAGATGTGCTGTTAACCATTTGTTGCATTCAGGTTGGGCGGGACCTTTCCCTCGCTTCCTAGCGTCTTCGGTGTGCCAGTAAGTGCTACGAAGTCTCTGCGGGTCGCCGTCCTGGCGGACTCCGACACCCGGTGGAAGTGGGGCGCGCTCACCGCGCGGCGGCTCACTCCGGCGGCTGCCGGCGTCCGGCTCGACGGCTACCTCCTGCGGGGACGCGCCACCCCGACCCCCCGTCAGCTCGGCGAGGTCGGCGTCGAGGCCGACTCCCTGCGCGAGGTCACCGGAGTCGAGTTCCTGCGCGCCATGACCGCGGGCCCCGGCCCGGAACCGGCGGGGGAGGCGGGCGGAGCGCCGTACGACGTCCTCGTGCTCGCCCTGGTCGGCGGCGGGGTGCAGGCCATGCTGCACGGGCTGCGCGCCGCCTGGGGCACCGGGCCGCGCCCCGTGGTCGTCACCGGCTATGTCGGGGTCGTCTACGAGAAGCTCACCGACGGACTGCTGCTGCGGCACGGCGCCGACCTGGTCCTCGCCAACTCCCGCCACGACGCGGACCGGTTCCGGGCCGTGTTCGAGGGCGTGGGCGCGGACGCCTCCGCGGTCACCGAGGTCGCCCTGCCCTTCCTCGGCGGCGCGCCCTACGCCGGCCCGCACGAGCCGTACACCGTGGTCTTCGCGGCCCAGCCGTCCGTGCCGGACAACCGCCGGGACCGCACCTACCTGCTGGACCGCCTCATAGCGCACGCCCGCCGGCACCCCGAGCGCGAGGTGCTGCTCAAGCTGCGCTCCAAGCCCGGCGAACACACCACCCACATCGAGGAACTGCCGTACCAGAAGCTGGTCCAGGGCAAGGACCTCCCGGCCAACCTCCGGCTGGTGTACGGGCACATGGGCGAGGTGCTCGACCGCACCGACCTGCTGGTCACGGTCAGCTCCACCGCCGCCCTGGAGGCCCTGCACCGCCGTATCCCCACGGCCGTGCTCACCGACCTCGGGGTGCGCGAGGGGCTCGGCAACCACCACTTCACCGGCTCCGGCTGCCTCGCCTCCTGGGACCGGCTGGACGCCGGGCACCGGCCGGAGCCGGACGAGGAGTGGGTGGCCCGGCAGGGCGTCGCCGCCGGGGAGGAGTCCTACGCCACCGCGTTCGACGCCGCCCGCGAACGGATCGCCGGGCTGCTGGACCGCTCCGGCGGCCTGCCGCCGCTGAACCCCTACTACACCCCCGAGACCGCGCCCGGCTACCTGCCCGGCATCCTCGCCCGCCACCACCTCGGCCCCGACGGCGTACCGCTGCCCGGCGCGCCCGCCGCGGACAAGGCGCCCGGCCCCGTCCGGCAGATCGTGCGCCGGGCCGCGCGCGGCGCCTACCGGCACGGCGTCCAGCGGGTCGCCCCCGTGATCCGGCGGATGGGCGAGCTGTGACCTCACTGCAAGGAGTACACCCCATGTCCCACTCGGAAGCGGACCCGGGCGCCACGCTCCGCCGGGTGCTCGCCGTGATCCCGGCGCGCGGCGGCTCCAAGGGCGTACCCGCGAAGAACCTCGCGCCGGTGGGCGGTGTCCCGCTGGTGGTCCGCGCGGTGCGCGAGTGCCGGGCGACCCGGCTGGTGACCGACGTCGTCGTCTCCACCGACGACCAGGCCATCGCCGCCGCCGCCCGCGAGGCCGGCGCCGAGGTCGTGCTGCGGCCCGCCGCGATCGCCGGGGACACCGCCACCTCGGAGGCCGCGGTCCTGCACGCCATGGACGCCCACGAGGCGCTGCACGGCGCCCCGGTCGACGTGGTCCTGCTCGTGCAGTGCACCAGCCCCTTCCTGGTCCGGGAGGACATCGACGGGGTGGCCGCCGCGGTCGCCGAGAACGGCGCCGACACCGCCGTGACCGTCGCCCCCTTCCACGGCTTCGTGTGGCGCGAGCCGGACACCGGGGACGGGGGCGGGGCGGGCGTCAACCACGACAAGTCCTACCGCCCGCGCCGCCAGGACCGCCCCCAGGACTTCCTGGAGACCGGCGCCGCCTACGCGATGGACGCGGCCGGCTTCCGGGAGCACCGCCACCGCTTCTTCGGCCACACCGAGCTGGTCCGCACCGACCCGGCCCGGGTGCTGGAGATCGACGACCCGCACGACCTGGCCCGCGCCCGCGCCCTCGCGCCCCTCTTCGACGCGGACCGCCCCGGCGCGCTGCCGGCCGCGGACGACGTGGACGCGGTCGTACTCGACTTCGACGGCACCCAGACCGACGACCGGGTGCTGATCGACTCCGACGGACGGGAGTTCGTCGCCGTGCACCGCGGCGACGGACTCGGCATCGCCGCCCTGCGCAGGAGCGGTCTGAAGCTGCTGATCCTGTCCACGGAACAGAACCCGGTCGTCGCCGCCCGCGCACGGAAGCTGCGGATCCCCGTGCTGCACGGCATCGACCGGAAAGACCTCGCGCTGAAGCAGTGGTGCGAGGAGCAGGGCATCGCGCCGGAGCGCGTGCTCTACGTCGGCAACGACGTCAACGACCTCCCGTGCTTCGCCCTCGTCGGCTGGCCCGTGGCGGTCGCGAACGCCCACGACGTCGTACGCGGCGCCGCACGCGCGGTCACCACCGTCCCCGGCGGCGACGGCGCGATCCGGGAGATCGCCAGCTGGATCCTCGGCCCCTCTCTCGATTCCCTCCCCAAGTAAGGACACCCCCTGATGAGCACCCACTCCCGTCTGCGCGCCTTCGGTGAGCGCGAGGTCGGCCCCGGCCGCCCCGTCTACATCTGCGGCGAGATCGGCATCAACCACAACGGTGAGCTGGAGAACGCCTTCAAGCTGATCGACGTGGCCGCCGAGGCCGGCTGCGACGCCGTGAAGTTCCAGAAGCGCACGCCCGAGATCTGCACCCCCCGCGACCAGTGGGACATCGAGCGCGACACCCCCTGGGGCCGGATGACCTACATCGACTACCGCCACCGGGTGGAGTTCGGCGAGGACGAGTACCGCCGGATCGACGCCTACTGCAAGGAGAAGGGGATCGACTGGTTCGCCTCCCCGTGGGACACCGAGGCCGTCGCCTTCCTGGAGAAGTTCGACCTGCCGGCCCACAAGGTCGCGTCCGCGTCCCTGACCGACGACGAGCTGCTGCGGGCCCTGCGCTCCACCGGCCGCACGGTCATCCTCTCCACCGGCATGTCCACCCCGAAGCAGATCCGCCACGCGGTGGAGGTCCTGGGCAGCGACAACATCCTGCTCTGCCACGCCACCTCCACCTACCCGGCCAAGGCGGAGGAGCTGAACCTCCGCGTGATCAACACGCTGGAGAAGGAGTACCCGAACGTCCCGATCGGCTACTCCGGCCACGAGACCGGCCTGCAGACCACCCTCGCCGCGGTCGCGCTCGGGGCGACCTTCGTCGAGCGCCACATCACCCTGGACCGCGCCATGTGGGGCTCCGACCAGGCCGCCTCCGTGGAGCCGCAGGGCCTCACCCGCCTGGTCCGCGACATCCGCACCATCGAGGCCTCCCTCGGCGACGGCGTCAAGAAGGTCTACGACTCCGAGCTGGGCCCGATGAAGAAGCTGCGCCGGGTCGCCGGCGCCGTCGCCGAGGCGGAGATCGCCGCGGCGGCCGGCGAGCCGGTCTCGGTGTGAATCCGGTTCACTGACGACGGGACGGTCGTACGCCGATGAGCCCCCGCGCCGGTCAGGCCGGCCACCCTGCCCCCACGCTCGCCTTCGTGGAGAGCCCGGTACAGCTGCTGAACGTACTGGAGTGGGCGCACCAGCACGGCCGACGCGCGCCCGCGGAGCCGGCCGGCCCGCCGGGCGGGGGCGGCGCGGCCGGTGCGGGCGGCGCGGCCGGCGCGGACACGGCCACGGCGTTCGTACCGGCCCCGGCCGGGCCCGCGCCGGCCGGCCCCGCGCCGGGTGCGCCCGCGTCGGCCGGGCCCGGATCGGGTACGCCCGCGTCGGCCGGGCCCGGATCGGCCGGGCCCGCATCGGGTACGTCCGCGCCGGGGGTGCCCGCGTCCGGTACGCCTCTGCCGGGGATCCCGGCGCCGAGTACGCCCGTGGCGGGTACCTCCGCACTGGGGGTGCCCGTGCCGGGTACATCCGCACCGGAGGTGCCCGTGCCGGGCGTGCCCGCGCAGGCCCGGCGGGCGGCGACCGAATCGGCGGCGGCCGGATCGGCGGGCGCCGCCCTCGACCTCACCGTGGTCGTCCTGTCCCCGACCGACCCCATGACCCGCGGCCAGTTGCGCCGTATGGCCGATCTGGCCCGGGACGAGGGGTACCGGGTGCGCTGGGAGGAGGCCCGAGGCGGTACGGCCGCGCCCTTCCAGACCATCGGCGGCCTCGCCGGCCCCCTGCGCCGGGCCGGCCGTATCGTGATGGGCGACCCGTTCTCCCGCTATGTGCAGCTGCTGCTGACCATCACCCGGGCCCGTGACCTGGTCGTGGTCGACGACGGCACCGCGACGATGGAGTTCGTGGCCCAGCTCGCCCGCGGCGAACGCCTGGTCCGCTGGCACCGCAAGGGCGGCCGGCCCGGCGCACGGGACCTGCTCTTCGCCCCGGTCTCCTCCTCCGCCCGGCGCCGCCTCACCCCGAGCCGCCGCCGGCGCGTCGAGGTGTTCTCCTCCATGCCGGTGACCGAGATCCCGGACGGCGTCACGGTCACCGCCAACGACTTCGCCTGGACCCGCGCCCGCTTCGGCCCGCCGCGCGTCACCGAGGGCGCGGACCTGGTCGGCACCTCGCTGGTGGAGACCGGGGTGGTGGACGCCGACCACTATGTGGAGGCCGTCCGCGTCCTCGCCAGGGCCCACGGCGCGACCCGTTACTTCGCCCACCGCCGGGAGAGCACGGAGAAACTGCACCGGCTGGCCGTCGAGACGGGCCTGGAGATAGTCCGCCCGGACCTCCCGCTGGAGCTGATCGCCCGGCGCGGGCCCGTGGGCCGCACGATCCTCAGCTTCCCCTCCACCGTCGTGCACACCCTCCCGCTGGCCCTGGCCGGTACGGGGGTGCGCGTGGCGGTCTGCGACATCGACCCGGCCTGGCTCACGGACACCGCCTCCCCGCGCGCCCAGGGCTTCCTGTCCGGCGTGACCGGAACGGCCCGCGACGTCCACCGCCTGGCGGCGGTGGGCCTGGCCTAGGGGCTCGCCGGGAGGGGCGGACGCGCCCCGGGTGACGCGTGGCGGGTCCGGTTACCGGACTTCCCGCGCGTGACTGGTGCGAAGCGTGGTATCCGTGGAAGGAGAAAAACAAGGGTTTTACCCACCACAGTCCGCAGCCATGCGTCCACCGGTCGGATTTTCGTCCCCTAACGGGCTGAACTTTTGCTGATCGAGGGGTAGTTGACCCGTGGGCGTCCTACCCTTCAGAGGGTGAAGCAATTGATGTCCCTAGAGTCCGAGGCCGGCCTCCCGGATGATGTCCTCCCCGGTGCGCTGAGCGAGTCCCTGCAGGCCGAACTCGTGGCCTTCCGCCGCGACTTGCACATGCACCCCGAGCTGGGCAACCAGGAGTTCCGTACCACCGCCGCGATCAAGGAGCGGCTGGAGCGGGCCGGGCTCAGGCCCCGCGTCCTGCGCACCGGGACCGGACTCGTCTGTGACATCGGGCTCGCGGAGGGTGAGCGTCCGGACGTGCCGCTGCTCGCGCTGCGCGCCGACATCGACGCCCTGCCCATCCCCGACGCCAAGACCGGGTGCCCGTACCGCTCGACCGTCCCGGACCGCGCCCACGCCTGCGGGCACGACGTGCACACCACCGTCGTCCTCGGCGCCGGACTGGTCCTCGCCGACCTGCACGCCAAGGGCCTGCTGACCCGGCCGGTGCGGCTGATCTTCCAGCCCGCCGAGGAGGTGCTGCCCGGCGGCGCCCTGGACGCCATCGAGGACGGCGCGCTGACCGGTGTGGGCCGGATCCTCGCCGTGCACTGCGACCCCCGGGTGGAGGCCGGGCGGGTCGGCCTGCGGGCCGGGCCGATCACCAGCGCCTGCGACCGCCTGGAGATCGCGCTCGACGGCCCCGGCGGCCACACCGCCCGCCCGCACCTGACCACCGACCTGGTCACCGCCGCCGCCCGGGTCGCCGTCGACGTGCCCGCGGTGATCGCCCGCCGGGTCGACACCCGCGCCGGGCTCGCCCTCACCTGGGGCCGGATCGAGTCGGGCCACGCCCCGAACGTCGTACCGCAGCACGCTGAGCTGTCCGGGACCGTGCGCTGCCTGGACCTGGACGCCTGGCGGCAGGCCCCCGACATCGTGCACGCGGCCGTCGACGAGGTCGCCGCCCTGCACCGCGCCAAGTCCGAGATCACCTACCAGCGCGGGGTGCCGCCCGTCGTCAACGACCGGGAGTGCACCGACCTGCTCCGCCGGGCCATGATCGCCCGGCGCGGCATGGAGTCCGTCGACAGCACCGAGCAGAGCCTCGGCGGCGAGGACTTCTCCTGGTACCTGGAGCACGTGCCGGGCGCGCTGGCCCGGCTCGGCGTGCGCCGGCCCGGCGAGCACACGGTGCGCGATCTGCACCAGGGCGACTTCGACGCCGACGAGTACGCGATCACGGTGGGTGTCGAGCTGTTCACGGCCGCCGCCTTCCTGGACCCGACGGGCGCGCGGGACTGACCGGACGGCCCCGCCGGGGGCCGTTCCCTCCGCGGGCGCAACACGGAAGCAAGCCAATCGCACACGGTCCGCAACACGGCCGGTATATGCCCCGGAGTCCGAGTTCAGACAGTGTTTGCCTCGAATCGATAACGGCTTCCCGAGAGGGTTTTTTGCGACATCTACGCGCGTTACGATGCCGCGAAGCCGACGCCGACGGGGCGTCTCGGCCGGAGCACCGCGAAGGTGCTCACATCAAGCGCCGACATGGCGCTCAGGTCAGGTGAAGGAGCCTTCCCGTGCGCCGGGTAGCCAAGATCTCCGCTGCGTGTCTCGCGTCCGCAGCTCTCGCCGTGACTGCCACCGCCTGTGGCAGCACCTCCTCCGACAACAACGACGCCGGCTCGCCCTCCGCCGGCGGCGGCAAGGGTGTCAAGGTCGGTCTCGCCTTCGACGTCGGCGGCCGCGGCGACCGCTCCTTCAACGACTCCGCCGCGCGCGGTGCCGACAAGGCGAAGCAGGAGTTCGGCGGTGACATCAAGGAGCTGACCGCCAAGACCTCCGACACCGAGGCCGACCGCGAGCAGCGCCTGTCCGACCTGGCCGAGGCGGGCTACAACCCGGTCGTCGGCGTCGGCTACGCCTACGCGGCCTCCATGACGAAGGTCGCCGCGAAGTACCCGAAGACCAGCTTCGGCATCGTCGACTCGGTCGTCACCGGCACGAACGTCGACAGCATCACCTTCACCGAGGAGCAGGGCTCCTACCTGGCCGGTGTCGCCGCCGCGCTGAAGACCAAGGCGAAGCACGTCGGCTTCATCGGCGGTGTCGACGTCCCGCTGATCAAGAAGTTCGAGGCGGGCTACGTCCAGGGCGTCAAGGACACCGACCCGAAGATCAAGGTCGACACGCAGTATCTCTCCCACGGCTCGGACACCTCCGGCTTCGCCAGCCCCGACAAGGGCAAGGAGGCCGCGCAGGGCATGCTCGACAACGGCGCCGACGTCGTCTACACGGCGGCCGGCTCCTCCGGCAACGGCGCGATCGAGGCCGTCGCGGGCAAGAAGGGCGCCTGGGCCATCGGCGTGGACTCCGACCAGTACAACGTCCCGGGCCTGGCCAAGTACAAGAAGTCGATCCTGACCTCGATGGTCAAGAACGTCGACCTCGGTGTGTACGACTTCGTGAAGTCGGTCCGCGACGGCAAGCCGCTGTCCGGCACCAACACCTACTCGCTGGCGAAGGACGGCGTGAAGCTGTCCCCGAGCGGCGGCTTCATCGACGGCATCCAGGCCAAGCTGGACGCGGCGAAGAAGAAGATCGTCGACGGCTCCATCAAGGTCAAGACCACCCCGTGACCTGACGGGTCCCTCCGGACCCGGGCCCGGCGGAGGCCTCTCCCCAGCCTTCCGCCGGGCCATAACGATGTGTCAACTCTACGCGTGTAGCGCAGAGTTGCCGCGCTAGCGTCGCCGACGCCCAGCCCCCTCCCCGTCGCCCCTTTTCCCCGAGGAGAGTGCGCCATCAACGCGTCCAGCCCTCCCGCTGCCGTCGAACTGCGCGGCATCACCAAGCGTTTCCCCGGCGTCGTCGCCAACCGCGACATCGACATCACGGTCCGCACGGGCACCGTCCACGCCCTGTGCGGCGAGAACGGCGCCGGCAAGTCCACCCTGATGAAGATCCTCTACGGCATGCAGCAGCCGGACGAGGGCACCATCACGGTGGCCGGCGAGCAGGTCGTCCTGAACAACCCCGGCGACGCCATCGCCCGCGGCATCGGCATGGTGCACCAGCACTTCATGCTCGCCGACAACCTCACCGTGCTGGAGAACGTCGTCCTCGGCGCGGAGAAGCTGCACGGCATCGGGGGCAGGGCCCGCGCCCGGATCAAGGAGATCTCGGACGCCTACAGCCTGAACGTCCGGCCCGACGTCCTCGTGGAGGAACTGGGCGTCGCCGACCGCCAGCGCGTGGAGATCCTCAAGGTCCTCTACCGCGGCGCCAGGACCCTCATCCTCGACGAGCCGACCGCGGTGCTCGTGCCGCAGGAGGTCGACGCGCTCTTCGACAACCTGCGCGAGCTGAAGGCCGAGGGCCTGACCGTCATCTTCATCTCGCACAAGCTGGGCGAGGTGCTGTCGGTCGCCGACGAGATCACCGTCATCCGGCGCGGCACCACCGTCGGCACGGTCGAGCCGCGGGGCACCACGCCCCGGCAGCTCGCCGAGCTGATGGTCGGCAGCGAGCTGCCCACCCCGGAGACCGAGGAGTCCACCGTCACGGACGTCCCGATGCTGGAGCTGGCCGGACTGCACCTGACGCAGACCGGCCTCGACGGCGTCGAGCGGATCATCCTGGACGAGATCTCCTTCACCATCCACCAGGGCGAGGTCCTCGGCATCGCCGGCGTGGAGGGCAACGGCCAGTCCGAGCTGGTCGAGGCGATCATGGGCATGCGGCAGCCCGACGCCGGCGTCATCACGCTCGACGGCACCGACATCTCCCACGCCGCCACCCGCGACCGCCGCGAGTCCGGCATCGGCTACATCCCCGAGGACCGCCACCGCCACGGCCTGCTCCTGGAAGCACCGCTGTGGGAGAACCGCATCCTCGGCCACGTCACCGAGAAGCCCAACTCGCGCGGCGGACTCCTCGACATCAAGGCGGCCCGCGCCGACACCGAGCGGATCGTCCGGGCGTACGACGTGCGCACACCCGGCATCGACGTGACCGCGGCCTCGCTGTCCGGCGGCAACCAGCAGAAGCTGATCGTCGGCCGCGAGATGAGCCACCGCCCCAAGCTGCTCATCGCCGCCCACCCCACCCGCGGCGTGGACGTCGGCGCCCAGGCGGCCATCTGGGACCACATCCGCGAGGCCCGCCGCGAGGGACTGGCCGTACTGCTGATCTCCGCCGACCTGGACGAGCTGATCGGCCTCTCCGACACCCTGCGGGTGATGTACCGGGGCCGTCTGGTCGCCGACGCCGACCCCGCCACCATCACCCCCGAAGAGCTGGGCTCCGCCATGACCGGTGCGGCCACCGGCCACCTGGAGCACACAGAGGACGACGCGCGATGAACAAGCTGACCTCACGGATCGACAAGGAGCGGCTGCTCCTCGGCATCGCCGCGCCACTGCTGGCCGTCGTCGCCGCGCTCGTCGTCACCGCCCTGGTGATCGCCGCGACCGGCAAGAACCCCGGCTCCGCGTTCAGCGACATGATGACCTACGGCTTCGCCAGCGACAGCCAGGTCTACATCCTGAACAAGGCGACCACGTACTACCTCGCGGGTGTCGCGGTGGCCGTCGGCTTCCGCATGAACCTGTTCAACATCGGTGTCGACGGCCAGTACCGGCTCGCCGCGTTCATCGCCGCCGTCCTCGGCGGCGCGCTGACCGTGCCCGGCTGGATCGCCATACCCCTGATCATGATCTGCGCCATGGCGACCGGCGCCCTGTGGGCGGCCATCGCCGGCGTCCTGAAGGTGACCCGCGGGGTCAGCGAGGTCATCGCGACCATCATGCTGAACTCCATCGCCACCGCGATCATCGGCTATCTGCTCCAGCCGGAGCGCCTCGGCGAACTCCAGCAGGGCGGCACCCTCGTCTCCACCAAGCCGCTGCCGGCGTCCTCGTTCTTCTTCAGCATCGACACCGGCCCGGCCGGTGTGCTCGACGGCTTCATCGTCGTCGCCGTGATCGTCGGCCTCGCCTACTGGTTCGTCCTCGGCCGCACCCGGTTCGGCTTCAACCTGCGCACCGTCGGCCAGTCCGAGAGCGCCGCCGCCGCGAGCGGTGTGTCGGTGAAGAAGATGGTCGCCACCAGCATGATCATCTCGGGTGCGGTGGCCGGTCTGATCGGCATGCCCACGCTGCTGAACGAGAGCCACCAGTACGACAACAGCTTCCCCACCGGCATCGGCTTCACCGGCATCGCCATCGCGCTGCTCGGCCGCAACAACCCGGTCGGCATCGCGCTCGGCGCCCTGCTCTGGGGCTTCCTGGAGCGCACCACCAACCACCTGGAGTTCCAGGGCTACGACAAGGAGATCCTCGGCGTGATCCAGGGCGTCATCGTCCTGTGCGTCGTGATCGCCTACGAGGTCGTCCGACGCTACGGCCTCAAGCGCCAGCAGCAGCGGGTCGGCGCGGAACTCGCCGCCCAGGCCGCCGCCCCGACGAAGAAGCAGGAGGTGGCGTGATGACTGCCACGATGACCGAAGCGCCGCCGCCCGCGGCGCCCAAGGCGCCGGACGCGTCCCGGCGCACGGGCCGCTCGCCCGGCCTGATCCTGATGATCGTCGCCGGTGCCCTGCTGCTCGTCGCGGCCGTCCGCATGATCACCGGCGCCGAGCAGCTCGACTCGGCCGGACAGGTCGCCGCCGCGCTCGGCCTCGCCGTGCCGATCGGCCTCGCCGGACTCGCGGGCCTGTGGTCCGAGCGGGCCGGCGTGGTCAACATCGGCCTCGAAGGCATGATGATCCTCGGCACCTTCGGCGCCGGCTGGGTCGGCTGGCAGTCCAGCCCCTGGCTCGGCCTGCTGTGCGGCATCGGCTTCGGCGTCCTCGGCGGCCTGGTGCACGCCGTCGCCACCGTCACCTTCGGCGTCGACCACATCGTCTCCGGTGTCGCCGTCAACCTGCTCGCGCTCGGCGCCACCCAGTACCTCGCCAAGCTGTTCTTCGCCGACGGCAAGGCCGCGGAGGCGGGCGGCAACCCCAAGCAGTCGCCGCCCGCGGACACGCTGCCCGACATCACCGTCCCCGGCCTGTCCGACGGCCTCGCCTCGATCGAGAAGCACCACTGGTTCCTGGTCTCCGACCTGGCCGGCATCATCGGCGGCCTGGTCACCCACCTGTCCGTGATCACGGTCCTGGCCGTGCTGCTGTTCGCCGGCAGCTGGTGGCTGCTGTGGCGCACCCCGTTCGGGCTGCGGCTGCGCTCCTGTGGTGAGAACCCGGTCGCCGCGGAGTCCCTCGGTGTCAACGTCTACCGGTACAAGTACGCGGCCGTGGCCGTCTCCGGCGGTCTCGCCGGCCTCGGCGGCGCGTTCCTCGCCCTGGTCACCTCGCACACCTACCTGGAGAACCAGACCGGAGGCCGCGGCTACATCGGTCTCGCCGCCATGATCTTCGGCAACTGGCGGCCCGGCGGGCTGGCCATGGGCGCGGGCCTCTTCGGCTACTCCGACGCCCTCCAGCTCCGCAACGGCGGCGTCACCGTGCACGCCCTGCTGCTCCTGCTGGTCGTCCTGCTCGCGCTGCTGGCCGGCTGGAAGCTGTACAAGAAGGCCGTCGTGCAGGGCGTGGTCAGCGCCGTCATGGCCGCGCTGGTCCTGGTCTGGTACCTGGTCACCGACGAGGTCCCGAGCGACTTCGTGGGCGCCACGCCGTACGTCGTCACCCTGCTCGTGCTGTCGCTGTCCGCGCAGCGCCTGCGGATGCCGAAAGCGGACGGCATGCGCTACCGGAAGGGCCAGGGCAAGTGACCGGGGAAGGCGACGCGTTCGACTGGGAGGCGCTGCGCGCCGAGGCCCGCGAGGCCATGGCCCACGCCTACGCCCCCTACTCGGGGTACCCGGTCGGCGTGGCCGCCCTGGTCGACGACGGCCGCACGGTCACCGGCTGCAACGTCGAGAACGCCTCCTACGGCATCGGCCTGTGCGCCGAGTGCGGCCTGGTCTCCCAGCTCCAGCGCACGGGCGGCGGCCGGCTGACGCACTTCACCTGCGTCGACGGCACCGGCGCCCTGCTCGTCCCGTGCGGCCGCTGCCGCCAGCTCCTCTACGAGTTCGGCGGCCCCGGTCTGCTCCTGGACACCCCCGCGGGCGTCCTGACGCTCGCCGAGATGCTGCCCCAGGCCTTCGGCCCGGACCATCTCACCCGTTAAGGCCGTACGGCCCCCCTGCCCCGCCGGCAGGGGGGCCGCGCACTTCGCACCTCCCGGAAGGAAGCCCCAGCCATGGCCATGGACGCCATCTCCGTCATCCGCACCAAGCGGGACCGCGGCGAGCTGACCGACGAGCAGATCGACTGGGTCATCGACGCGTACACCCGCGGCGAGGTCGCCGACGAGCAGATGTCCGCGCTCGCCATGGCGATCCTGCTCAACGGCATGAACCGCCGCGAGATCGCCCGCTGGACCGCGGCCATGATCGCCTCCGGCGAGCGCATGGACTTCTCCTCGCTGTCCCGCCCGACCGCCGACAAGCACTCCACCGGCGGCGTCGGCGACAAGATCACCCTGCCGCTCGCGCCCCTCGTGGCCGCGTGCGGCGCCGCCGTGCCGCAGCTCTCCGGCCGCGGCCTCGGCCACACCGGCGGCACCCTGGACAAGCTGGAGTCGATCCCCGGCTGGCGTGCCCTGCTCTCCAACGAGGAGATGCTGCACGTCCTCGACACCACCGGCGCGGTGATCTGCGCGGCGGGCGACGGCCTGGCCCCCGCCGACAAGAAGCTGTACGCGCTGCGGGACGTCACCGGCACGGTCGAGGCCATCCCGCTGATCGCCTCCTCGATCATGTCCAAGAAGATCGCCGAGGGCACCGGCTCCCTGGTCCTGGACGTGAAGGTGGGCACCGGCGCCTTCATGAAGACGATCGAGGACGCCCGCGAGCTGGCGTCCACCATGGTCGGCCTCGGCACCGACCACGGCGTGCGGACGGTCGCGCTGCTCACCGACATGGCGACCCCGCTCGGCCGCACGGCGGGCAACGCGCTGGAGGTCCGCGAGTCGGTGGAGGTCCTGGCGGGCGGCGGCCCGGCGGACGTGGTGGAGCTGACGATCGCCCTGGCCCGGGAGATGCTGGAGGCCGCCGGGATCAAGGACGCCGACCCGGCGAAGGCGCTGGCCGACGGCTCGGCGATGGACGTCTGGCGCCGCATGATCGCGGCCCAGGGCGGCGACCCGGACGCCGCGCTGCCCACGTCGAAGGAGCAGCACGTCGTCAAGGCCCCGGCCACCGGTGTCCTCACCCGCCTCGACGCCTACGACATCGGCATCGCCGCCTGGCGGCTGGGCGCCGGCCGCGCCCGCAAGGAGGACCCGGTGCAGGCGGCGGCGGGCGTCGAACTGCACGCCAAGCCGGGCGAGACGGTGACCGAGGGCCAGCCCCTGCTGACCCTGCACACCGACACCCCCGAGCGCTTCGCCTACGCCCTGGAAGCGGTGACGGGCTCCTACGACATCGCATCCCCGGGAACCCCGTTCACGCCCACCCCCGTAGTCCTGGAGCGCATCGCCTGACCAGCGAACTCCCCGTTCGGGTGAAGGGGAGCGGTGGACCCCCGCCGCTCCCCTTCGGCATGCTGGTATCGGTGACGCACCGATAGGAGACCGCCATGAGCGCACTCACCGTCAGCCACGACCCCGAGCAGAGCTGGGACGACCTCGTCCGGTTCTGGGAGGAGATGGAATGGCCTGAGGGCAGCAAGGTGGAGATCATCGAGGGGATCGTCACCGTGTCACCTGCTCCCGCGTCCCGTCACAACGTGATCGCGGAACGCATTCAGCGTCGCCTCTACTCAGTCGTCCCCGAGGACTGGGGGATCTTCCAGACCCAGGCCATCGCCGTGCCGTCGCGGATGGGCATGCTCATCCCGGACCTGCTGGTGGCTCCGGTGCGGGAATGCGCTGAGACGGACTCCCACCTGCCCGCCGCCCTGGCCGAACTCGTCGTCGAGGTGACCTCCAAGTCCAACGCCCGCCATGACCGCGTCGCCAAGCCGGCCGCCTACGCCACCGCCGGTATCCCGCTCTACCTCCTGGTCGACCGCTGGGCCCCCGGAGGCCCCACCGCGACGCTGTACGGCGAGCCGAAGGGCGACGTGTACCGGGTGCTGAGCGCGGTGAAGTCCGGCGACCCGATCAAGCTGCCGGACCCGTTCGGTATCACCATCGACACTGGGGAGTTCCCCGTCGACTGAGCCGGTACAACCGGGCGCGTCCCGGCGGAAGTGTCGCCTGGGTGCCCGGGGCGGCGGGGTGGGGCGATGAGTTCCGGGGGCGTCGGCGGTCTACCCGCGTGTGGATGCCAAGACGCCCGCCGTGCTCGTCGTGCCCGGGACCGTCCGCCGGGAGGAGGTGCCGGCGCTGTGTGCCGCCGTGCGGACACTGCTGCGGGACAGCGGGGCCGGGGTGGTCGTGTGCGACGTGGGCGGGATGGGACCGCCGGACCTCGCGGCCGTCGACCTGCTCGCCCGGCTGGAGCTGGCCGCCCGCCGGGCCGGCGGGCGGATACGGCTGCGCGGCGCCGGCCCCGCGCTAGGCGCCCTGCTCGGCCTCGTCGGCCTCCGCTTCGAGACGGAGGGGCAGGTCGAAGAGCGGGAACCAGCGCGGGGTGTCGAGGAAGAAGTGGAAACCGGTGATCCGGCCGGCTGAGATCTCCAGCACCTGCACCGCCCACGGCGTGAACCCGCCGTTGTCCGGGTCCGGCTTGTAGTGCGCGAACCCCGGCAGCCCGTTGGCCCGCACCGGCAGCAGCCGGGACCCGGCGCACGAGGCGCCGAAGGTGGTCATGAAGCCGGTGATGTCGGCGGTGCCGCGCAGCCACAGGTCGAACGGCGGCATCGTCATGATGGCGTCCTCGTGCAGCAGCGCCGTCAGCGCCGTCATGTCATAGCCCTCGAACGCCTTGACGTACCGCTCCAGCAGCTCGCGCTGCTCCTCGTCCAGCGGATCGGACACCGCCCCCTCCGCGCCCGCGTCCGCCCGCTCCGCGAGCGTCGCCCGGGCCCGCTGCAGCGCGCTGTTCACCGAGGCCACCGAGGTGCCCAGCAGCTCGGCCACCTCGCTCGCCTTCCAGGCCAGCACCTCCCGCAGGATCAGCACCGCCCGCTGCTTGGGCGGCAGTTGCTGGAGGGCCGCCATGAAGGCGAGCCGCACCGACTCCTTGGCGACCGCCGCCTCCGCCGGGTCCGCCACGGCCGGCAGCACCCGCGCGTCCGGCATCGGCTCCAGCCAGGTGTGGTCCGGACGCGGGGACAGCGCCGCCCGGGCGAGCGGGGTCGACTCCGTCAGATCCATCGGCCGCGCCCGCTTGCTGCCCGCCGACAGCATGTCCAGGCACACGTTCGTCGCGATCCGGTACAGCCACGACCGGAGCGAGGAGCGGCCCTCGAACTTGTCGTAGCTCCGCCAGGCCCGCACCAGGGTGTCCTGCACCGCGTCCTCGGCCTCGAAGGAGGAACCGAGCATCCGGTAGCAGTACCCGGTCAGCTCGGTCCGGTGCTTCTCCAGTACGACGTCCAGGTCCGCCGTCGCCGTTCCGTTCCCCATCGTCCACCCACCCCTGCGGCCGTTCCCGGCGCACCGTCGCGCCCCAGCACCTTGGAAGCTACCGCAGGCCACTGACAAGAGCGCCCGAAGTTGCCGAACGCGCAGGTGGGAGCGGGTGCGAGGAGCCGGTCGGGACGACGCCCCGGTCGCCGAGGGCCGGGCGCGGCGGGCGCGGTCACCGCGCCTCGGCCGCCTGCGGCCCGCGGGCCGCCGCCCGGGCCGCCCGGGAACCGAGCACCGTGATGGCGACGACGCCGAGGACCGCCAGCAGTCCGACGCCGACCGTGCCCGCCCAGCCGCCGGCGTGGAAGGCCAGCGCGCCCACCGTGCTGCCGGCGCTGGAGCCGATGTAGTACGCGGACTGGTACAGCGCCGACGCCTGGGCCCGGCCGTGCGCGGCCGTCTTGCCGACCGCCGAGGAGGCGACCGCGTGCCCGGCGAAGAAACCCGCCGTGATCAGCACCAGGCCCAGCAGGACCAGCGGCAGCGTGGCGGCCAGGGACAGCACCAGGCCCGCCGCCGTCGTACCGCCCGCCAGGTACAGCGCGCCCCGGCGGCCGAACCGGCCCACCAGCCGGCCCGCGGTGGAGGCGGAGACCGTGCCCACCAGATAGACCAGGAAGATGGAGCCCACGATGCCCTGCGGCAGCCCGAACGGCGCCGCCGTCAGCCGGTAGCCGATCACCGTGTAGACACCGCCGAACACGGTCATGAACAGCGCGCCGATCGCGTACAGGCGGCGCAGCAGCGGGTCGGAGAGGTGCCCGCGGACCGTGCCGAGCAGCACGCGGGGCCGCAGCGAGCCCGGCGCGAAGTGCCGCGGCGCGGGCAGCAGCAGCCGGAACGCCACCGCGCACACCACCGCGAGCGCCCCGATGACGCCCACCGAGACCCGCCAGCCCCACTCCTGCGCGACCCAGCCGGTGATCACCCGGCCGCTCATCCCGCCGACGCTGTTGCCCGCCACGAACAGTCCGATGGCCGTGACCAGCGCCTTCGGCCGTACCTCCTCCGCCAGGTACGCCGTCGCCGAGGCCGGCAGACCGGCCAGCGCCGCGCCCTGCACACCGCGCAGCACCACCAGCGCGCCGATCGACGGGGCGAACGGCACCAGCATGCCGACCGTGACGGCGACGGCCAGCGAGGCGGTCATCACCGTACGGCGGCCGAAGCGCTCCGACAGCGCGCTCATCGGCAGCACGAACAGGGCCAGCCCGCCGGTCGCGGCCGCCACGGTCCAGCTCGCCCGGCCCGCCGCGACCCCGAACTCGCCGGAGATCAGCGGCAGCAGGGCCTGGGTGGAGTACAGCAGGGCGAAGGTCGCGACCCCGGCGAGGAAGAGGGCGAAGCTCATCCGGCGGTAGCCGGGGCCGCCCGGGGTCATCCGGGAGTCGGAGTCGGAGGCAGGGACGGAGGAGACGGCGCCCACGCTGATGGACGCCCCGGTACTGGCGGGAGACATGCCTCGACCGTAGAGACGGCCCCGTTCATCCGTCCAATGCACACCATCGCCATAATCGTTCCCATGGTGCATCAGCAGAGGTCAGGCGCGCGGCTGTCACCGTCCGGTGACACAGAAGACATGACGCTGTCGCTGGCGCCGCGTCTGGCCTACTTCGCCGGGGTGGCCCGCACGGAGCACGTCACCCGGGCCGCGCGGGAGATGAACGTCCCGCAGTCCACCCTGTCCCGCGCGATGGCCCGCCTGGAGCAGGACCTGGGTGTCGACCTGTTCGCCCGGCACGGCCGCACGGTGTCCCTGACCACCGCGGGCCGCACCTTCCTCGCCTCCGTCGAGCGGGCCCTCGCCGAGGTCGGGCGGGCCGCCGAGGAGGTCCGCGCGGACGCCGACCCGGCCACCGGCAAGGTCGCCTTCGGCTTCCTGCACACCATGGGCGCCGAGACCGTGCCCGGGCTGCTGCACGCCTTCCGCGCCGATCACCCGCGGGTCCGCTTCAGCCTGGTGCAGAACCACGGCGAGGCCATGCTGGAGGGCCTGCGCGCCGGCGAACTGGACCTCTGCCTCACCTCGCCCGTGCCCGACGCGCCCGACCTGGTCGCGCGCCGGCTGGACGAGCAGAAGCTGCGCCTGGTCGTTCCCGCCGACCACCGGCTGGCGGCCCGCCGCCGGATCCGGCTCGCCGAGGCGGCCGAGGAGACCTTCGTGACGCTGGAACCCGGCTACGGTCTGCGCCGGATCACGGACGACCTGTGCCGTCAGGCCGGCTTCAAGCCCCGGGTGGCCTTCGAGGGCGAGGAGGCCGAGACCCTGCGCGGTCTGGTGGCGGCGGGCCTGGGTGTGGCCCTCCTGCCCCCGCCGACGGTCCCGCGGCCGGGCGTGGTGGAACTGACGGTCACGGCCCCGAGGGCGGCCCGGGAGATCGGCGTCGCCTGGCCGGCCGGCCGCCCGGACACCCCACCGGTGGCCGCGTTCAAGAAGTTCCTGCTCTCCAGAAGAGGCAACCTGCTGCCGGCCTGACGGCAACCTGCCGGCGGCCTGCAGGCAGGCTGGGCGGGGGTGCGGGCGAGCAGGCGGCAGGCCCGCGTCCGGCCGTGGCGTGCCCGTGCCGTGCCGGGCCGGGCCCCGAAAGCCACCGCACATGACCGGTGAGCGCACGGAAACGGCGACCGCACGCACCCGATGACGCGCACACGACCCCATGTGAGGCGCACGCCCCGCGCGCTCGACGACCGCACGGAACCACGGCCGCACGCCCACGCGGCCGCGTCCGGCACGTGACCCGTCCGCGGGGCCGCGCGTCCCGCACGCGATCCGCTCACGGGGCGACGCGCCCCGCACGTGACCCGCCCACGGGGCCCCGCGTCCCGCACGGGGCCCGTCCACGCGGCTGCACCCGCACGTGACCCGCCCACGGGGCCCGTCCACGCGGCCGCACCCGCGCGCGACCCGCCCACGGGGCCGCGCGTCCCGCGCGCTACCGCCGCAGCGACCGTCCGAACCCCGCGGCCAGCGGCATGCGCAGGCCGATCGGGGGCGGTGCGGCGAGGGCGTCCTCCACGGGGCGGGAGACGGCGTGGCCGAACAGCGCGCCCATCGCGAAGTCGATCGCGAGGGACAGCACTTCGCTGCGGTGGCCGTGCAAGCCGTGGCCGTCGGAGTGCACTTCGAACCGGCACACCTCCCGGTTGGCCTTCTTCGCCCGCGCCGCGAAGCGGAACGACAGTTCGGGGTCGGTCCGTTCGTCGTTCGTGCCGTGCGCGATCAGCACCCGGCGCCCGGCCAGGTGCCGTACCGGCTCGGCGGGCGCGGCCATGTCCTCCTCCGGCAGCCAGGGAGCCAGCGCGACCACGGAGTTGACCGCCTCGTGGCCGCCCGCCCGCAACGCCGCCCTGCCGCCCATGTCCACGCCGGCCAGGCACACCGGCACGTCCCCGTACCGGCGGACGACCTCGTCGGCGGCCCACTCGGCGTCCGCCGCCAGATGCGCCTCGCCGCCGTTCCAGCCGCGGTAGCGGTAGTGCACGGGGTGCACGGCCAGTCCCTCGGCGTGGCCCGCGCGGGCGAGGCGGCGGCCCAGGGCGCGGACGAGGGTCATCGGGCGGACGGGGGACGGCCGGCGGACCGAGACCTCCTCGCCCCCGGGGAGCAGCAGCACCGCTCCGCACACCGCTGCCGGCCGCGGGCCGACTGCCTTTCCCAGCCTGGCCGTTCGCGGCGGTGTCGCTTGCTGTCCCATGACAGAACAGTGTCAGAAGGCGCGGTGTACGAAACCCGTACGTCGGGTCACCGTTGCGTATCGACGGAAAAGCACCGGAAACCGCTGCCGGATCCGGGTGTTCTACGCGCGTAGGAGTTAGAGTGCCGAAATGACGAGCCAGACTGCACCGACGGGGGCCGTCCCGGCGACCGCTCCGGCCCACGTTCCCACGCCGGACCAGATCCGCCGGGCGCCCAAGGTACTGCTGCACGATCATCTCGACGGCGGACTCCGCCCGGAAACCGTCGTCGACCTCGCCCGGGAGAGCGGTTACGCCGGGCTGCCCGAGACCGACCCGGAGAAACTGGGCCTCTGGTTCCGGGAGGCCGCCGACTCCGGCTCCCTGGAACGCTATCTGGAGACCTTCCGGCACACGGTCGGCGTGATGCAGACCCGGCAGGCCCTGGTCCGGGTCGCCCGGGAGTGCGCCGAGGACCTCGCGGAGGACGGCGTCGTCTACGCCGAGGTCCGGTACGCGCCCGAGCAGCACCTCGGCGCGGGGCTGACCCTGGAGGAGGTGGTGGAGGCCGTCAACGAGGGCTTCCGGCAGGGCGAGCGGCTGGCCCGGGAGAACGGCCGGCGCATCCGGGTCGGCGTCCTGCTCACCGCCATGCGGCACGCGGCCCGCTCCCTGGAGATCGCCGAACTGGCCAACCGCCACCGGGACTCGGGCGTGGTCGGCTTCGACATCGCCGGTGCCGAGGCCGGCTACCCGCCCACCCGGCACCTCGACGCCTTCGAGTACCTGAAGCGGGAAAACAATCATTTCACCATCCACGCCGGCGAGGCGTTCGGGCTGCCCTCCATCTGGCAGGCGCTCCAGTGGTGCGGTGCCGACCGGCTCGGGCACGGTGTGCGGATCATCGACGACATCGAGGTCCACGAGGACGGCTCCGTCACCCTCGGCCGGCTCGCCTCCTATGTGCGGGACAAGCGCATCCCGCTGGAACTGTGCCCCAGCTCCAACCTCCAGACCGGAGCCGCGACCTCCTACGCCGAGCACCCGATCGGGCTGCTGCGCCGGCTGCACTTCCGGGCCACCGTGAACACCGACAACCGGCTGATGTCGCACACCAGTATGAGCCGGGAATTCGAGCATCTCGTGTCCGCTTTCGATTACACGCTGGACGACGTCCAGTGGTTCTCCGTCAATGCGATGAAATCAGCGTTCATTCCTTTCGATGAAAGACTCGCGATGATCAATGACGTCATCAAGCCCGGATTCGCCGAGCTGAAATCCGAATGGCTGTTCCGGCAGACCGCCTCTACCAGCGGTTCCGGCAGTCCGGAGGCATAGTCGCCGCATCCTGTGCGGCACGGAATGCGGGCGCTCCCTCACCCGGCGCCCGCATTTTGGTATTTGCGGTGGGCGGTGTGGGGTGTTTACGGTCGTGGACCGCTCGGATCGTTTGTGATCTCGTTTCTCCGCACGCAAGGACGCAATCACCATGAAGCAGTCTGCTGCCAGGACCCTCGGTGTCGCCGCCCTCGGTGCCGCCATCGCCGCCGTCGGCGCGGGCGCGGCCCACGCGGCCCCGGCCGCCCGGGACGCCGGCCACACGCTGGACACCGTCACGAAGACGCTGCCGCCCGAGCAGCTCATCGACGCGCTGCCCGAGAGCGGAGCGGTGAAGACGCTCAAGCCCGTGGCCAAGCGCGGTGCCGCCGCCGCGCTCCCGGCCCTGAAGAAGGGAGCGGCCGCCGCGCAGCCCGTCGCCGAGAGCGTCGTCGCCGAGGGACCGACCAAGCCGGTCGCCGGTCTGCTCGGCGGACTGCCGCTGAAGGGGCTGCCCACGCACGGTGTGCCGGTCAACGGGCTCCCGCTCGGCTGAGCCCGCCCTCCGCACGACACGCGGGGCGCTCCGGTGCGGGTACGTCCGGACGCGCCCCCGGGGCGCGTCCCCGCGCTCACCAGGCCGTACGCACCTTGTCCTCGGACGGCAGCAGCAGCCACAGCGCTATGTACAGCAGGAACTGCGGGCCCGGCAGCAGACAGGACACCAGGAAGATCACCCGCATCGTCGTGGCCGAGGTGCCGAACCGGCGGGCCAGTCCGGCGCAGACTCCGCCGATCACGCGGCCGTGGGTGGGGCGGGAAAGGGCGGTCATGTCGGCTCCTCCGTGGTCGTCGGCTCGCTGACGAGCCGCTGGCGGGTCCCGGCGGGACCCTCAACTGCCCTCAACGATAGGCAGACGAAGGGGACGAAGCATCACTCCAAGGGGCGATACCGACCCTGGAAATCGTCGGGGTACGGCCCTGAGGCGGCTCCTCCGGGACGGTGAAGGGCGGCCCGGTCTCGCCGGATTCCCTCGCCGCCCGCCGCAGCAGGGCGCGGCCCGCCGGGACGACGGCCAGGTGGGCGAGGACGACACCCGCCGTGTTCAGCAGGAGGGAGTCGACGTCCACGACCCGGCCCGGCACACCGGTCTGCAACAGAGCGATGCCGAGGGAGATCAGCGCGCCGGCGGCGGCCGTCCGCAGCAGTGAGACGAGCGGGGAGACGGTGAGCCTCCCGTGCGCCGCCGGCAGCAGCACGCCCAGCGGCGCGAGCAGCGCGAGCCCCTCGCCGAGCGGTCTGGCGGCGCCCGGCCAGCCCAGCGCCAGATCGGCCCGGACACCGGCCAGCGGGCGCAGGTTCGGGGGCATCACCCAGGGGACGTCCAGGGGACGCAGCATCAGCCAGGCGACGAGGGCGAGGTGCGCGACGAGGAGGACACCCCCTGTCACACGGACGCGGATCACGGCGCTGCCGCCGATGGAGCCTTGACGCTGCACTCCCCCCTAGACGCCGGGGCGAAGCCGATTGGTTCCGGGTGGAAACGATTCGGCTGGACATGGCGGGGGCGCACGCAAGAGCGCGCGGCCCGCCGCACACCCCCGGCCCACCCGGACCACCGGCCTCCGCAGGCTCCGGACCTCCCCGCCCGCGCCGGGCCACGGCCCGCTCCAGCCCCCACCGCCCGCGCCGGTCCGCCCCGCACACACCCGCATCCCGCCCCCCGAACCCGGACAGCCGGCCCCCCGACCCGGGGCAGCCGGCGGCCCGGAGTCGCTACGAGTCGGTCACCTCGCCCGACGGCGACCGGGTGCCGCCCGGGCGTTCGCGGACCCGGTCCGTGCACTCGTAGCGGCGCAGCGGGCTGCCGTCCGGGCCGCCCAGGATGACCGAGCCGTCGCCCTCCGTGGCCGCCGAGTCGGACAGGGTGCACACGAGCTGGGCCAAGGCGTAGGAGGTGAGCCGCGACGGGGCCGTGGTCAGCCGGAGCGTGTCCTCGGGGTCCTTCGGGCCGGGCCCGCGCACACCGAGACCGCCCGGCACGTACGTCGTATAGCCCGCGGAGCGCTCCGCGGCCGACGGGGACGCGGCGAGCTGGTCCAGCAGCCCCTGCGCCACGATCACCCGGCGCCGGGCGTCCGGCGTGCCCTCAGGGACCGGCACGGTGCGGTCCACGGCCACCAGGGACGCCCCGCACAGCAGGAAGACCTGCGCCGGCACCCCGCGCGAGGACTGCGTGGACAGGTCCGGCCCGGTCAGCGTGCACGGCACCCGGGACGGCGCCGCCCCGAAGTCGGTCGGCACCTCCGTGGCCCGGATGCCGCAGCCGGTGAGCAGCGCGCCGAGCAGGGGCAGCGCCACCAGGCGTCGTACGGTCATGACCCCGCCTTCCCCGGCGTGCCGGTGTCCGGTCCGCCGGTGCCGTCCCCGCCGTCCCCGTCGCCGTCCCGCTCGGTCAGCGGCGAGGAGTCCCGGGGCAGGCGGAGCGTGAAGACCGCGCCGCCCTCCTCGGAGTTGGCCGCGCTGATGTCGCCGCCGTGGATGTGGGCGTTCTCCAGGGCGATGGAGAGGCCGAGCCCGCTGCCCTCGGAGCGGGGCCGGGACGCGCTCGCCTTGTAGAAGCGGTCGAAGACGTGTGGCAGGACGTCCTCGGGGATGCCGGGCCCGTGGTCGCGGACCCGGATCTCGACCGAGTCGTCCGTCTCGCGCACCGACACCCGCACCGGCGACCCGCCGTGCTTGAGCGCGTTGCCGACCAGATTGGCGAGTATGACGTCCAGGCGGCGCGGGTCCAGCCGGGCGTGGATGCCGCGCTCGGCGTCCAGCTCCACCGCGTCCAGCCAGGCCCGGGCGTCGATGCAGGCGGTGATCTGGTCGGCCACGTCGACGTCGTCCAGCACCAACCGGGCGGTGCCCGCGTCGAAGCGGGTGACCTCCATCAGGTTCTCGACCAGGTCGTTCAGCCGCCGCGTCTCGCTGACCACCAGCCGGACCGCGGGCTCGACCATCGGGTCGATGCCGCCGGCCTCCGACTCCAGCTCCTCCTCCAGCACCTCCGTGACGGCGGTGATGGCGGTGAGCGGCGTCCGCAGCTCGTGCGACATGTCGGCGACGAACCGGCGGGACGCCTCGTCCCGGGCGGCCATGTCCGCGACCCGCTTCTCCAGCGCCTCGGCGGCGTTGTTGAACGTCCGGGACAGATCGGCGAGTTCATCGGTGCCGGAGACCCGCAGCCGGGTGTCCAGCCTGCCCTCGCCGAGCCGCCGCGCGGCCACTCCGAGCCGGTGCACCGGCTTCAGCACGGTCGTGGCGGCGGCCTGCGCGAGCAGCGCGGCGCCGATCAGCGCGAGCCCGGTGGCGATGCCCAGCGACCAGGCCAGCGAGTTGAGGTCCTTCGCCTCCGGTTCCAGGGACTTCGCCATGTAACCGGTCGGGCCGCCGCCGATGACGCGGGTGCCGGCCACCAGATACGGCGTGCCGTGGTCCGTGACCCGCTGCCAATACAGGTGGTACGGCTCCTCGTCGGCGCCGGTCGCCCGCTGCCGCTTGGCCACGGCCGTGCGCAGCGAGCCGGGCACGTCCTCCAGCGCGAAGCCGTTGATGCCGCCCGAGGTGCCGTACACCGTCTTGCCCCCGGCGTCCTCGGCGACCAGCAGCACGCTGAAGCGCTGGCTGCTGGCGGCCATCTGGCCCGCCGCGCGCTGGAGCTGGTCCTGGGTCGGGCGCTCGGGCAGCGCGCCGGCGCGGTTCTGCATCTCCTGCCGGAAGTCGCGCAGCACCGCGTCCTGGGCGCGGGTGAGCACCGCCTCCCGGTTGAGCCAGTAGGCGATGCCGGACGCGGACACGGCGGCGGTGAGCGCCACCAGCCCGAAGACGACGACCAGCCGCAGCCTGAGGCTCGTGAACCTGAGCCGCGACAGGCTTCCCCCGCGCCCCGCGGCCCAGCCGCGCAGCCCTCCTCGCGTCTCGGTCACTGAGGAGCGTCCAGGCGGTAGCCGACACCACGGACGGTACGGATCAGCGTCGGGGAGGACGGCACGTCCTCGACCTTGGCGCGCAGCCGCTGCACACACGCGTCGACCAGGCGCGAGTCGCCCAGGTAGTCGTGCTCCCACACCAGCCGCAGCAACTGCTGCCGGGACAGCGCCTGACCGGGCCGCCGGCTCAGCTCCAGCAGCAGCCGCAGTTCGGTCGGGGTCAGCTGGAGGTCCTCGCCGTTCTTCGTGACGGTCATCGCGGAGCGGTCGATGACGACGTTGCCGAAGGTCGCCGAGTCGCTGGACTCGCGCTCGCCGCGGCGCAGCACGGCCCGGATCCGGGCGTCCAGCACCCGTCCCTGCACCGGCTTGACGACATAGTCGTCGGCCCCCGACTCCAGCCCGACCACCACGTCGATGTCGTCACTGCGCGCGGTCAGCAGGATGATAGGCAACTGGTCGGTGCGCCGGATGCGCCGGCAGACCTCGAACCCGTCGATGCCGGGCAGCATCACGTCCAGCACGATCAGGTCCGGCCGCTGTTCGCGCAGCAGCTTCAGACCGTCCTCGCCGCTGGCAGCGGTGGCCACCCGGTGACCCTGGCGCGTCAGGGACAGCTCCAGGGCCGTGCGGATGGCGTCGTCGTCCTCGATCAGCAACAGGGAAGGCACGCGCTCATTCTGGCCCATGGAGCGGGTGTCGTACGACCCGCCGGCGCCCTGCCTTCCCCACCGCCACCGGCCGTGCGCGGCGGGTGACGGCCGGGGGCGGGACCCCTGTGACAGGTCTGTGACAGTCGGCGGACACGGCGATGAAGTGCCCCCGGCAGGCTTTTGGTCACAGGGCGGGGGGATGATCCACAACCGGCCCGGCACCACCGAATCACCGGAAGTCCACGACGGGGAGCGCGAGATGAAAACGCTGCACGGCATCAGCACCAGCGCAGTGATCACGCGTCTGCACGACGTGCACCGGGGGTCCGAGAAGTCCGGTGGCGCGAGCGGATGGGGGTGCGCTCGCGGCACCGGGCGTCAGCACCCGGCGTACATGTCGGTGGTTGACGCGCACACGGGGGAGACGCACGGGGGAACCGCGTACAGGGAGGACTCGGGGGAGCGGCGCCGTTCGCTGACGGAGGCGGAGTTCACCGCCTACGTCCAGGAACGCCGCGCCTCCCTGTACGCCACCGCCTACCACCTGACCGGCGACCGCTTCGAGGCCGAGGACCTGCTGCAGAGCGCGCTGTTCTCGACGTACCGGGCCTGGGACCGGATCAGCGACAAGGCCGCGGTCGGCGGATACCTGCGCCGCACCATGACGAACCTGCACATCAGCGCCTGGCGGCGGCGCAAGCTCAACGAGTACCCGACCGAGGAACTGCCCGAGACGCCCGGCGAGACGGACGCGATGCGCGGCACCGAGCTGCGCGCGGTCCTGTGGCAGGCGCTGGCCCGGCTGCCCGAACTCCAGCGCACCATGCTGGTCCTGCGCTACTACGAGGGCCGCACGGACCCGGAGATCGCCGACATCCTCGGCATCAGCGTCGGCACGGTGAAGTCCAGCATCTGGCGCTCGCTGCGCCGGCTGCGCGAGGACGAGGTCCTCAGCTTCGGCCGTGACGAGGAGAGCGCCTTCGGCGAACTGGTCGCCTGAGGCAGGGGGCCATCGGGGGATGGCCCGAGGGGGGACACGGGGGAACAACGGGGGAGCACAGAGGAACGGGATCGGCGGGCCGGGGGGCCGGCCGGTCCCGTTCCGCTTTCCGCGCTCCGGTACGGCGATCACGCCGCCGTGCCGGTAGCGGTACGCCGGTCAGGCCGGCGTAACCGGTAGCCGTACGGCGGTCAGGCCGCCGTCTCCTGCCGGGCCCGCCGGTCGGCCGCCGCGGTCGCCAGCCGGCCCAGGGCCTCGTCCCGGCCGCACGCACGCGCGCCCAGGGACACCTGGTGGGCGACGATCGACCGTTCCGCGCGCATCAGCCGCCAGCCGCGCCGCAGCAGGAACGGCACCGACTTGCGGCCCTCCTTCAGGTCCCGCAGGAAGCGCCGCCGGAAGGTGGTGACCGGGCCGCGGGTCAGGCACAGCGCGTCCGCCAGCACGCCCAGCTCCCGGCAGCGCCCGACGATCTCCGCGGCGAAGATGCCCTCGGCGATGAACACCGGGGTACGGCCGATGCGCAGCGTCCGCTCGCCGGTACGGGCGCTGCGCGCGAGGTCGTACACCGGCACCGGCGTCGAACCCGTGGCGCACAGCCGGGCGATGGCCTCGACCGCGACGTCCGCGTCCCAGGACCGCGGGTGGTCCCAGTCGATGTCCGCGCTCCCCTCCACCAGCGGCAGAGTCGGGTCGTCGCCCTCCTTGTAGAAGTCGTCCAGGCGCAGCACGGGAAGCCCGGAGCGGGCGGCGACGAGGGACTTGCCCGAGCCCGAGGGGCCGCACAGCAGCACGACACGGGCGGGAGACGGAGGATGAATGCTCACGGAACACCAGTTTGACGCATGGCGGGCGCCCTGCCGACCCCGCGGGTCCGCTTTTGAGCGCGCGTCCCGCCTCAACTACCCTTCGTGTCGACAGCATCACCCTGCGCACCAGAAGGTGGCATCAGCGATGGCCCGACACACTTCTCCGCACCGCCCCGCCGCACGGCGCGCCCTGCTCGTCCTCGCCGCCGCGGGAGCGGCCCTGGGCGCGGGCGCGGCCACGGCGTCCGCCGACTCGGTTCCCGGCCTGGGCGTCAACTACCGGCCCCTCGACTTCGGCACCATCGACCCCCAGGCCGGCCTGCGCGCCACGACGGGCATCGTCGGCTATGTCACCGGCCCGGTCGCCGGGCTCAAGCCCAACCCGCTGGCGGGCACCGGCGTCGACCCGCTGGACAACGGGGTGGGCACCCAGCTCGCCGACTTCAAGCCGGTCGGCTCCCGGATGCTGACGGCCCCGCTGGCCCAGGCCCCGTCGCTGGGCAGCGTGCCGGGGGTGGGCCCGCTGCTGGGGGCACTGGGCCGTCAGTAGTCCCGAACCGGCTCAGCAGTCCGGGCCGACCCGCTGGTCCCGGGCCGGCCCGCCAGTCACAGACCGACTCGGTAGTCCCCGTCCCGGGCCGACGGAGGCGCCGGGCCGGTGGCGGCGTCAGTAGGAGGAGCCGGAGGCGCCCAGCGACCCGGTCGGGTGCCAGACCGTCTTCGTCTCCAGGAACGCCGTCATCCGCTCGATGCCCGGCGTCTCGGCGTAATCCACAGGCTGGGGACGGAGCACCCGCTTGAGATTGTCGGCCGCCGCGATCTCCAGCTCCTTCGCCAGCTCCTCGTCCGCGCCCGCGAGGTCGATGGCGTTGACGTCCTGGTGCGCGGCGAGCGGCGCCGCGATCTCCGCCGTACGGCCGGACAGCACGTTGACCACGCCGCCCGGCACGTCGGAGGTGGCCAGCACCTCGGCCAGGGACAGCGCGGGCAGCGGAGCCTTCTCCGAGGCGATCACGACCGCCGTGTTGCCGGTGGCGATCACCGGGGCCAGGACCGAGACCAGACCGAGGAAGGACGAGTCCTGCGGGGCCAGCACGGCGACCACGCCGGTCGGCTCCGGGGAGGAGAGGTTGAAGTACGGGCCCGCGACCGGGTTGGCGCCGCCCAGCACCTGGGCGATCTTGTCGGTCCAGCCCGCGTACCAGACCCAGCGGTCGATCGTGGCGTCCACGACGGCCGCCGCCTTCGACTTCGACAGGCCCTCCGCGTCCGCGACCTCCCGGACGAACTGCTCCTTGCGGCCCTCCAGCATCTCCGCGACGCGGTAGAGGACCTGGCCGCGGTTGTACGCGGTCGCGCCGGACCAGCCGCCGAACGCCTTGCGCGCGGCCACGACCGCGTCACGGGCGTCCTTGCGGGAGGAGAGCGGCGCGTTCGCCAGCCACTTGCCCTTCGAGTCGGTCACCTCGTACACCCGGCCGCTCTCGGAACGCGGGAACTTCCCGCCGACGTACAGCTTGTAGGTCTTGAAGACACTGAGCCGATCAGACATCGAGGTACGCCTCCAGGCCGTGGCGGCCGCCCTCGCGGCCGAAGCCCGACTCCTTGTAACCGCCGAACGGCGAGGTCGGGTCGAACTTGTTGAACGTGTTGGACCAGACGACACCGGCCCGCAGCTTGCCGGCGACCGCCAGGATGCGCGAGCCCTTCTCGGTCCAGATGCCCGCCGACAGGCCGTACGGGGTGTTGTTCGCCTTGGCGACCGCCTCGTCCGGCGTGCGGAAGGTGAGCACCGACAGCACCGGGCCGAAGATCTCCTCGCGGGCGACCGTGTGCGCCTGGGTGACGTTCGTGAACAGCGTCGGGGCGAACCAGTAGCCGGCCGAGGGCAGTGCGCAGGACGGGGACCAGCGCTCGGCGCCCTCCGCCTCGCCCCGCTCGGCCAGCGCGGTGATCCGGGCCAGCTGCTCGGCGGAGTTGATCGCGCCGATGTCGGTGTTCTTGTCCAGCGGGTCGCCGAGGCGCAGCGTGGACAGGCGGCGCTTGAGGGCGTCCAGCACCTCGTCCTGGACCGACTCCTGCACCAGCAGCCGCGAGCCCGCGCAGCAGACCTGGCCCTGGTTGAAGAAGATGCCGTTCACGATGCCCTCGACGGCCTGGTCGACCGGCGCGTCGTCGAAGACGATGTTGGCGCCCTTGCCGCCCAGTTCCAGCGTGAGCTTCTTGCGGGTGCCGGCGACCGTCCGGGCGATCTGCTTGCCCACCGCCGTGGAGCCGGTGAAGGCCACCTTGTCCACGTCCGGGTGCGCGACCAGCGCGGCGCCGGTGCGGCCGTCGCCGGTGACGATGTTGACGACGCCCCGGGGCAGGCCCGCCTGACGGCAGATGTCCGCGAAGAACAGGGCGGACAGCGGGGTCGTCTCGGCCGGCTTCAGCACGACCGTGTTGCCGGTCGCCAGCGCCGGGGCGATCTTCCACGCCAGCATCAGCAGCGGGAAGTTCCAGGGGATCACCTGGCCGGCGACGCCCAGCGGACGCGGGTTCGCGCCGAAACCGGCGTGGTCCAGCTTGTCGGCCCAGCCCGCGTAGTAGAAGAAGTGCGCGGCGACCAGCGGGAGGTCCGCGTCGCGGGTCTCCTTGATCGGCTTGCCGTTGTCCAGCGTCTCCAGGACCGCCAGCTCGCGGCTGCGCTCCTGGATGATCCGGGCGATGCGGAACAGGTACTTGGCGCGCTCGGCGCCGGGCAGCGCCGACCACTTCTCGAACGCCTTGCGGGCCGCCCTGACCGCCCGGTCGACGTCCTCCGCGGTGGCCTGGGTGTACTCGGAGAGCACTTCCTCGGTGGACGGCGAGACCGTCTTGACGAGATCCCCGCCCGCGCTGTCGACGAACTCGCCGTCGATGAAGAGGCCGTAGGACGGAGCGATGTCGACGACCGCGCGCGACTCGGGCGCGGGAGCGTACTCGAATGCCATGTGTCAGTCCACCGTTACGTAGTCGGGCCCGGAGTAGCGGCCCGTGGCCAGCTTCTGACGCTGCATCAGCAGGTCGTTGAGGAGCGAGGAGGCGCCGAAGCGGAACCAGTGGTTGTCCAGCCAGTCCTCGCCGGCCGTCTCGTTGACGAGCACCAGGAACTTGACGGCGTCCTTGGAGGTGCGGATGCCGCCGGCCGGCTTCACGCCGATCTGCACGCCGGTCTGCGCGCGGAAGTCCCGGACGGCCTCCAGCATCAGCAGCGTGTTCGCGGGGGTCGCGTTCACGGCGACCTTGCCGGTGGAGGTCTTGATGAAGTCGGCGCCGGCCAGCATGCCGAGCCAGGAGGCGCGGCGGATGTTGTCGTACGTCGACAGCTCGCCGGTCTCGAAGATGACCTTCAGCCGGGCGCTCGTCCCGCAGGCCTCCCGCACGGCCACGATCTCGTCGTACACCTTCAGGTACTTGCCGGCGAGGAACGCGCCCCGGTCGATGACCATGTCGATCTCGTCGGCACCGGCGGCGACGGCGTCGCGGACGTCGGCCAGCTTCACGCCGAGCGCGGCCCGGCCGGCCGGGAACGCGGTGGCCACCGAGGCGACCTTCACGCCGGAGCCGGCGACGGCCTCCTTGGCGGCGGTCACCATGTCGGGGTAGACGCAGACCGCGGCCGTCGTCGGCGCCGTGCGGTCCGTGGGGTCGGGATGGACTGCCTTGGCGCCGAGCGCCCGGACCTTGCCCGGGGTGTCCGCGCCTTCCAGCGTCGTCAGGTCGACCATCGAGATGGCGAGGTCGATGGCGTACGCCTTCGCGGTGGTCTTGATGGAACGGGTGCCGAGAGACGCGGCCCGCGCCTCCAGGCCGACCGCGTCGACGCCGGGCAGCCCGTGCAGGAAGCGGCGCAGCGTGCTGTCGGACGCGGCGACGTCCGAGAGAGCGTGAGCTGTGGGTGCGGTAGTGGGCATGGTCACCAGACGAGCATATCTACGCGCGTAGCGGATGTATAGCCCGAGGGCGGATCGTGGCGGGGCGCGGGCGGCGCGGGGCGTACGGCGGGAGGGGCGCGCGCGGCCCGGCGCGTACGACGGCGGGCGTCAGCGGCCCGCGCGCGGGGAGGCCGCGGGGAGGTGTGACGGGTCCGTCTCCGGCCGGGCCGGACGGGTGACGCGGGCGTGGGGCAGAATCGGCCCATGACCACCCCGGACCACCCGTCACCCGTGTCACAGCCCCCGGTGCCCGCCCCCAAGGACCGGATCTACCGCTCGCCCCTGGGGCTGGCGGGCGGCGTGCTGCTGCTCCTGGTCGTCCTCTGGCTGGGCTTCGACGCGCTGTTCAAGGGCCACGGCCGCACCCCGTGGCTGGCGCTGGCCGGCCTGATCCTGATCGTGCCGCTGGTCGTCGCGTTCACCCTGCGCCCGGCGGTCTTCGCCAACGAGGAGCGGCTGCGCGTCCGCAACCCGTTCCGGGTGATCACCGTGCCCTGGGGCGAGATCGCCGGCCTGCGCTCCGGCTACACCAACGAGGTCCTCACGAAGTCCGGCGGCAAATACCAGCTCTGGGCCGTACCCGTCTCGCTGCGCGCCCGCAAGAAGGCGGCCCGCCGGCAGCAGCGGGCGGCGGCGGACGCGGCCCGGGGCGGGACGCCGGGCGGCGGGGGCGGCGGGCTCGGGCCGGGCGGCTTCGGCCTCGGCGGGTTCAGCCTGCGCGGTCCGGACACCGGGCCGGCCCGCGCCGAGACCGACAAGGTCATGGACGACCTGCGCGAACTCCTCGAACACCACGAAGCGGCCGAGCAGGCGCAGGGCGAGGTCACCGTGCGCTGGGCCTACGAGGTGGCCGCACCGGCGGTCGCCGGCGCGGTCCTGCTGGCGATCCTGCTCGCCACGGGGTGAGAGCGGGCGGGGGCGTGTCTTCGCCGGACGGCCCCCCGCCCCTGCGGACGACGCCGGGCTCCCGTGAGGGTGCCCGGCGTCGCTCGTATGCGGGTCGCTCGTATGCGGACGGACCGGCGTGCGCGCCCCGGCGTCGCTCGTATCCAGCAGGACCGGCGTGCGCGCCCCGGTGTTCCGGTGCCCGGGAGGGCCGGCGTGCGCCCCCGGTGCCGATGTCCGGTGCCCGGCGGGCGGGCGTGCGCGCCGGGTGTCCGGTGGGCGGGCTCAGATGCCCGCGGCCGCCGACAGGTCCCGCTTGACGGCCGTCAGCAGCTCGGTCGCGCGGGTGCGCGCGGCCGGCAGGCCGGCGGGCCCGGAGACCGGTACGACGACCTCCAGATAGCACTTCAGCTTCGGCTCGGTGCCGCTCGGGCGGACGACGACCCGGGCGCCGTCCAGGGTGTAGCGCAGGCCGTCCGTGGGCGGCAGCGCGTCCGTGCCCCGGGACAGGTCCTCGGCCCGGACGACGGGCAGACCGGCCAGCTCCGCCGGCGGCTGCTCGCGCAGCCGGCGCATCGCGTCCGCGATCAGCGACAGGTCCTCGACCCGGACGGAGAGCTGGTCGGTGGCGTGCAGGCCGTGCTCCACGGCGAGGTCGTCGAGCAGGTCGAGGAGCGTACGGCCCTCCTCCTTCAGCACCGACGCCAGCTCGGTGATCAGCAGCGCCGCGGTGATGCCGTCCTTGTCGCGCACGCCCTCGGGGTCCACGCAGTAGCCGAGGGCCTCCTCGTAGCCGTAGCGCAGGCCGTCGACGCGGGCGATCCACTTGAAGCCGGTCAGGGTCTCCTCGTACGGCAGCCCCGCCTTCCGCGCGATCCGGCCGAGCAGCGAGGAGGAGACGATCGACTCCGCGAAGGTGCCCCGGGCGCCGCTCCGGACCAGATGGGCGGCGAGCAGGGCGCCGACCTCGTCGCCGCGCAGCATCCGCCAGTCGCCGCCGTCCCGGACGGCCACGGCGCAGCGGTCGGCGTCCGGGTCGTTGGCGATGACCAGGTCCGGGTCCGTGGCGCGGGCCCGCGCGAACGCCAGGTCCACCGCGCCCGGCTCCTCCGGGTTCGGGAAGGCGACCGTCGGGAAGTCCGGGTCCGGCTCGGCCTGCTCGGCGACCAGCACCGGCTCCGGGAAGCCGGCCCGGGCGAAGGCGGCCAGCAGCACGTCCTTGCCGACGCCGTGCATGGCCGTGTAGACCGTGCGGGCGGTGCGCGGGGAACCGGCGGCCAGGACGGCGTCCGTACGGGCCAGATAGGCGTCCAGGACCTTGTCGTCCAGGATCTCCCAGCCGGCGTCCGGACGGGGGACGTCGTGCAGGGAGGCGATGGCGGCGATCTCGGCGGCGATCTCCGCGTCGGCGGGCGGGACGATCTGCGAGCCGTCGCCGAGGTAGACCTTGTAGCCGTTGTCGCGGGGCGGGTTGTGGCTGGCGGTGACCTCCACGCCGGCGACCGCGCCCAGGTGCCGGATCGCGAAGGCGAGCACGGGCGTGGGCAGCGGGCGGGGGAGTACGGCGGCACGCAGACCGGCGCCGGTCATCACGGCGGCGGTGTCCCGGGCGAAGTCGGCGGACTTGTGGCGGGCGTCGTAGCCGATGACGACCAGGCCGTCGCCCCGGCCCTGCTTCCTCAGGTACGCGGCGAGGCCCGCGGCGGCACGGATGACGACGCCGCGGTTCATGCGCATCGGGCCGGCGCCGAGTTCGCCGCGCAGGCCGGCGGTGCCGAACTGGAGGGTGCCGGCGAAGCGGGCCGCCAGCTCCTCGACGGCACCGGCGTCGATCAGCCCGGCGAGTTCGTCGCGGGTCTCCTGGTCCGGGTCCTCGGCGAGCCAGGCCTTGGCCCGGGCGATCAGATCGTCGTGCACCTTGGGATCAACCTCTCCTGTGTCTACCTGGTCCGGTGGGGGACTGTGCCCCCGGACCCCGTCCTGCGCGGCCGGCCGGCCGGAACGCGGAATGCCGTAAGCGGAGGGCCGGGCGGACGAGTGAGCGGGCGGGCCCGCAGGCGCGTCCAGAAGGGGCCGTGCCACCATGACCGGCCGTCGTGCCGCCGGCCGTACGCCGGTCTCCGTCACCGGTCGCCGTACCGGCTGCCGTACGCCGGCCTCGCCGCCGTACCGCCCTGCCCAGCCCCCGTGCCGCCGTCACCGGCCGCCGCGTCCCGCCCGGCCCGTGCCCGCCCTGCTCGCGCCCGTCCGTCCGCTCGTCCGTCCGGCGGGTCAGATGCGGCTCAGCACCCGGGTCAGCAGCTGGCCCATGCGCGCCGCCGAGTCGCGGCCCGCCTGGAGGACCTCCTCGTGGTTGAGGGGCTCGCCGGTCATGCCCGCGGCCAGGTTGGTGACCAGGGAGATGCCCAGCACCTCGGCGCCCGCCTCGCGGGCGGCGATCGCCTCCAGGACGGTGGACATGCCGACCAGGTCCGCGCCGATGACCCGGGCCATGCGGATCTCGGCCGGGGTCTCGTAGTGCGGGCCGGGGAACTGGGCGTAGACGCCCTCCTCCAGCGAGGGGTCGATCTCCTTGCACAGGGCGCGCAGGCGCGGCGAGTACAGGTCCGTCAGGTCGACGAAGTTGGCGCCGACGATCGGGGAGGTCGCCGTGAGGTTGATGTGGTCGCTGATGAGCACCGGCTGGCCGGGGCGCATGCCCTCGCGCAGGCCGCCGCAGCCGTTGGTGAGCACGACCGTCTTGCAGCCGGCGGCGACGGCGGTGCGCACGCCGTGGGCGACGGCGGCGACGCCACGGCCCTCGTAGTAGTGGGTGCGGCCCAGGAAGACCAGGGCGCGCTTGTCACCGAAGGAGTACGAGCGGACCTTGCCGCCGTGCCCCTCGACGGCCGGCGGCGGGAAGCCGGGCAGCTCGGTGACCTGGAACTCGGCGTCGGGAGCGCCCAGGGCGTCGATGGCCGGAGCCCAGCCGGAGCCCATCACGAGGGCGACGTCGTGGGTCTCGGCGCCGGTGAGCGCGCGCAGGCGCGTGGCGGCGGCGTCGGCGGCGGCGTACGGGTCGCCCTGGATGTCGTCCGGAAGAAGAGATGCGTTCACGCCGACGAGGGTAACCGCTCTTCGCCTACGCGCGTAGATGACAGAGCCCACGGGATTGGTTTCGTTGCCTTGTCGTTTTCCACAAACGGTGGACGGAAGGGGAGGAGGTGCGCGAACGGGGCGGTGGCGGCGCCTCAGCAGGGGCGCTTGCGCAGCTCCATCACATAGTCGTGCGGGGCGCCCGCCGACTCCGCCGCGTCGGCGATCTCGCCCAGATAGCGTGCCGACGGCAGCCCGCCCTCGTAGCCGTTGAGGACGTAGGCCCAGGCCGGTTCCTCGCCGTCCAGGGTGTGCGCGCGCACGCGTACCCGCCGGTAGAGGTCGAGCGCCCCGCCCTCCCAGCGGTCGAGCGAGTCCTCGTCCATCGGGGCGATCTCGTACAGGCCCACGAAGACCTGGGCCAGCGGGTCCTCGACGATCGTCGCCAGCGCGCCGTCCCAGCCGAGCTGCTCGCCCCCGAAGGTCAGCCGCCAGCCGTTCAGCCAGCCGGTGGCGCGCAGCGGAGAGTGCGGGGCGCGGCGGGACATCAGACGCGCGTCGAGGTTGCCGGCGTACGCGGCATAGAGCGACATGGTCAGAGGGTACGGCAGCCGTCCCGCGGGCCCCGGGCGTCACGGGAGTGTCCCGGCGGCGCCCCCGGGCAGTGGCACGTTGAAGCGTGCGGGACAATGGAGTACGTGACTCGGATCGTGATCATCGGTGGCGGACCCGGCGGATATGAAGCGGCCCTCGTGGCCGCTCAGCTCGGCGCGGAGGTGACCGTCGTCGACTGCGACGGTCTGGGCGGAGCGTCGGTGCTGACCGACTGCGTGCCGTCGAAGACCCTTATCGCTACGGCCGAGGTGATGACCACCTTCGACTCCTCGTACGAGGAGCTGGGGATCATCGTCGCCGACGACACCCCGCCGCTGGAGCGGTCGGCCCGGGTGGTGGGCGTGGACCTGGGCAAGGTCAACCGCCGGGTGAAGCGCCTCGCGCTCGCCCAGTCCCACGACATCACCGCGTCCGTGACGCGGGCCGGCGCCCGGGTCATGCGCGGCCGCGGCCGGCTGGACGGCATGCAGTCCCTGGACGGGTCCCGCAAGGTCGTCGTCACCGCCGCCGACGGCTCCGAGGAGACCCTGACGGCCGACGCCGTCCTCATCGCCACCGGCGGGCATCCGCGGGAGCTGCCCGACGCCCGGCCCGACGGCGAGCGCATCCTGAACTGGACCCAGGTCTACGACCTCACCGAGCTGCCGGAGGAGCTGATCGTGGTCGGCTCCGGCGTCACCGGTGCCGAGTTCGCCGGCGCCTACCAGGCGCTGGGCTCCAAGGTCACCCTGGTCTCCTCCCGCGACCGGGTGCTGCCCGGCGAGGACCCGGACGCCGCCGCCGTCCTGGAGGACGTGTTCCGGCGCCGCGGAATGAACGTGATGGCCCGCTCCCGCGCGCAGTCCGCCAAGCGCGTCGGCGACCGGGTCGAGGTGACGCTGGCCGACGGCCGGGTCATCACCGGCACCCACTGCCTGATGGCCGTCGGCGCCATCCCGAACAGCGCGGGTCTCGGCCTGGAGGAGGCCGGCGTCAAGCTGCGCGAGTCGGGCCACATCTGGGCCGACAAGGTGTCCCGCACCACCGCGCCCGGCGTCTACGCGGCCGGCGACGTGACCGGCGTCTTCGCGCTCGCGTCCGTCGCCGCCATGCAGGGACGTATCGCCATGTACCACTTCCTGGGCGACGCGGTGGCCCCGCTGAACCTGAAGGCCGTCTCCTCGAACGTCTTCACGGACCCCGAGATCGCGACGGTCGGCTACACGCAGGCGGACGTGGAGGCGGGCAAGATCGACGCCCGGGTCGTCAAGCTGCCGCTGCTGCGCAACCCGCGCGCGAAGATGCAGGGCATCCGGGACGGCTTCGTGAAGATCTTCTCCCGGCCGGGCACGGGCATCATCGTCGGCGGTGTCGTGGTGGCGCCGCGCGCCTCGGAACTGATCCACCCCATCTCGATCGCCGTCGACAACAATCTGACGGTCGAACAGATCGCGAACGCCTTCACCGTGTACCCCTCCCTTTCGGGGTCGATCGCGGAGGTCGCCCGGCAGCTGCACACGCGCAAGGCGAGCGCGGAGGCCTGACGGCCCCGGCCGGCTTCCCGCTGGTCACGGCGGATCGTGGCGTATGCGGCCGGCATGGGCGGGGCGGACGGGTCCTATATCACCTCCCGCCCCGCCGTGCGAACAACTTCTGCTATTCGCCGCAAACCGCTGAAAGCAGACGGTCGCTGGGGTTACTGTCTGTTTCGTGTTCGCTGCTGAACGTCGCCAATTGATCCTCGAAATGGTGCGAGCGAACGGTGCCGTGTCGCTCCGTGAACTCGCCCGCGTCGTCCAGACCTCCGAAGTGACCGTACGGCGGGACGTGCGGGCGCTGGAGGCAGAAGGACTCCTCGACCGCCGGCACGGCGGTGCGGTGCTGCCGGGCGGGTTCACGCGGGAATCCGGCTTCCCGCAGAAGTCGCACCTCGCGACCGCCGAGAAGACGGCCATCGCCGACCTCGCCGCGGGCCTCGTCGACGAGGGCGAGGCCATCGTGGTCGGAGCGGGTACGACCACGCAGGAGCTGGCCCGCCGCCTCGCGCGCGTGCCGGGCCTGACGGTCGTCACCAACTCCCTGCTGGTGGCCCAGGCACTGGCCCACGCCAACCGGGTGGAGGTCGTGATGACCGGAGGCACCCTGCGCGGCTCCAACTACGCCCTCGTCGGCTCCGGGGCCGAACAGTCCCTCCAGGGGCTGCGGGTGTCCAGGGCCTTCCTCTCCGGAAGCGGTCTGACCGCCGAACGCGGCCTGTCCACCTCCAACATGCTCTCGGCATCCGTCGACCGGGCCCTGGTCCAGGCCGCCGCGGAGGTCGTGGTCCTCGCCGACCACACCAAGCTGGGCACGGACACGATGTTCCAGACCGTGCCGACGGACCTGATCACCCGGCTGGTCACCGACGAGCCCCCGGCCCACGACGACCGCGCCGCCACGGAGCTGCAGGCGCTCGCCGACCAGGGCGTGCAGATCGCCGTGGCGGGAGGGAGCGGGAACCAGGGGGGTGACCAGGTCCCGGCGGGCCGCCGCACCCCCCTGCCGGGACCACGCAGAAGCCACGCACCGGGCCCCTCCCCGCTCCGCTCCACCACCCCCCTCCCCGAACCGGCAAACCCGGACCGCGCCCGCGTCGCGGACCTGCGGCGGCGGTAGCGCCCGCCGCCCGCGGGGCAGCCACCGTCCGCGGGACCCCGCGCTGTCGGTGGCCCCGCCTACAGTGCGGGCATGGCGCTGACGGACATCACCCGGGTCGAGATAGAACAGGCGATGGAGGAGTACGACCGCCTCGGCCGAGCGGCCTTCCTCGCCCGCTACGGCTTCCGGCCGGCCCGCCGGTACCTGCTGGCGCACCACGGCAGGTGCTACGACTCGAAGGCGATCGTCGGGGCCGCGCACGGGTACCTGCCCGGCCGGCGGCCCCTGGCCGCGGCGGAGTTCTCCGGTGGCGCGCAGCACGCCGTGGCCCTCCTGGAGACGCTCGGCTTCTCGATGGCGCAGGACCCGCCGCCGGACGGGACCCTCACCCACGGCGGGCTGCTCCGGCGCGTCACCGCGATGCGGGCGCACCGCGTCGCCGGCCGGCCCGCCCTGTACAAGCCCGTCACGCTGCTGTGGGCGATGGGGCGCGCCCTGCGCGGTGAACCGCGGCTGCTGGCCTGGACGGAGACGGAGCAGGCGCTCGCGGCGCTGCTCGCGCGGCACGGAGCCCGTGGGGAACGGCCGCGCCCGGACTACCCCGTGGCGTCCCTGTGCCGCGACGGGCTGTGGACGCTGCCCGACCACCCGGGCGAGGTGCCCACGGCCCACGGGGACGCGCGGCTGAAGCGCTGGTTCGCCGAGCACCGGCCGCGCGGTGGTCCGACCGAGGCGGTCTACGACCTGCTCCGGCACTCGCCCGTCACCCGGCTCGCGGTACTGGACGAACTGCTCGGCACGTTCTTCGACGGTCTCGACCCGGCCCCGCTCCTCGCGGACGTGGGCCTGGAGGAGACCGGCACGGAGCCGGAGCAGCCCGGGCGGGCGGCCGGGGAGGCGGCGGACCGGCCCGAGCCCTGGCTCGTCACGGCGGCCGAGTACGAGCGGGGCTGCCGGCTCATCGAACAGCGGGAGGCCGCGAACGGCGCAGGCGGGCGCGACACACGGACCACACACCGGCCGAAGCGCTCCCGGGCCGCCCGCTATCTGGTGCTCAAGCGCAGCCAGGGGCGGTGCGAGAACCCGGGCTGCACGGGCCAGCCCGCGGATGTGACGGACCGGCACCAGCCGATACTGGAGATCGACCATGTGCGTGACCTCGCCCTCGGTGGGCGTGACCACCCCGGTCAGATGGTGGCCCTGTGCCCGAACTGCCACGCCGTGAAGACCCGGGGCAGCACGCGCGAGGAACTGCGCGAGATCCTGCTGCGGGTGGCGGAGGAACGTCACCGGAGCATGCGCATCGAGGCCCGCCCGCCGCTTTCCTGAGCCGTCTGCCGCCCGCAGGGGAAGGGCGACGGGTGCCGCGGACCGGCGCCGGTCCGGGAGAACGCCACGCCCGGCGGTCCGGGAAACGCCACGCCCGGCGGACCGGGACAGCCGGTCCGCCGGGCGTGGCGCAGGTGCTCGCCGCTCGGCTCAGTCCTTGATCTCGCAGATGGCCGCGCCGGAGGTGACGGATGCGCCCACCGTCGCCGCCAGGCCCTTGATGGTGCCGGTTTTGTGGGCGTTGAGGGGTTGTTCCATCTTCATGGCTTCGAGGACGACGACGAGGTCGCCTTCCTCGACTTCCTGGCCTTCCTCGACGGCGATCTTGACGATGGTGCCCTGCATCGGGGAGGCGAGGGTGTCGCCGGAGGCGGCGGGGCCGGACTTCTTGGCCGCGCGGCGTTTGGGCTTGGCGCCGGCCGCGAGGCCGGTCCGGGCCAGGCTCATGCCCAGGGAGGCGGGCAGGGAGACTTCCAGGCGCTTGCCGCCGACCTCGACCACGACCGTCTCGCGGCCGCCGGCCTCGTCCTCCGCGCCGGCCTCGGCCGGCGCGGTGAAGGGCTTGATCTCGTTGACGAACTCGGTCTCGATCCAGCGGGTGTGGACCGTGAACGGGTCGCTGGAGCCGGTCAGCTCCGGGGCGAACGCGGGGTCGGTGACGACGGCGCGGTGGAAGGGGATCGCGGTGGCCATGCCCTCGACCTGGAACTCGTTCAGGGCGCGGGCGGCGCGCTGGAGGGCTTCCTTGCGGGTGCGGCCGGTGACGATGAGTTTGGCGAGGAGGGAGTCCCAGGCGGGGCCGATCACGCTGCCGGCTTCCACGCCGGCGTCGAGGCGGACG